>CAILHX010000011.1 GCA_903834185.1 uncultured Methylophilaceae bacterium
GGGCTCGAACCCACGACAACAGGAATCACAATCCTGGACTCTACCAACTGAGCTACGGCCACCATTGAAACGAACAACCTGAATTTTAACTGGCCTGCCCGACAGGAATCGAACCTGTAACCCCCAGCTTAGAAGGCTGGTGCTCTATCCGGTTGAGCTACGGGCAGAGTTGTCGGACAAAGATAGTTAAAAAATGTCTGGTCGGGGTGGAGAGATTCGAACTCCCGACATCCTGCTCCCAAAGCAGGCGCGCTACCAGACTACGCTACACCCCGAAGGGCGCTAACTATAGCGAAATCGGCGCTTGCCGTCAATTTTAATCTGTTAAAATTGCATATCTAAACTCTTTTTACTACCTGCATGACGGCACAGCTTATTGATGGCAAGGCAATCTCTGAAAACTTGCTGAGTGTTTTACGGCAACGGGTAGCGGCTCGCGTATCCGCGGGTAAGCGGCCGCCTTGCTTGGCCGTGGTATTGGTGGGAGGTAATCCGGCATCGCATATTTATGTCAATAAGAAACGCCAGAGTTGCGAGGCGATAGGCTTTCGTTCCTTGGCTTACGATCTACCCGCCGAGTCTTCTGCCCAGGAATTGTTGGCATTGATTGCCAAATTGAATACCGATGAGGAAGTAGACGGGATACTGGTACAACTTCCATTGCCTGACCATATCGAATCTTCGCTGGTGATCGAGTGTATAGACCCGAAAAAGGATGTGGATGGTTTTCATCCATATAATCTTGGGCGTTTGGCGCAACGCGTCCCTCTGTTGCGGCCTTGCACGCCGAAAGGCATCATGACCATGCTGCATACATTGCACGTTGATCTGCACGGTTTGAACGCTGTCGTGGTGGGTGCATCCAACATCGTAGGGCGCCCCATGGCGCTGGAGTTGATGCTGGCGGGTTGTACGGTGACCATTTGCCATCGTTTTACCCGTGATTTGCCCGACATTGTAGGCCGTGCTGAAATACTGGTGGTAGCAGTGGGCAAGCCCGGGTTCATCAAGGGCGAATGGGTGCGTGATGGCGCCATTGTCGTGGATGTAGGGATCAACCGGCTGGAAAATGGCAAGATTTGCGGTGACGTGGAGTTTGATGCTGCACGCCAGCGTGCGGGCTGGATTACTCCAGTGCCGGGAGGCGTTGGGCCGATGACGGTGGCAACACTGATGGAAAACACTCTGGAAGCGCTGGAAGCGCGTGAGTTGGGATGATGATTTTGCTAGTCAAATATTGTTAACCTGAAGCTAGAAACATGAAGCTAGATTTATTGTGCATTCCTCTATAAACTCTTGCCTTCGTTAAATTTTGGCTGTATATGGCCTCGTTTTTTATAATAGCTGGCCTGAGAAAATAACCGACCATGACTGAAGAAATTAGCCGCCATTTCACCCCTTATCAGCCCAAGGCCGATGAGGAGTACATGAATCCAAAGCAGCGCGAACATTTCCGCAATATCCTGAATCTGTGGAAAGCCGATCTGTCGCAGGATATGGATCGTACCGTCCATACCATGCAGGACGAGGTCACCATGTTTGCCGATCCCAATGACCGTGCCAGCCAGGAATCAGATATGGCTTTGGAGCTGCGCAACCGCGACCGTGAGCGCAAGCTGATCAAGAAGATCGATGAGACGTTGAACAAGCTGGAAGCCGATGAATACGGTTATTGCGAGAGTTGCGGCGTGGAAATCGGTTTGAAGCGTCTGGAAGCCCGCCCGACTGCCACTTTGTGCATAGATTGCAAAACCCTGGATGAAATTCGTGAGAAGCAAGTAGCCAAATAAATCTGGTAGCGTGCTTGTTTGTGAAGACTAATAAGCGAAGCGCGTTATGTTGGAGCTAAAAGCATAGCGTAAATTCGGTCGTACACTCCCTGGATAATAAAAAAGCCGGATGTTCACACATCCGGCTTTTTTCATACTGCGTGCCCTTATTGCTGTTCAGCAGCAGGAGCTGACTCTTCCTTCGCAGGTGGATCTATCAAAGCCTTCATCGACAAACGTACTTTGCCTTTGTCATCGACTTCAACAACCTTGACCTTAACAATTTGGCCTTCCTTCAGGAAATCGCTGACCGCGTTCACACGTTGATGAGCGATCTGCGAAATATGCACCAGACCATCTTTGCCCGGCAACAGTGAAACCACCGCACCGAAGTCCAGAATACGTTGTACAGCACCTTCGTAGATTTGACCGACTTCCACTTCAGCAGTAATCGCCATGATGCGTTTCTTGGCTTCTTCCCCGGCTTCAGCATTAATGCAGCCTATCTTGATGGTACCGTCATCTTCGATATCAATGGTGGTGCCGGTTTCTTCAGTCAATGCACGAATTACGGCACCGCCTTTGCCGATCACGTCACGGATCTTTTCCGGATTGATCTTGAGGGTAATGATGCGTGGCGCGAAAGCGGAAAGCTCTTCGCGGGAGTGATCCATGCTGCTCTTCATCAGACCCAGAATGTGCATGCGGCCTTCTTGCGCCTGTGCCAGTGCGACTTTCATGATCTCTGCGGTGATGCCGGTGATCTTGATGTCCATTTGCAGGGCGGTGATACCGTTTTCAGTACCTGCGACCTTGAAGTCCATGTCGCCTAGGTGATCTTCGTCACCCAGAATGTCGGTCAGCACTGCGAAACGGTTACCTTCCTTGATTAATCCCATGGCAATACCGGCAACGTGTTCCTTGACCGGTACGCCGGCGTCCATCAATGCCAGGCAGCCGCCACAGACTGAAGCCATCGAGCTTGAACCATTGGATTCGGTGATCTCGGACACTACGCGTATGGTGTAGCCGAATTCTTCGGCAGACGGCAATACCGCGAGTAGTGCACGCTTCGCCAGACGTCCATGGCCGATTTCTCGACGTTTTGGGGTGCCTACACGGCCGGTTTCGCCGGTAGCGTAAGGAGGCATGTTGTAATGCAGCATGAAACGATCAGTGAATTCGCCTTGCAGCGCATCAATGACCTGTTCATCGCGGCCGGTGCCCAGCGTAGCAACCACCAGCGCTTGCGTTTCACCGCGGGTGAACAATGCAGAGCCGTGGGTACGCGGCAACACACCGGTACGAATGGTGATAGGGCGCACGGTACGGGTATCGCGACCATCGATACGTGGCTCGCCATTGAGGATCTGGCTGCGGACTACTTTAGCTTCCAGCGCAAACAGTGCATCCTTGATCTGGTTGGCACGGGAGGTATCGGTGGTTTCGGTGATCAACTCTGCCAATACGCGGGATTTGATTTCATCCAGCTTGCCGGAGCGGGTTTGTTTGGATTTGATCTTGTACGCTTCGTTAATATCATTGCCAGCCAAGTTGTTGAGTTGCTCGGTAAGCGCAGTATCCACTTCCGGAGGAGTCCATTCCCATGGCTCATTGGCTACTTCTGCAGCCATTTCGTTAATGGCGTTGATGACTGCCTGCATTTCATTGTGACCGAATACCACGGCGCCCAGCATCACATCTTCAGACAGTTGCTTGGCTTCGGATTCCACCATCAGTACTGCTTTGTCGGTTGCGGCGACGATCAGATCCAGCTCGGTTTCTTCGAGTTCGGCCTTGGTCGGGTTCAGTACATATTCCCCGTTGATGTAGCCTACGCGGGCTGCCCCAATCGGCCCGTAGAAAGGGATGCCGGAAATTGCCAGCGCTGCTGATGCGCCGATGATGGCAGGAATGTCGGAGTCAATCTCGCTATCGGAAGACATCACCGTGGCGACGATTTGAATCTCATTGTAGAACGCTTCCGGGAATAATGGACGCAGAGGACGGTCGATCAGGCGCGAGGTCAGTGTTTCCTTTTCGGAGGGGCGGCCTTCGCGTTTGAAGAAGCCGCCGGGGATCTTGCCTGCAGCATAAGTACGTTCCTGGTAATCAACGGTCAGCGGAAAGAAATCCTGACCGGGTTTCACATCTCTTTTGCCTACTGCAGTGACCAGCACTACTGTGTCATCCAGACTGACCAACACGGCACCATCAGCTTGGCGAGCGATTTCGCCGGTTTCCAGCGTCAGTGTATGGCGCCCGTATTGCAATGTTTTTTTTATGTGCTTCACAGTGAGTATCCTTATAAGTTATATATTCTATTTACGCGGTTCTTATTCGTCGTTAAATGAATAGTGCGCCGCGAAATGAACAACGAGCCGATAGACGCCAAGCAGCGGTCTTCGGCTCGTTAAATGAGAAAAATGGACAGTACAGCTTATTTACGTATGCCGAGGCGCTCGATCAGCGAGCGATACCGGTCAACGCTTTTGCCCTTAAGATAATCCAGCAGTTTGCGGCGCTGGCTTACCAGTTTGAGAAGACCGCGACGTGAGTGGTGATCTTTGGCATGGACTTTAAAGTGCTCTGTGAGCATGGCAATACGGCTGGACAGCAAGGCGACTTGCACTTCGGGGGAGCCTGTATCATTGGCCGCCGTTTTGAATTCCCCGACTATTTTCGCTTTTTCAGTAGCAGTTGCAGACATCGTTAATCTCTCTTTTATCTCTTTGACTTTGAGTCGCGCATTCTATAGAGATTCGCATTTAATTTCAATAGTTAACTACTCAATTACTAAACTACAATTCTCTTGGGGGCGATTTGCCCGTCCCCTACATTATCGCCTACACCCAGAAACTTTTGCGATACGGCATAGACACGGTGCATGCCTAAGTTGTTCATCCCGGATTTCCAGACTGATTGGCCCTGGCAGAAGAAGTGTGCACTCTCTTCATCCAGCGTCACCATAGGCAATGCGGATAGCAACACATCCACTGGTAGCAACAGGGCATCGCGTTGCTCCTGTGAAAGTAGTTCTAGCTGTTCGAGAGTGACCGCCTGCGCCAGCGAGAATCCGCCGGTAAGCAGGCGTCGCAAGGCAGTCAGATACGCACCGCAACCCAGCGCTTTACCTATATCTTCAGCCAGTACACGGATGTAAGTACCTTTGCTGCAGGTCACTGTGATTTCCAGATCATCACCCTGCAGGCTATCCATCGTGAGGCGCTTGATCGTAACCGGACGAGGTTTACGCTCGATCTCCACCCCTGCTCGCGCATATTCGTAAAGCGCCTTTCCCTGATGCTTCAAGGCGGAATGCATAGGAGGGATTTGCTGGATCTCACCAATAAACCGTTGTAATACATGTTCAACCTGGGATGGGCTTACTTGCACAGGCTGTTGCGCAGAAATCTCGCCTTCGGTGTCGCCAGTACTGGAAGTCGCACCCAGCTTCAGCGTAGCTTTGTATTCCTTGTCGGCATCAAGTAATGTTTGCGAGAATTTGGTGGCTTCTCCTAAACACAAAGGTAACAGCCCGGTGGCAAAAGGGTCCAGGTTGCCGGTGTGACCAGCCTTGGCAGCGCTATAAAGTCGTTTGGCGATCTGCAGGGCCTGGTTCGAAGAATATGAAGGCGGCTTGTCTAGTAGCAATACCCCATTTATTTCGCGCTTGATACGCTTGAACTGCATGATTCGACCACCGCTGAACAGGGTTAATGTTTCTCTTCAGACACAGCCTGGTCTATCAGTTGCGATAACTGGAAACCACGCTCAATGGAAGTGTCATGCACAAAATGCAGTTGTGGCACGGTGCGCAACATCAGTCGTTTGGCGAGTTGGCTGCGCAGAAAACCAGCAGCTTTTTCCAGGCCGGTGGTAGCAGCCGCAGCATCTTCGCGGGTGGAAAAGAATATCTTGGCATGCGCCAGGTCGCCGGTCACTTCAACTTCGGTGATGGTAGCTCCGATCACACGCGGGTCTTTCACCTCGAACTGCAACAGATCGGCTAATTCACGGCGGATTTGTTCCGCTACTTTCTGACTGCGCGAAAACTCTTTTGCCATTACAGTGAGGTGCGCGCCACTTCCACCATCTCGAATACTTCCAGCTGATCGCCTACCAGGATGTCGTTGAAATTCTTCAGCGACAGCCCGCATTCAAAGCCATTTTTAACTTCTTTGACATCGTCCTTGAAGCGTTTGAGCGAGTCCAGATCGCCAGTGTGAATCACTACATTGTCGCGTAACAGGCGGATTTTTGCGGCGCGCTTGATAATGCCTTCCAGCACGTAACAACCTGCAATGGTGCCGATTTTGGAAATGGTAAACACCTCACGCACCTCGACCAAGCCGATGACCACTTCTTTCTCATCCGGTGACAGCATGCCTGTCAGTGCCGCGCGCACTTCATCCACGGCCTGATAGATGATGTTGTAGTAGCGCACATCAACATTTGATGACTCGATCAGCTTGCGTGCACCGGCATCGGCACGTACATTGAACCCGATCACCACTGCTCCGGAGGCGACCGCCAGATTGACGTCGGATTCACTGATCGCACCCACACCGGTATGCAGCACGTTGACTTTGACTTCGTCGGTAGACAGTTTTTGCAGTGAGGTGGAGAGCGCTTCGTAAGAGCCTTGTACGTCAGACTTGATAATCAGCGCCAGCGATTTGATCTCACCCTCGGCCATCTGGTCGAACATGTTCTCCAGTTTTGCGGCCTGCTGTTTGGCGAGTTTCACATCGCGGAACTTGCCTTGACGGAAAAGCGCGATCTCACGTGCTTTACGCTCGTCATTGAGAACGATGGTATCTTCGCCGGCATTTGGCACGTCTGACAAACCCAGAATCTCTACCGGAATGGAGGGGCCTGCTTCTCTGATTTCCTTGCCGTTCTCATCCATCATCGCGCGTACTCGCCCAAATGCACTGCCTGCCAGCAGCATGTCGCCGCGTTTTAGTGTTCCGGACTGAACCAGAATAGTGGCAACCGGGCCGCGGCCTTTATCCAGTCGGCCTTCGATTACCAGACCCTTGGCCGGTGAAGTCACAGGCGCTTTGAGTTCGAGCACTTCTGCCTGCAGCAATACAGCTTCCAGTAGTTCATCAATGCCTTGCCCGGTTTTGGCGGAAACTTCGATCATCATGGTGTCGCCACCCCAATCTTCCGGCACCACTTCCTGAGAGACCAATTCCTGCTTCACTTTTTCTGCGTTCGCGCCTTGCTTGTCCACTTTGGTGATTGCTACCACCATCGGCACTTTTGCGGCTTTGGCATGGTGTATGGCTTCTATGGTTTGCGGCATCACGCTGTCGTCGGCAGCGACCACCAGAATCACTACATCGGTCGCTTTGGCACCGCGGGCGCGCATGGCAGTAAACGCTTCGTGTCCAGGGGTGTCGAGGAAGGTGACCATGCCTCGCGGTGTTTCCACGTGGTAAGCGCCGATATGCTGGGTGATGCCACCCGCTTCACCATGCGCCACGCGAGTGCGACGAATATAATCCAGCAATGAGGTTTTGCCATGGTCTACGTGACCCATTACCGTGACTACGGGTGGTCTTGGTTCCGGTATCGCCTCATGATGTTCATCATCTGTGAGGAATGCGTCGGGGTCATTGGCCTCTGCGGCCTTGGCGATGTGACCCATTTCCTCCACCACGATCATCGCGGTTTCCTGATCCAGCACCTGATTGATGGTCACCATCATGCCCATTTTCATCAGGGTCTTGATCACTTCGGTGGCCTTGACGGCCATCTTGTGTGCCAGGTCGGCTACAGAAATGGTTTCCGGAACCAGCACGTCATGCACGATGGGTTCCGTAGGCGCTGAGAATGCATGTTGCGCATCTGCATCTCTTTGATGTTTTTGCGCCTTGGATCTTCCCGGTGCACGCCAGCCCTGGCCAAATCCTACGTCACCACGCGTTTTCAAGCCGCCGCTACGGCGTTTTTGCTCTGTGCCGCGTTCAACAACAACAGCTTTTTTACCCTTGCCGTCAGCGGATTTTGATTTTTCCGGTTTGTCAGCCACTTTGCCTGCAGGCTTGTGCAAGGTTCCTTCAGACAGTTTTTTCTTGGCGATCTCTGCCTCAGCGATGCGCGCAGCCTCTTCTTCCTGTTTTTTCAGTAACGCGGCTTGTTTTTTCTGTTGTTCTTCACTCTGTAATGCGATGAGTTCAGCCTGACGCCGCGCTTCTGACTCGCGTAGCGCTATTTGCTTGGCATCCAGAACAGCGGGTTTTGCCGTGGTTTTTGCGATTACAGGCGGTGGCGGCGCAACGGGCGGTTCAGGTATTGCAACCACCTCCACTACTTCTACTGGAACTTCCACCGGGGCACTCACAACCTCGATAGGTGCTGGCTCAACAGGAGGGGGTAGCTCTGCCTGCTCAGCTTCAGCACGCGGAGAAACAATCACACGCTTTTTCTTCACTTCAACCTGAATCGTGCGGGCACGGCCGGCACCATCAGGTTGTTTGATCTCAGTGACTTGCTTGCGGGTCAGCGTAATCTTGTTTTTGGGCTGTTGTGCGCCATGCTCCTTGCGCAAATGCTCCAGCAAAGAAGACTTATCCTGCTCACTCAGCTTGTCTTCGGGTGATATCTTGTTGACGCCAGCAGCCCTCAGCTGCTCCAGTAGTAGCTGGGGCGGCAGATTAAGCTCACTTGCAAATTGCGTTACGCTGGTTTGTGCCATCTATATCCCTTAAATTTCTTTTTTGCGCCGGTATTTCATTAAATACCCCACTAACATTATACGAACTGGACTATGCAAACCAGGGCGCGCGTGCCGTCATAATCATTTGCTTGGCACGGTCTTCATCCATACCGGTCATCTCAATCAGCTCATCCACAGCCAGATCGGCCAAATCATCAAGTTTATTGACTCCTTTGGAAGCCAGCAGATTTGCGGTCTTTTCATCCATGCCTTGCATTGTTGATAACTCTTCAGAGGCTTCTTCGACTTTTTCCTCGCGGGCGATAGCTTCAGTGAGCAGCGCATTGCGGGCGCGACTGCGTAACTCGTTGATGGTGTCTTCATCAAACGCGTCAATCTCCTGCATTTCACTTAATGGTACGTAAGCGATCTCTTCCAGCGAATTGAACCCTTCCTGAATCAGGATATCAGCCACTTCCTCATCCACATCCAATCTGGCGATGAACAATTCGCGCGCTTTGCCATATTCTTCTTCACCCTTCTTTTCGGCTTCATCTTCCGTCATCAGATTCAGTTCCCAGCCGGTTAGCTGCGATGCCAGGCGCACGTTTTGACCACCACGGCCAATTGCCAAAGCCAACTGATCTTCACCGACCACAACGTCCATACTATGCGCTTCTTCATCTATGCTGATGCGGGTCACGGCAGCAGGCGCCATGGCGTTGATCACGAATTGCGCCGGATCCATAGACCACAGCACGATGTCCACGCGCTCGCCAGCCAGTTCGCCGGTCACAGCCTGCACACGCGAACCGCGCATACCAACACAAGTGCCCACGGGATCAAGGCGTTGATCATTGGATTTCACCGCGATTTTGGCACGTGAACCGGGGTCGCGGGATGCAGCACGGATTTCCAGCAGACCTTCTTCGATCTCCGGCACTTCCAATTCGAATAGCTTGGTAATGAATTCCGGCGCGATACGCGTCAGGATCAGTTGCGGACCGCGTACATTGCGCTCAATACGCGTCAGATAAGCACGCACTCGGTCGCCATTGCGTAAATTCTCTTTAGGTATCATCTGATCACGCGGAAGCAGGGCTTCGATACGGCCCACTTCGATGATGGCATTGCCTTTTTCGATGCGCTTGATTGTACCGCTCACCAAATGTTCCTTGCGCGCAAGGAAGTCATTCAGGATCTGCTCGCGCTCAGCCTCGCGTACCTTTTGCAGTATCACCTGTTTGGCAGCCTGAGCGCCAATGCGTCCGAATTCGACGGCTTCCAGGGGCTCTTCTATGGTATCGCCTACGTTAAGTCCTTTGGCGCGTTCGTCGGTGCTGAGTATTTGCGCCGCCGGGTTGACTTCCACCGGTTCGGCATCCTCATCCAGCGTATCCGGAGATATCACCGTCCACACCCGGAAAGCCTGATATTCACCATTGGCTCGATCTATGGCCACGCGTACATCAGCGTCTTCCTTGAAGCGTTTTTTAGTGGCGGATGCTAACGCTAATTCCAATGCGATAAAAATGACTTCCTTCTCCACGTTTTTTTCGTGGGCAAGGGCATCTACCATTAACAAGATTTCGCGGCTCATTACATATTCTCCAGCAACACTCTGTTCAATTAATATTCAGTTAAACTTTTTAACTAAGCCAATCAGCTCAATTAAAGTCGGGGTCTAGCCGTGCTTTTTCAATGCCTGTCAACGAAAAGCTATGCACTGTTGCATCACGTTCCAGCAATACATTGCCGTCCTGCATACCTTGCAGCACGCCTACAAAATTCTTGCGTCCTTCAACCGGAATGCGTAGCTTCAATTTAACGCGCTGCCCTATAAAACGGACAAAATCCGCTGGTTTCTTCAATACTCTATCCAGGCCTGGAGACGACACTTCCAGCCGGTCATAATCCACATCCATCTCAACCGATAATAGTCGCGACACGTGGTTGCTTACGGTTGCACAGTCCTCTACGGTAATACCGTCAGGTTTGTCTATGAACAGGCGCAGCATCTTGCCACGGTTGGACATTTCCAGATCCACCAGTTCATAGCCTATCTGTATCACGGTCTTTTCAAGCAAGGCAGCTATATCCATACGCTCATTTCCTGACGACACAAATAAAAAATGGGCGCAATGCCCATGGTACTTGCCCTTCAATAACGCGACGAATTATACCACGTTCATTGTTATAGGTCTAACCTACAGCTTGAAGCAGACAGACACCACAAGGTGCCTGTCTGCGCTTGCTTTAATAGCACAGCTGGCTATTTGAATAATACCCAGGCTTTTTGCACGGTATTCCAAATGCCGTAGGCAATGGGGATGAGCACGAGCACCCAGGCGAGAGTGGTGACAAATCCATTAGACGCTACCAGCTTGTTATTGCTGGTGTTTTTCGCGGGCAATTGTTCATGCGCCCCCTTGCGCACGTCTGCCAGTTCCTTATCGCTCATGGTGTATTTTTCTGCCACAGGCTTGACCAGCAGATTGGCGATAAAACCGATCACTAGCATTCCCGCCAGCACGTGGAAGATGGGGCCGTAAACCTGATCGAAAGGTACGCCTTGCTCAATCCGCACGTCATGCATGTAGTTGACCACGACTGGTCCCAGGATGCCTGCAGTTGACCACGCCGTGAGGATGCGCCCATGTATGGCACCAACGAACTGCGTGCCGAACATATCCGCGAGATAGGCGGGAATGGTGGCAAAGCCCCCCCCATACATCGAGGCGATAATACAGAATGAAGCGACGAACAAACCCAGTGATTTCCATCCGGCAAAGGTGGTAGCAGCAACATAGAGTGCTGCGCCCAACACAAAGAAAATGAAATAGGTCTGCTTGCGCCCGAGTTTATCCGACGAGCTTGCCCAGGCGATGCGGCCAAAAATGTTGAATAGAGAGATCATGCCAACAAATCCGGCCCCCACCGCAGCGGCAGCGGCAGTGAGTGCAGGGTCCTTTTTGATCTCGGCAAAGCCCATGTCTGCATGTGCAATCAATGCGCCGCCAAAGGTTTCCTGCAACATGGGCGCAGCGGCACCTATGATGCCGATGCCCGCAGACACATTCATGCACAGTACCAGCCATAGTAGCCAGAATTGCGGCGTCTTGTGTGCGTTCTGCAGGTGCACATGACGGCTGGCAATCATGCCGTTACCACTTTTTTTGTCAGACGGAACCCAACCCTGGGGTGTCCAGCCTACCGGTGGCACGCGATATCCCAGTGCACCACAAGTCATGAATGCTGCATAAATGACGGCCAGAGCAACGAATGTTTGCCAGATGCCGGGTCCAGCAGTGGCGCTGGCAAAATGTTTCATCAGGGTTGTGGCAAGCGGAGAGCCTATCATCGCACCGCCGCCGAAGCCCATGATGGCCATGCCTGTGGCCATGCCGCGCCTATCCGGAAACCACTTGATCAGCGTAGACACAGGTGAGATATATCCCAACCCTAGTCCAACGCCGCCTATCACTCCGGAGCCCAGCCACATCATCCACAATTGGTGTTGGTGTATACCGTAGGCAGAAATCAGTAAACCGCCACACCAGCACAGCATGGATACCAATCCGGCCTTGCGCGGTCCTTCACGTTCCAGCCACCCACCCCAGATAGCGGCGGAACAGCCTAGCAATACAAAAAACAGAGTGAACATCCAACCAAGGTCGAACTGTGTCCAGTTGCAATCGGTGGCAGTGAGTGCGCGCAGGGTGCCATCCAGTTTTTGCGCAAAAGTGGTCGCACCTGCCGCACAAGCAGCCATGGGTTTACCGTCAGTGCCCAGCAGTGCGTTACCCAGCGGCTTCCAGAATACAGAGAAGCCATAAGCCATGCCGATACACAGGTGGATAGCCAGCGCCGCGGGGGGCACTAGCCAGCGATTGAAATTTGGATTTGCGATAATGCGTTCTTTGGAAAAAAAGCTGGCCATGCGTATCTCCTCCAATCAAATTATTATGATTTATGAAACTATTTTTATAGTGCTGCGAGATAGTAAACCGCTTTGATTTAATCTTCCACCTCAAAAGGATTACCGCTTGTATTTTAGTGTGCAGCTTCCCAATTGCCCGCCACACCAGTCTCCACCTCTAGCGGCACATCCAGTTTGGCTACACCATTCATCAGCAATGGCAATTGTTGCCTGACCAGCTCCAATTCATTATCAGGCACTTCCAGTACCAGTTCGTCATGTACTTGCATGATGATTCGGGTGCTCAGTTTTTGCTGCGCCAGCCAGCCATGCACGGCGATCATCGCCAGTTTGATCAGGTCGGCAGCTGTTCCCTGCATGGGGGCATTGATAGCGGCACGTTCCGCACCTTGCCGCCGCTGGCCGTTGGGGCTGTTGATCTCCGGCACCCACAATCTGCGGCCAAACAGGGTTTCGACGTAGCCATTTGATTTGGCCGCTTCGCGGGTGCGATGCATGTAGTCTTTTACCCCGGGGTAACGTGCAAAATACCGGTCTATATAAGTTTGCGCGGCGCTACGGTCTATATCCAGCTGACTGGCTAGGCCAAAAGCACTCATGCCGTATATCAGTCCGAAATTGATGGTTTTGGCGTAGCGACGCTGTTCAGAGGTGATTTCGCCGGGTGGGGCGCCAAATATCTCGGCGGCAGTGGCACGGTGGATATCTTCTCCTGCGGCAAATGCATTAAGCAAGCCGGGGTCTTGCGACAGGTGAGCCATGATGCGCAACTCGATCTGCGAATAATCGGCAGAAACGATGTGCGCGCCGGGCGGTGCGATAAAGGCTTCGCGGATGCGGCGTCCTTCCTGCGTTCTGACCGGGATGTTCTGCAGGTTGGGGTCCGAGCTTGCAAGCCGTCCAGTAATTGCCACTGCCTGACTGTAATTGGTATGTACGCGACCTGTGGCCGGATTGACCATTTTCGGCAGCTTATCGGTATACGTGGATTTGAGCTTGGACAGGCTGCGATGCTCCAGCAGGATTTTAGGTAGCGGGTGATCAAGTGCCAGTTCCTGCAATACATCTTCATCCGTAGAGGGTTCGCCGGTGGGGGTTTTCTTGATGGGTTTGATCCCCAGCTTGCCAAACAGTATCTCGCGCAATTGTTTGGGCGAGCCCAGATTGAAAGGTTGTTGCGCCAGCTCATAGGCTTGCTGCTCAATACTCAGCAGCTTATGCCCCAGTTCATGACTCTGCGCATTGAGCTTGCCGGCATCCAATAACACACCGGTACGTTCGATGTCATACAGTATGCTCAGCAGAGGCATTTCGATATCGCGATAGATAAAAGTAAGTTTCTGATCGCGTTCGATGTTGGGATGCAAGGTTTGATGTAACTGCAAGGTAATGTCGGCATCTTCTGCCGCGTATTCACTCGCCAGATCAATGGATATCTGGCTGAACGGTACCTGTTTCGCGCCTTTACCTGCCACTTCCTCGAAAGTGATGGTCTTGATTCCCAGATGGCGCATGGCGAGGTCATCCATATTGTTCTGACGGTGGCTTTCCAGCACATAGCTTTGCAGCAATGTGTCATGTGCGATGCCGTTGAGCTGGATATCGTGGTTGGCCAGGATGTGCTTGTCGTACTTGAGATTCTGCCCGACTTTGAGAATGGAAGCGCTTTCCAGCAGAGGTTTTACCCGTGCCAGCGTTACCTCAAAACCCAGTTGTTCAGGTGCGCCCGCGTAATCGTGATGCAAAGGCAAATAGGCGGCTTCGCCAGCAATAGTGGCGAATGACATGCCCACCAGCTTGGAGGTCATCGGATCCAGCCCGGTGGTTTCGGTGTCGAAACAGACCAGTGGCGCTTGTTGCAATTTAACCAGCCACTGTTCCAGCTGCGCTGTGGTCAATATGGTCTCGTAGTGACGACTGTTTACAGCAGCGTTGCTGAACAGGTCGCTAGCGATTTTCGCGGGAGTGCTGCTCTCGGTGCGATTGGCTGATGACGGCGCTGAGTCAGGAGTTGATGTCGCTGGCCCCATCGCGTCGAGTTCACGACGCCAGGTTTTGAAGTTGAAGTGGTCGAACAATTCAGCCAGCCTGCTTTTATCCGGAGCTTGCGGTGCCAGATCGGTCAAGTTTTCCTGTATGCCGACATCGCAGCGTATGGTGATCAGTTCGCGTGCGGTAGGCAGCCAGGGCAGGGCGCTGCGCAGGTTCTCGCCGACCACGCCGGTGATCTCGTCAGCATGGGCAACGATGTTTTCCAGTGAGCCGTATTGCGTGAGCCACTTCACGGCAGTTTTGGGGCCGACTTTGTCAACTCCAGGTACATTATCCGATGTGTCGCCGATCAGGATAAGGTAATCCACCATCAGGCGGGGCGGGATACCAAACTTCTTTTCAACGCCCGCAGGGTCCAATACCTCGTCCACTTTTCTGAAGGCATCGCGCATGGTGTTGATGACCGTGATATTTTCGTTCACTAGCTGCGAAATATCTTTATCGCCGGTAGAGATGATGACTTTTATGCCTTCACGCTCAGCTTGCCTGGCAAGCGCTCCTATCACATCGTCGGCTTCCACACCGTCTTCCACGATCAGCGGCCAGCCCATGGCCTTGATCGTTTCCAGCAAGGGTTCTATTTGCACGCGCAGCTCATCGGGCATGCTGGCGCGATTGGCTTTGTATTGCGGGTAAATGTCGTCGCGAAAGGTTTTGCCTTTGGCATCGAATACGCAGGCGCTATAATCAGAAGGATAGTCCTTGTGCAGGCGGCGCAGCATATTAAGCACACCCTGAATAGCGCCGGTAGGCTCATTGCTATGGTTGCGCAGATCAGGCATGGCGTGAAAGGCGCGGTACAGGTAGGATGAACCATCAACCAGTAATAGAGTCTTCATAGTATCGAGGTGTCAAAGAATGTCTGCAACCAGCAAATTACCTAAAATTAGCAATGCCGAATTGTACTCTCGCGAGCATAGTGCGCTCGAATCCTGGCGTGTGTTCGAGATTATGGCAGAGTTTGTTGAATCCACGGAGCGTCTGAAAGAGATACGTCCTGCTGTATCCATTTTCGGTAGTGCGCGCACTGCGCCGGATCACCCCTACTACAAGCTTACCGAAGATATTGCCCGCAAGCTCTCTGACGCGGGTTTTAGTGTGATCACCGGCGGTGGCTGTGGAATCATGGAGGCAGGCAACAAAGGAGCTTATGCGGGCAGGTCGCCTAGCGTAGGTCTGAATATCCAATTACCTCATGAGCAAATTGCTAACTCGTTTCAGGATATCAGCCAGACTTTTCGCCATTTTTTCGCGCGCAAAGTGATGTTCGTCAAGTTCGCCTCGGCCTACGTGGTGATGCCGGGCGGGTTTGGTACACTGGATGAATTGCTGGAGGCATTAACCCTGGTACAAACCGGAAAAACGCGCAAGATACCCATCATACTGGTCTGTTCACAATTCTGGGCAGGCTTGCTGGACTGGTTCCACAATACTTTGGTGGCGGAAGGCATGATCCACAAAGAGGACATGGCGTTGATACAGGTAATTGATGAGCCGGCCAAGGTGGTGGAAGCCATCTTCAAGCACTACGAGAAGCGCGGGTTCGAGCCATCGGAAGAAGAGCGCGAGATACAACTGAACCTCTAAGCTTTCTGCTAAAATCAGCTTAACAGTTTTTATATTGCGAGGCAGTCATGCGACACTTGTACCGTTTATTGTTTGCGCTATTGTTTTTGCCCTTGCTGGCCGTTGCCGCCAAACTTCCACCAGATCTGCAAGACTTACCGGAGCCTCCGCCTGCTCCCGCTGGTTATCAACCGGATCAATCCGCAGATACGCAACCGGATATCGTCATCAAGAAAAAAGGCGAAGATACTGTTGAAGAATATAGCGTGCACGGGCAGGTATATATGGTCAAAGTCACACCACCGACGGGTATTTCGTATTATCTGGTGAAAAAGACTATAGATGGCGGCTGGTCGCGTATGGATGGCCCCGGTGAGCGTATCGCAGTACCGCAATGGGTGATTTTCACTTTCTAAACTGAGTAGGGAGGCCAGTGCCCTCCTTTTTGCGTATGTCTGTTTTCACCACAGTTAGCCCGGCGCAATTAAGTGTCTGGCTTGAGCAATATCCTGCCATAGGCACTTTGAGCGAGCTCAAAGGCATCGCTTCCGGCATTACCAATACCAATTATTTTGTGATCACCGACACGCATCGGTATGTGCTGACACTGTTCGAGCATCACAGTGCCGATGAGTTACCTTATTTTCTAAATCTGATGGCGTATCTGTCAGCACAAGGGATTGCCTGTCCCAAGCCTCTGGCTAATCTGCATAACGAATATCTGGGGCAACTTAACGGTAAACCCGCAGCGATGGTGAGCTGCCTGATAGGCAAGGATTTAAAAGACCCGGCCCCGGATCATTGCGCAAAGGTTGGAGACTTCTTGGCAAGAATGCATCTTGCTGGGCAATCATATCCAGATTCCATGGACAATCCACGTGGCCCGCACTGGTTTCTGGTGACCGCAAAAAGAGTCATGCCGCATCTAGCTCCTGCTGCACAACAACTACTGCAGGACGAGTTGAGCTATCAAGCACAATTCCGCGAACTCAAATTACCGCGCGGGGTGATTCATGGTGACCTGTTCCGGGATAACATCCTGTTTGATGGCGACGAGCTTGGCGGTGCGATTGATTTTTACTACGCTTGTAACGACGTGCTGCTTTATGATTTAGCTATCACGGTGAATGACTGGTGTGTACTTGACGATGGGGCACTGGATGCGCCGCGTCTGCAAGCCATGCTAAAGGCATATCATGCGCAACGCCCGCTATCGAACGAGGAGCGTGATGCCTGGGTATTGCTGCTAAGAGCCGGGGCATTGCGTTTCTGGTTGTCGCGGCTACAAGACTTTCACTTCCCGCTGGCGGGTGAACTTACCCATGCCAAAGACCCAATGCAGTTTCAGCGTGTACTGGAAACGCGCATCAGGGATGAAGAGATGATTAAAAATATGTGGGTTTGATATTTTTCGAGCTGGATTTTCTAGGGAATACTTTTAGGGACTTACTGTGGATACGATTCTAGCCAGCATCAAAACCGGCTACCAATGGGCGATGAACAGCTTTTTACTACTAAAGAAAAAGCCGTTCAGATGGGCATTGCTGGCGTTTATTTATGTCATTTTGTTTTTAGGATTACCCGCATCGCCGCTGACCCCGCTGCTGTTCAATATTGCCATCATCATCACCTGGCCGATATTTCTTGTAGTCACGATAGGGCAATTCCGAGAAGTGGATTTTGGTCGTAGCACCCGTTTTGCCGAGTTGATTCAGCAGATTCGGCCTTCATTCAAAAAGTTGGCGGGCTTGGGTGCTATCTGTCTGGTTTATGGCCTGTTCGTCACCGTTGTGACCAAAGGCGACGCCGCAACACTGGAATCTTTTGCTACGCCTTCGAGTTCATCTTTGGCCCATTCTCCGCTCGATTTAGCCAGGATATGGTTGATTTTACTGAAATTCTTTGCATTGCTGATCCCATTGTTAATGGCTACCTGGTTCGCTCCACCTATTATTGCTTTTCAACATGCAACGGTGCTGCATGCGATGAAATCAAGTATCGCCGGTAGCTTGAAGTATGCGATCTCTTTGGCATCTGCATGGCTGGTGCTTACTTCGGTGATGATGCTGGTGATGTTGATGCTGGGTATATTTTTCGGTGCTTTCACCAGCGTATTGCATATGCAGAGCCGTCTGCTGATGGGCGCCATCATGACCTTGAGTCTGTTACTGGCCACTTCATGGATGCTGGCCTTTCAATATATTAGTTACCGTGATGTGTTTGATCCGATGCCCATAGGCGGCGGCGAGATCGCTATGTAGAAGCTGGCCAAAAACTACTGCGCTCGGCATTTTGGGCGCTGTTTTTATATATCCCGGTACTCGGAATCCTCATGTACACAAACGTGCATTCCGGTTCCTGCGTTCCGGGCGCACCCAAACTGCCGTCGCTCGCTACGTTTTTGAATCAGCTTCCGGCTTCGTACCAGGCTTCTAGCATTCGACGCGTATTAATTTTAAGTGGCGGTTAGTTTCGCGTACTCTAGCGCCAGCCATTTTATTCCGGCATGTTTGAAATTGACCTGTACTCTGGCATCTGCGCCGCCTTCATAGGCCTGCACCACCCCTGCGCCGAATTTATCGTGATGTACCCCTTGCCCGATCTTCCAGGCGGGCGCTGGCGCAGAACTGGCACGGGCAGATTCCACCCAGGCGGGCTCATTGTTTTTGGCCACCGGCCTGGCGTTCAGGCGTTTTAGCAAGGTTTCCGGAATCTCGTCGAGAAATCTGGATGGAATGTTATAGCGTACCTGCCCATGCAACATGCGGCTTTGCGCATGACTTAAATACAGCCTGCGTCGTGCCCGCGTCACTGCCACGTAGATCAGGCGGCGTTCCTCTTCCAGGCCATTGGTCTCGCTCATGCTATTTTCGTGCGGGCACAAACCTTCTTCGAGCCCGCTGATGAAAACGGTGTGGAACTCCAGCCCTTTTGCCGCATGTACCGTCATCAGTTGCAAAGCGTCTCGGCCGGGGTCGGCTTGATGCTCTCCGGCTTCCAGACTGGCGAAAGTGAGAAAATCGGTCAGGTCGTTCTCGTCTCGTTCCTTGATAAAGGTCACGGCGGCGGTTACCAGTTCGTCGAGGTTGGCGAGTCGGTCTTCGCCTTCCTTTTCGGCAGCATAGTGCTGGCGCAGGCCGCTGGTTTGCGTGACCACATCCATCATCTCCGGCAATGGCAAGCCGTTGCACTGATCCTGCATGTCTTTGATCAACGCGACGAAAGCGCCGATCTTTCCCTGTTGCGTCAGCGCCGCCTGCCACAAACTGCTGTTCATGGAACGCGCAGTTTCCTGTAATTGTTCCAGACTGCGCGTGCCTATGCCGCGTGTAGGGAAATTGATGATGCGCAACATAGAGGTGTCGTCATCCGGGTTGGTGACCAGGCGCAAATAGGCCAACGCATGTTTGATTTCGGCACGTTCGAAAAATCGCAACCCGCCATAGACGCGGTAAGGGATACCGGCTGAGAACAGAGCATGCTCGAGGATGCGGGATTGCGCGTTGGAGCGGTAAAGCAGTGCTATTTGCTGGAACTCTATCCCTTCGTTATGCAGCGCCTTCACCTCGTCTACAATGAAACTGGCTTCGTCGGTATCGGTATAGGCTTCATACAGACGCACCGGCTCGCCGCCACCTTCTGCCGTCCACAGATTCTTGCCCAGGCGGCTGCGGTTGTGCGCAATGATGGCGTTTGCAGCATCCAGGATATTGCTATGGGAGCGATAATTCTGTTCCAGCTTGACCACTTCCTGTACTTGAAAGTCAACCTGAAAATCCTGCATATTGCCTACCCGCGCACCACGGAAAGAGTAAATGGACTGATCGTCGTCACCCACAGCGAAAATGCTGTTTTGCGAGCCTGCCAGTAGTTTCAGCCATTGGTATTGCAGGCGATTGGTGTCCTGGAACTCGTCAACCAGGATGTAACGGAAGCGTTCCTGATAATGCGCGCGCAACGTCTGTTCCCGCGCCAAGGTCTCGAAGCAGCGTAATAGCAGTTCGGCGAAATCGGCCACACCTTCGCGCTGACATTGCTTGTCGTATTCGTCGAAGATGTCGCGCAAGGTTTGTGAGTGTTTGTCATAGGCATCCATGCTGGTGGCGCGCAAGCCTTCGTCTTTGGCCCCGTTGATATACGACTGTACCTGGCGCGGCGGATACTTTTCATCATCCACGTTCATCAGCTTCATCACGCGTTTAATGGCAGAAAGCTGATCCGCAGTATCCAGAATCTGAAAAGTGGCAGGCAGTCGCGCCTCGCGGTGATGGGTACGCAAAAAACGATTACACAAGCCGTGAAAAGTCCCCACCCACATGCCGCGGGTATTGATGGGCAACATGGCAGACAAGCGGGTAAGCATCTCCCTTGCCGCTTTGTTTGTGAAGGTAACGCCCAGAATCCCGTTGGGCGATACTGCCCCGGTTTGTATCAGCCAGGCGATACGGGTGGTCAATACGCGTGTTTTTCCGCTACCGGCACCTGCCAGAATCAATGCAGAAACTTGAGGCAGGGTAACAGCCTGCAGCTGCTTATCGTTTAAGCCGGAAAGGAGACCGGAAAGAATATCTTGGGACATGGATGTGAGACTCAGAGTACAGCTAATAAATCTATCAGCAAAGAAAAAATGCGTGCAGAGCACGCATTTCAAGTAGTCATTTGCTAAGTAATCAAAAGCGGGAACTTGTGTTAATGCTTTCTGTCTTAATCGCAGACAGTTTCATTCGTCTCCCGCTTCTCCTCCCTGAGCGGGGGCTTTGACATCAGTCAAGGCCTTTTTCCTCCCCGGTTTTTCATCCCCTTAAGACCGGGGATTTTTTTGTCTGGTGAGTATATGACTTAAATTCATTTCACGTCAAAGAAAAAATGCATGTCTGCTGACGATCTAGGCTGTGTCAAAACGCCAATAAGTTAGCAACTTAATATTGACAATGTTAAAATACAATCCATTGATTACATTGTTTTTATTTAAATATGAAGCGATTTATACAAGGGCAGGATAGAACGCAAAGCACTCTGCTTCCAGAGTTGCTGGACGAATACATTGCAGAAGAAAACCCGGTACGCGTGATTGATGCATTTGTGGATCAGTTATCGTTATTGGAATTAGGATTTGCAGGGATTGATCCGGCTCAGACCGGCAGGCCTTCCTATCATCCTGCTGCCATGCTCAAGATATATATCTACGGCTACCTCAACCGCATTCAATCCAGTAGACGCCTGGAAGCAGAAGCCAATCGCAATGTTGAACTCATGTGGCTGGTCGCCAGGTTCACTCCTGACTTTAAAGCCATTGCGCGCTTCAGAAAAGAGAACGGTCCTGCCATCCGCAAGGTGTGCAGCCAGTTTATAGAGTTGTGTCGTCGTATGGATTTGTTTGCCGATTCCATGGTGGCCATCGATGGCAGCAAGTTCAAAGCCGTCAACAACTGTGATAAGAACTACACGCAGGCCAAGATCAAAACGCGCATGCAAGAGGTTGAGAAAAACATTCAACAATATCTGGATGATTTAGAGGCGGCAGATGTTAGGTCACCTAAGCAATCGACACCGCATCAAGTACGCTTGACTGAGCGTATCGCGATGTTTCAAGCGCAAATGAAAGCCCTTGAAGCGGTTGAATCCGAGGTACAGTCATCCCCAGATAAACAGCTCTCGCAAACCGACCCGGATGCACGCTCCATGCAGCATCGTGGCGGCGGCATGGTTGGCTATAATGTTCAAGCTGCGGTGGATACACAGCATCATCTTATCGTTGCGCATGAAGTGACGACGTCGGGGCATGATAGAACGCAATTAGCAAACGTCGCAAAGCAGGCTAAAGAGGTATTGCAAAAAGAGACACTGACGGTGGTGGCGGATAAAGGCTATTACAAGGGTGAAGAAGTCGTGGCTTGCGTTGCTAACGGCATCACGCCGATCATGCCAAAGTGTTTAACCTCGGGGAATAAAGCCCATGGTTTGTTTGATAAACGCCACTTTGTGTACGATCCCAAGAGTAATACCTATCAATGCCCAGCAGGTGAAGTGCTGATTGAGCGCTTCCGTTCTCTGGAGAAGGGTCGGCCGCACATCACTTATTGGAGTTCTCACTGCAAGAATTGCGCACTCAAGTCGAGTTGCACCACCAGTGATCAAAGACGGATTAAACGTTGGGAAAATGAGGCAGTTCTGGATCAAATGCAATCGGACCTTGAAAGCATGCCTAACGCCATGAAGATTAGACGATGTACCATAGAACACACATTTGGTACGTTGAAACACTGGATGGGTGCGACGCACTTCTTGATGAAAACCAAGTCGCATGTCAGTACGGAGATGAGTTTACATATTCTGGCGTACAACATGAAACGAGTGATGAATATCATGGGGAGTGTGGCGTTGATGAAAGCGATGGCTGCCTAAGGCCTACGGCCTTAATTTGAGCCAAAGTTGTAAACTTCAATCAGGACAATTTCGATTTGTATTGCGTAACAAGATTACAATTCGCTGATCCTGGCGTTTTGACACAGCCTCGGCCGAAGGGAGACGATCATTTTGACAGGGGATAACAAAAAGCCCCGTTTTCACGGGGCTTTTTGTTTACAGCGGTTAGAGCAGGAAAACCGTTACGAGCGCAGCTAGTTTGGGTGCGCCCGGAGCACAGGAACCAGAATGTACGTTGTTGCACATGAGGGTTCCGAGCACCGCGCCAGCCCAAATAGCAAGCGCAGTAGGTTTTTTACATCATGCCGTCCATGCCACCCATCCCGCCCATACCTCCGCCACCACCCATAGGAGCTTCTTCCTTAGGAATTTCGGCGACCATGCAATCAGTGGTCAGCATCAGGCCGGCGATGGAAGCAGCATTTTGCAATGCATAGCGGGTCACTTTGGTTGGATCAAGTACGCCCATTTCCACCATGTCGCCATAGGTATCGTTGGCTGCATTGAAGCCATAGTTGCCTTTACCTTCCAGGACCTTGTTCACTACTACCGATGGCTCAACACCTGCGTTGGAAACGATCTGACGCAGAGGTTCTTCAATGGCACGCAAGATGATGGCAATGCCTGCGTCCTGGTCATGGTTATCGCCCTTGGTTTTGGCGATGGCAGCACGGGTGCGCAGCAGTGCTACGCCGCCACCAGCCACAATGCCTTCTTCCACAGCAGCACGGGTAGCGTGTAACGCATCTTCCACGCGTGCTTTCTTTTCCTTCATTTCGACTTCGGTGGCAGCGCCAACCTTGATCACGGCAACACCGCCAGCCAGTTTGGCTACGCGTTCCTGCAGTTTTTCGCGGTCATAATCGCTGCTGGCGTCTTCAATTTGCTTGCGGATCATTTCCACACGCGCCTTGATGTTGGCTTCGGTACCTGCGCCATCAATGATGATGGTGTTTTCCTTGCCTACTTCGATGCGTTTGGCTTGGCCCAGATCGTTCAAGCTGATGTTTTCCAGCTTCAGACCCAGTTCTTCAGCGATCACGGTACCGCCAGTGAGGATCGCAATATCTTCCAACATGGCTTTACGACGATCGCCAAAGCCAGGTGCCTTCACGGCAGTGGTCTTGAGAATGCCGCGGATATTGTTCACTACCAGGGTTGCCAATGCTTCGCCATCCACATCTTCAGCGATGATCAGCAGTGGGCGACCAGCTTTGGCTACTTGCTCCAGAGCAGGCAGCAGATCACGGATGTTGGAGATCTTCTTGTCGTACAGCAGTACGAAAGGGTTTTCCAGCAGGGAGATTTGCTTGTCGGCGTTGTTGATGAAATATGGGGAGAGATAGCCGCGATCGAATTGCATGCCTTCAACGACATCCAGTTCATTTTGCAGGCCGGAACTGTCTTCTACGGTAATCACGCCTTCCTTGCCCACCTTGTCCATGGCATTGGCAATGATTTCGCCGATGTCTTTGTCGGAGTTGGCGGAAATGCTACCCACCTGGGCGATTTCCTTGCTGGTGGTACATGGTTGGGACTGTTTCTTCAGTTCTTCGACAGCAACGGTCACTGCCTTGTCGATACCGCGCTTCAGATCCATCGGGTTCATGCCTGCGGCAACCGACTTCATGCCTTCGCGGATGATGGCTTGTGCCAGCACGGTCGCGGTAGTGGTACCGTCACCGGCGATGTCGGAGGTCTTGGAAGCGACTTCTTTCACCATTTGAGCACCCATGTTCTCGAACTTGTCCTTCAGTTCGATTTCCTTGGCGACAGATACGCCGTCCTTGGTGATAGTAGGGGCGCCATATGAACGCTCCAGCACTACGTTACGGCCTTTAGGGCCCAGGGTTACCTTTACTGCGTTTGCCAGCACATTCACGCCAGCAACCATCTTGTGGCGAACTTCGTCGCCGAATCTTACGTCTTTAGCAGCCATTGTTCATTCTCCTATATTGTATTCAGTGCTTAGGCTTCAACTACGCCCATGATGTCTTCTTCGCGCATCACCAGCAGTTCTGCGCCGTCAACCTTGACGGTCTGACCGGAATATTTGCCGAACAGTACGCGGTCGCCTACCTTCACTTCCAGTTTGCGCACGGAGCCGTCTTCCAGAACCTTGCCAGTACCGATGGCAACGACTTCACCCTGGTCTGGTTTCTCGGTAGCACTGTCAGGAATGACGATGCCGGAAGCGGTCTTACGTTCTTCTTCCATGCGCTTAACGATCACACGGTCGTGTAAAGGACGAATTTTCATGAGTGACTTCTCCAAATATTGATTTAGAATTGATAAAAAACGATTAGCGGGAACGTGTTAGCACTCATTCCCATCGAGTGCTAATATATGGGTTAATACCGAAAATTTCAAGTGCAATGGACGATTTAAGTTTGCGGGAAGCGATTTAAAAGTGCTGCCAAATCCTTTGCAGGCACAGATATCCTTAGCGTTACGCGTTCATCAAAGCGCTTGTCCAGCAGTTGCCCATTAAGTTTTTCCAGTTCGTGGGTAAAGCTATCCAGACGCGCATAATCCAGCACTATTTCAATTTGCCGCATTTCCACGAACGGAACGATCACTGCGGCATCCAGTGCCAGTTTTGCCGTACCGCCATAGGCGCGCGCTAATCCGCCCGTGCCAAGCTTTATCCCGCCAAAATAACGTATTACTGCCACGCATACATTCACCAGGTCGCGTCCTTCTATATATTGCAGAATGGGTTTCCCGGCAGTGCCGGAAGGCTCGCCGGCATCATGAAAGCGCAGGCTATAACCACCCTGCGGATTCTGTATCTTGTAGGCAAATACCAGGTGATGGGCGTGGACATGCTCTGACGCCAGACGCCGCAGCAAGGTCATCACGTCACGCTCGGTGATGCAATGTTCTGCCACCGCAACAAAACGCGACTTGTTGATGGTTTGGTCGGAAAATCCTGCTTTTGAGATATGAAACATCCGGGATATGGGGCCAATGAGCGTGTTAGTGTGAGTTACGCCGCCATTGTAATAGCTTTTGCAGACTGCGATTTCCGTGTTGTAATAGTCTAATGAACAACCATAACCTGCTCACCCGCTCGCTCGCTGCTGTGTGGCATCCATGCACGCAAATGAAAGCGCACGAAGTCATGCCGCTGATCCCGATTTCGCGGGGGGAGGGGGTCTGGTTATACGACTTTGACGGCAACCGCTATATGGATGCGGTTAGTTCCTGGTGGGTAAATCTGTTCGGGCATGCCAATCCGGGTATCAATGCGGCTTTGAAAAATCAACTGGACCAGTTGGAGCACGTCATGCTGGCGGGGTTCACCCATCAACCGGTGGTTGAACTGTCTGAACGGCTGGCTGCGCTGACTGGTCTGGGACATGCTTTCTACGGTTCAGATGGTGCCTCGGCTACCGAGATCGCACTCAAGATGAGCTTTCATTACTGGCGTAATAGCGGACAACCCGATAAAACCAATTTCATCAGTCTGCAAAATAGCTACCACGGCGAAACCATAGGCGCGCTTTCAGTCACTGATGTTGCCTTGTTCAAAGATACCTATGGGCCACTGTTAAGGCAAAGCACACAGGTACCCAGTCCCGATATGCGGCTGGCAGAGGCTGGCGAATCAGCTGAGGCATATGCCGCGCGATGTGTACAAGATCTGGAGGCGCATCTGGCACAGCATCACCACGAGACCGCCGCATTCATCGTTGAACCGCTGGTGCAGGCCGCGGCGGGAATGGGCATGTACCATCCGCTTTATCTGAAACAGGCAAGAGCATTGTGCGATCAGTATAAAGTGCATTTGATCGCGGATGAGATCGCAGTCGGTTTTGGACGTACAGGTACCATGTTTGCCTGCGAACAGGCGGGGATACGCCCCGATTTCATGTGCCTGTCGAAAGGGATTACCGGAGGTTATTTGCCTTTATCCGTGGTGCTCACCACCGATCAGGTTTATCAGGCGTTCTATCATGATCAGACTGGCATGGGTTTCCTGCATTCCCATAGTTACACCGGTAATGCACTGGCTTGCCGTGCGGCATTGGCAACGCTGGATATTTTCGAGCAGGATCAGGTACTCAAAGCCAACCGTATCAAAGCTGCACAAATAAATGAGTTACTCAGTCCCGTCATCGCGCATCCCAAAGTACGCAATTTCCGTCATCTGGGCATGATCTGGGCGTTTGAAGTGGAACCCGCCGCTACTGATTTCGCCAACGGTTTTCACCGGTCAGCACTGACTAATGGGCTTTTGTTAAGGCCGATAGGCAATACGGTGTATCTGATGCCGCCTTATATTATTGATGAAGAGCAGATGAGTGGGTTGGCTCAAGGCTTATTCAAACTACTTTCTTAATAGCGTCGCATACCCCGCTCGGTAATCTTCGTATTTCAGTTCAAAACCGGTCAGGCGCATCCTGAAATTGCTTAGTCGCTTGCCGCCCTTGATAGGCGGGGCGGTGAGGCCATTGGTATCCATTTTCAGTTGCTTGGCGATCCACAATAGCACTACCCATTGCGGGGCAGGGCGGCTGTCGGTGACGATGTAGCATGGGTCTACGGTTTCTTTTTTAATCACCATATCCAGCAGGAAGGCGATGAAGCGTGCAGCGTCATCCCTGTGGATGCGGTTGGTCCAGGGGTTCTGCCGCTGCCAGCGCTCGGGTTGACGCGCAAGTTTGAGCATTTGTGTGCGACCTTCGCCGTAAATGCCGGAGAGACGCAGTACCGTACTTGGGCAAGGCAGATTGCTGAGCAGGTACTCCGCTTCCAGCAGACGTTCGCCGCCAAAATCAGCGGCTTGCGCTGGAGTGGATTCGTTGAGTATGGTTTCTACTTTCTGACCATAGACGCGCGTGCTGGAAACAAAAAAAACATGTTTAAGGCTCTGCGCCGGGGTGAGTGCAAGTAGTACGTTGTACAAGCCTTGTACATAGATGGCACGGTAGTTTTCATCAGTCTGCTCGCCAGCAGCAACACAGTAAACCAGAAAATCAGGCTTGAGGTCGCCCAGTCCCTGTAATGATTCTACGCGTGTGACATCGGCTATCACAGCTTGTACACCGGTTGGCAGTGGCTTGTCGCTACGACGTAAACCGGTGACTTCGGCGCCATAGGCTACCAATAGTTCTGCCAGCTTGCCGCCCAGGTCGCCGCATCCGGCAATGAGAACATGAGGCATCAGGGTAAGGTTTCTTTATTAAGATTATTTTAGGTGGTGAGCGAAACTATACAGAGCGGATTATAGGCGGGTCAATGTAAAGACAATCAGGTGTTGAGATATGATGCCGCAATGCGCTATTGGATTGCATGTTTTGCTGCCTTGATGATGACCCCGGTATGGGCGTTGGGATTGCCCGTTTCTGTCAGCAAGGCGTTACGCGACGCAGGTATTGACGCGGATGCAGTGGGGGTGATGGTGCAGCAGGTTGACAGTGTCAAGCCTCTGATTCTGCAGAATGCGGGTCATGCAATGAATCCAGCATCTACCATGAAGCTGCTGACTACTTCTGCTGCGCTTGAGCTGTTGGGCCCGGCATATACCTGGCATACCGATTTGTTGAGTGCTGCGAAATTGCAGGATGGGGTACTGGACGGTGACCTGTATATCAAAGGCTATGGCGACCCTGCACTGACGCAGGAAAGATTCTGGGCGCTGTTACACGACCTGCGCGTGAACGGGGTGCGCGAGATTCACGGCAATCTGATCCTGGATCACGGTTTTTTTGATGTGCCTGAAGCTGACCCGGGAGATTTCGATGGTCAATCCGACCGTGCCTACAACGCATTGCCTGACGCGCTCCTGGTCAATTTCAAAGCAACGAATTTCATTTTCCGGCCGGATGGCGATCGTATCAGGGTGATTGCCGATCCGGATATGCCGGCGCTGCAAATCATCAACAAAGTTCAGGCCGGTAATGTTGCCTGTGATAATTGGAAAGACAATATCACCCGCGTTATACAGCACCAGGGCAGCGAAGTGAGTGTGACTTTTAGTGGCGACTATGCGCTGGCCTGCGGTGAAAAGTCGTTGGAGCTAAGTCTGTTTGACAGTACCAGCTATACCGCACAATTATTTGCTCAGTATTGGCGTGAGTTGGGTGGTAGTGTGCAGGGTATTACGAAGAGCGGCGAGACACCGCCGACTGCACGTCTGCTGGCACGTTCTGTTTCCTTGCCGGTGGCCGATGTGGTGCGCTTGGTGAACAAGAACAGTAACAATGTGATGGCACGGCAGATACTGTTGACGCTGGGAGCAGAACACGGAGGCGCTCCCGGTAATGTGGATAATGGTGCAGCCGCCATTCATGCGTGGCTGATCGCCAATGGTGGTGATTTTAATGAGCTGGTGATTGAAAACGGTGCCGGACTATCGCGCAATGAACGAATCAGCACCCAGCATATGGGGGAGTTGCTATTGCGTGCCTGGCGTCATGCCAGCATGCCCGAGTTGATGTCGTCGCTCCCCATTGCTGGTGTGGACGGTACCATGGCGTTGCGTTTACGTAATAGCTCGGCAGCGGGTCAGGCGCATATCAAGACCGGTTCTCTGGATGGCGTCAAATCCATGGCCGGCTATATGCTGGATGCGCAGGGCAGACGCTGGGTAGTGGTATTCATGGTGAACCATGCTAAAGCGGCAGCTTCGCGTGAGGCGATGGATGCTTTGCTGGAGTGGGTTTACAGGCAAAAATAGCGCACAGACATTTGCCTCAGGCAGCGCGTTTTGCCATGCGGTTCAGCGCTTGTTGCAGGGGTGAATCCGGTAGCTTATCTGCGAATTCCAGCAGTTTTTTTGCGGCGTTTCGACTCAGAGGTGGTCGCATCCTAGTACGGGCGCGGGGTTGCGATTTCACTTGCACTTCGACCCGAATTGAAGTAACTTCTAAGCCGTGTTTTTGCATTTTTTTCAGCAGGTTGGGGATCAGCAATTTCAATTTGGCGGCAACCGCACCACTGCTGGTGTAGAGGGTTAATTGACCATCGTGCACCAAGCCGGTGTGGCACTGTTGATTGAATGGCGGGGGGGCGATTTCCGACCATGTTTTTTGCGTCGCTGACAGCCTCTCTGCCTGTGCGGAAATGCGTTTCAGGCCTGGCTCACGTCCGAATATAATATTTAAGCGTTGCATTGATTCCGAATCATATCGGGGTTTTTGATACATTGGTTATGGATACTAACATCAGCATATGAACGTTATTTTTGTCTCCAACAATATGGCCAAGGCTAGAACCCTCACGCTATGGCAAGCTGCGGCCTTGGTTTTTGCATTGGTCTCCGTCCCCGTGTTGCTGGTGCTTGCGTTCATTCTGCCACAAGGGCCATCGGCGCTCCAAGCAGTCAATCCGGTGCGTTTACTTCCATCACGTTTTTTGGCACCGGAAAAAGATACCCAGGAACATATTAACGCCTTAGCCTTGCAGCTAGGGCAGATTCAAGCAAGAGTCATCCGTCTGGATGCGTTAAGTGATCGCCTGGCCAAGCTGGCGGGCGTGAAGGAAAAGGATCTTTCAGCCGATGCAGACCCTGGCCGCGGTGGACCTATTGCTCGTGCCTATGACATGAGTGCGGATGAGATCGGGCAACAGATGGCCATCATGCTGAAAGAGATGGAACAGCGCTCTGATCGATTGAACCTGCTGGAAACTTTACTGCTGCAACAAAGTCTGAAGCAGGACACCATGCCGAATAAAACGCCGGTGGAAGCCGCTTATAACTCTTCCAGCTATGGCTGGCGTATTGATCCGTTTACCGGACAGATGGCGTTCCATGAGGGGTTGGATTTTATGGCAGAAATAGGTACGCCTATCCGTGCTGCCGCTTCAGGGATCGTGGTGGAGGCAGACAAGACGCCGGATTATGGTAACATCGTCAAGATTGACCATGGATCCGGAGTCGAGACGCGATATGCGCACGCCTCGAAACTATTGGTTAAGGAGGGTGATCGCGTAACCAAAGGGCAGCTCATCGCCGAGGTTGGCAACACCGGCCGCTCTACCGGGGCACATTTGCATTTTGAAGTGCGTCTTAACGGAGTTGCGCTGGATCCCCGCAATTACATAAAGGCTAATAACAGCTAGTTCTTCAATTTTTTGAGCTTCTGCTCTGGTAGAAGCGTAGTGTCTATGTTCTCCAATCTCGTAAAAAAAATCTTTGGCAGTCGCAATGAGCGGCTGATTAAACAGTATTCCCGTACCGTCACCCAAATCAACGCATTAGAGCCCGCGATACAGGCGCTTAGCGATGAGCAATTGCGTGCCAAGACGGATGAGTTCAAGCAGCGCTTGAAAGCGGGAGAAACGCTGGACGACCTCTTGCCTGAAGCATTCGCGGTAGTGCGTGAGGCAGGTAAACGTGCATTGGAAATGCGACATTTCGATGTGCAACTGATAGGCGGTATGGTGCTGCACTACGGCAAAATATCCGAAATGCGTACCGGCGAGGGCAAAACGCTGGTGGCAACGCTACCGGCATATCTCAATGCGCTGACCGGCAACGGTGTGCATGTGGTGACTGTGAACGATTATCTGGCCAGTCGTGATGCTGCCTGGATGGGGCGCTTGTACAATTTTCTCGGCCTGACCTACGGTGTCAACCTGTCGCAGATGCAACACGATGAAAAACAGCAAGCCTACGCTGCCGACATCACTTATGGCACCAATAATGAGTTCGGCTTCGACTACCTGCGCGATAACATGGTCTACACCAAAGAAGAGCGTGTGCAGCGTAAATTGCAATACGCGATCGTGGACGAGGTTGACTCCATTCTGATTGACGAAGCGCGCACCCCGCTCATCATTTCCGGCCAGGCTGACGACAGTACTGAGCTTTATACCCGTATCAATAAACTGATCCCGAGCCTCACCAAACAGGAAAAGGAAGATGGCGAGGGTGACTTCTGGGTTGATGAAAAAGCACATCAGGTGGTGCTTTCGGAAGCCGGACATGAGCGCGCAGAAGAGTTAATGACTTCGGCACAGCTGTTGCCTGAAGGCAGCAGCTTGTATGACGCGGCCAACATCTCGCTGATCCATCATTTATATGCTTCATTAAAAGCACATACCTTGTTCCACCGCGACCAGCACTATGTGGTCAAGGATAACGAAGTAGTGATCGTTGACGAATTTACCGGACGCATGATGTCCGGTCGCCGCTGGTCGGATGGTCTGCATCAGGCAGTGGAAGCCAAAGAGGGCGTGGAGATTCAGAAAGAGAATCAAACGCTGGCCTCCATCACTTTCCAGAATTACTTCCGCATGTACGGCAAACTGTCAGGCATGACAGGTACCGCAGACACGGAAGCCTACGAGTTCAATCAGATCTACGGCCTGGAGACGGTGGTGATTCCGCCGCATCGTCCTACCATACGTCTGGATCAGATGGACAAGGTGTACCGTACTTCTGCGGAAAGATATCAGGCTGTGCTGGAGGATATTCAGGATTGCCAGAAGCGCGGCCAGCCGGTACTGGTGGGTACCACTTCCATTGAGAATTCAGAGCTGGTGTCTGCCTTGTTGGACAAGGCAAAGCTATCGCATCAGGTATTGAACGCCAAGCAACACGAGCGTGAAGCGCATATTATTGTACAAGCCGGGCGTCCGCACATGATCACCATCGCCACTAACATGGCGGGTCGTGGTACTGACATCGTACTGGGCGGTAATCCAGAACCGGAAATTATTGCAGTGCGTAATGACGAAGCTTTAAGCGAAACGCAAAAAGACCAGCAGATCGCCGCCATCAAAGCCAATTGGGAAAAGCTGCACGAAGAAGTGCTGGCTGCTGGCGGTTTGCATATTATTGGTACCGAACGCCACGAGTCGCGCCGCGTGGATAATCAATTGCGCGGACGTTCAGGCCGTCAGGGTGACCCCGGCTCCAGCCGCTTTTACCTGTCCCTGGAAGACTCGCTGATGCGTATCTTCGCCTCAGATCGTGTTTCCATGATCATGGAAAAGCTCAAAATGCCTGCGGGCGAGGCGATCGAACACCCTTGGGTGACGCGTGCCATCGAGAACGCACAACGCAAGGTGGAAGGCCGTAACTTTGATATACGTAAGCAACTGCTGGAATACGATGATGTGGCCAACGACCAGCGCCGGGTGATCTATCAGCAGCGCAACGAGTTGCTGGAAGCGACTGATATTGCCGATACCATCAGTGCCATGCGCGCAGACGTAGTGACGGAGTTGTTCGGTATGCATATACCGCCCGGTAGCATAGAAGAGGAGTGGGATGTCCCCGCGCTGGAAATAAGTCTGGAGGCGGAAATAGGACTGAAGCTGCCGGTTCGTAAATGGCTGGAGGCAGAACCTGACCTGCATGAAGAAACTTTGCTGGAACGTGTGCTGGAGCAGGCAGAGGCAACTTACCAGGCGAAGATAGATCAGGCGGGTGCGACCAATATGCGTCAGTTCGAGCGTTCGGTGATGCTGCAAAGTCTGGATAATCATTGGCGTGAGCATCTGGCTGCGCTGGATCATCTGCGACAAGGTATCCATCTGCGTTCTTATGCGCAAAAGAATCCAAAACAGGAATACAAGCGCGAAGCATTCGAGTTATTTGCCAATCTGCTTGCCACGGTAAAAAGCGAAGTTTCACGCATTACCATGATGGTACAAATACGCTCGGCCGAAGATCTGGAAACAGTGGAAAAGCCTGCAGAGCTGGAAAATGTTCGTTATCAGCATGCTGATTTTGATGAAGCATTGGCAGGCGGAGATGAACAAGTCGAGGTCGACCCACAGCAACTACCTTTCGAGCGTGACGGGATGAAGGTTGGGCGCAATGATCCTTGCCCATGCGGATCCGGTAAGAAATACAAGCAATGTCATGGCAAACTGAGTTAAAACAGAATGGCGGCTGTCGCATCTCCATGCATCAATGTTTGCCAGATGAACGAAACCACCCAGCTTTGCCTGGGTTGTTATCGCACCGCAGAAGAAATAACCCGTTGGTGGGAAATGGAAGTTGAAGAACAACGCGCCCTGTTGCCGGTACTGGAACAGCGGCAACTTGAACATCTGACGTTTTAGCGTCGCTGGCGCGATGCCTTGCCTGCCACAAATCCCCGAATCAGAATTTGAAATGACCGCTATTCGCGCGCAGGGTGCTGGCGGGCAGAATGTCAACAAGGTTTCCAGCGCGATCCATTTACGTTTTGATATTCACGCATCGTCGTTGAGCGATGCGCATAAGGCACGTTTGCTGTCGCTACGCGACCATCGCATTTCACACCAAGGTGTCGTGATCATCAAGGCACAGCAATACCGCAGTCAGGAACTGAACCGACAAGATGCGATCATGCGCTTGTACCAATTGCTACAGAGTGTGGCCAAAGCACCCGTGATGCGTCGCGCGACCAAACCTACGTTTGGTTCACAGCAGCGGCGATTGCAAAGCAAGATGCAGCGTGGGCATATCAAGGTCATGCGGCGCAAGACGCAGGTAGATTAGGCGGTCAATCGATGGCCCTTGAGACGTTCCAGAACACGTAGTGGCGACAATTCAGGATGGTATAGCGCGGAGATCGGCAGATGAAAAGTCTGTTCGAACATGAATTGTCCTGACATGGCGGCGTGCAGTACCTGATCTGAAAAACATATCCAGGTGCTGCCGGGTGCAAAATCTACTTCCTGCTGCGGGACGTTTTTCTGATACCCCGCATCTGCTTTCATCAGATCATGCAGTTGCAGCATGATATGGTCGTATTCGCTACGAGGCCGTTTGGTGATCTTGAACAGGTGCAATAATTTGGCTGATCCGGGAACCGGTCGAGAAATATGCGGCAGGAAATGTTGCGCTGCAGCTTCAAACGGTTCTCCCACCCGCCAGATGCGTGCGATCCCGGAGGGGTTAACATTGGTGAATACGCGCAAGATGCGTTCCCCATGTGTGGGGCGGGAAGGGAAGGCATCTACGTGCAGGCGAGAATCATCCTTTTTCCATGACAAAGAGGAGTTTTCGACCTCGCTAGGGCGAAAGCTGGTACGTGCCTGATTCAGATGATGCATATAGCCTGGGAACAGGCTATTGATCAGTGATGAGGATCGCTTGGTATAACGGCCTATCATGCTGCCTAACTGTGCCAGCGTTTCCGGCGGAGCTGTGGCACCACGTACTTCGCTGCCTTCAAGGCTGATGTTTTTGCGTTTGCCACTTAACCACTGCGGCGAGTAAAAAATATTTTCACTTTCCTGCATGGGGAAAGACAGTCCAGGCAGATGCAGTACCTTGCCTTGCTCAAGTGCCAGAATAGCTTGCTGACTCACCGTTGGGTTTACGCCAGGCTGCCAATCCTGAATATCTAGTGTCTCAATCGCTTGCATGCCACCGTCTCTCCAAATCATTGATACAAGTTTAGCAGAGGCATATGCGTTTCGTCATGCGGCGGCGCACACGGATTGATGGCAAAATAGCGACCAATGAAACTGCTTGCATTCGATACCTCCACTGAATTCCTTTCCCTCGCTCTCAGTCTTGATGGCGAGTTGAGCGTACGCGAAATGCTTGCAGGGCAGAAACACTCTTCTCTAATCTTGCCTCTGCTGCGCGAGTTGCTGGATGAGGCAGGTGTGGAATTGCAGGATCTGGACGGCATCGTTTTCGGGCATGGTCCTGGCTCATTCACAGGATTGCGCATCGCTTGTGGTGTGGCACAAGGACTGGCATTCGGGGCTAACCTGCCGGTACTAGGTATGGGAACATTATTGGCATTGGCAGAGCAGGCAAATCATCCCAAAGTCATCGCTTGCCTGGATGCGCGTATGGGAGAGGTTTATCACGCTGCATATGAGCACACAGGGGATGACTGGCAAGAAATCCATGCCCCAGGACTGTATCATCCATCGGCGGTACCTGTGGTTACAGGTGATAATTGGTGTGGTATAGGCAGCGGGTGGGATAGTTACGAGACTGCGCTGCATGGAAAATTTCCAGGACAAATAAGCACGGTTAAGTTGCATGCATTTCCCCTGGCGCGATATCTGCTGTCGTTGGCCTTGCCCGTATTCAATACCGGGCAGCCTTTGCCGGCTGAGCACATCGTCCCCCTGTATGTACGCAACAAAGTGGCGTTTACTATAAACGAGCGGGCTATAAGCGAGCGAACATGAGTGCAGTATTAAAAGCGACGGTACCAGTATTACGGGAAATGAAAAAAGCCGATCTGGATGCGGTAATGGAGATAGAGCCCACAATTTATACCCATCCTTGGACGCGCGGCAACTTTACCGATTCTCTGAAAGCCGGTTACTACTGTTTTGTGTATGAAATCGGTGACGAGATCGTCGGATATGCCGTGATGATGATGGTGCTGGATGAGGCGCATCTGCTCAATGTCAGCATTGCAAAGCCGCAACAGCGCAGGGGTCTGGGACGTAAATTGCTGGGAGAGTTGATCGCTGTTTCTCAGCGCCGCAAAGCACAAACCATGTTTCTAGAGGTGCGGCCTTCCAACAAGGCAGCGATAGGTTTATATGAGAGCATGGGATTCAACGAATTTTCAGTACGCAAAGATTACTACCCGGCTGTGCACGGGCGGGAAGACGCAGTGTTGATGGGGCTGGCATTATGACGTTGACACTGGAAGACCGTTTGCACGAGCTGGAGTTGCTCCCTGCGTGGAAACCGCGGCAGAGAACTTCCGGCACAGCGCCTTCGCCAGCAATTGATATAACTGCATCAGCTGAACAGATTTCCCAACTGCCGTCCATACAACCAACAGCGCAACCGATAGCGAGTCTGGATTGGCAAACCCTGCAACAGGTGGTTTCAAATTGTCAGGCCTGCGCCCTGGCAAAAACCCGCACCCAGACGGTATTCGGCGTTGGCGACACCGATGCCGACTGGCTGTTTGTCGGCGAAGCGCCGGGTGCGGAAGAGGACAAGCGCGGTGAGCCATTCGTCGGCGCTGCCGGACAATTGCTGGATAACATGCTGGCGGCCATACGCCTGAGGCGGGGTGAGAATGTATATATCGCCAACGTTCTCAAATGCAGGCCCCCCGAAAATCGCGACCCGCAAGGCGAGGAAGTAAAAAAATGCGATCCTTATCTGAAACGTCAGGTAGAACTGATACGCCCCAAACTGATCGTGGCGCTGGGCAAGTTTGCCGCGCAGTCGTTGCTAGGCAGCGAGGAAACGATTGCGTCCATGCGCGGCAAGCTGCATGACTACAATGGTGTTCCGGTGATCGTGACATATCACCCTGCCTTCCTGCTGCGGAGCTTGAATGAAAAAGCCAAGGCTTGGGAAGATCTGTGTTTTGCCCGTGCCACCATGAGCAGCCTGATGCCTTAAGCTTATTGCCTTAATATTGTCTTACTGCAGTTGTATTCTGCAACATTGCCCCCACTTTAATACCACCGTGTTCTTAACAGGAGTTTTTCATGCGTAAATTTATAACAGCGTTTGTTCTCATGGCAACATTGGCACTTACCGGTTGCGGCTATAACACCTTCCAATCGCAGGATGAACAGGTCAAATCAAGCTGGTCCGAAGTGATCAATCAATACCAGCGACGTGCCGATCTGGTGCCCAATCTGGTAAATACCGTCAAAGGCTACGCTTCTCATGAAAAAGAGGTACTGGAAGCGGTGACCGTCGCACGATCCAAAGTCGGCAGCATACAAGCAACGCCTGAGTTGGTGAACGATGAACAGGCATTTGCAAAATTCACCGCAGCACAAAGTCAGCTGACATCTGCCTTGTCGCGGCTGATGGTAGTGTCGGAGAACTATCCGCAACTCAAGGCCGACGGCGCTTTCCGCGACTTGCAAGCGCAACTGGAAGGGACCGAGAACCGCATTACCGTTGCGCGTAATCGTTATATCCAGGCGGTGCAGGACTATAACGTCACAGTGCGTTCTTTCCCCAGCAACCTGACTGCGAAGATGTTCGGGTACAAAACCAAGCCCAACTTTACCGTAGAAAATGAAAAGGCAATCTCGACCGCACCTACAGTCGATTTTAATAAATAAGCCTAGATTTATTAAACCTAATTTAATTAAGCCATGATGCGTCGCTGGATTACCCTGCTGCTCTGCCTGCTGCCATGCTTGATGTCATATCCGGCAGCGGTAGAGGCAGCGGATGTTGCCATTCCGCCGCTACAGCACCGCGTCACCGACCTTACCGCTACTCTATCGGCAGAGCAGCAAGCCGATCTGGAATCGCGCCTGGCGGCATTCGAAGCTCAAAAAGGCAGCCAGATCGCGATCCTGATCGTTCCCACTACCCAGCCTGAAGACATCGCCCAATTTTCCATGCGCGTGGTCGAAGCATGGAAGCTGGGTCGCAAAGGGGTAGATGACGGCGTACTTGTGCTGCTTGCCAAGAATGACCGCAAATCACGTATCGAAGTCGGTTACGGGCTGGAAGGCGCATTACCCGATGCCATTGCCAAACGCATCGTGTCTGACGTGATGCGCCCGTATTTTCAGCAGGGTGATTTTTATGGCGGACTGGTAGCAGGCACAGCCAAGATCACCGAAGTGATCAATGGCGAGGCATTGCCTGCAGCAGCGCAGCAGCGCCCAACCCAGAACCTGGGGGGGCATTCTTTTTTTGTGGTATTGATCATTGCCATCGTAGTGGGCAGTGTATTGCGTAGCGTACTGGGTAAATTCGTGGGTGGTCTGGCAAGCGGTGGATTGGCAGCGTTCATACTGTATTTTCTCGGCGCAGGCTTTCTGATCGCCTTGGTGTTAGGCATCATCGCGTTCTTCATTACGATGGTCGGCGGTGTTGGTTTGCCTCTAGGTTACGGCGGAGGTGGATTTAGTGGTGGATCTGGAGGCGGAGGTTTTTCTGGCGGTGGTGGCGGATTTGGCGGCGGCGGAGCGTCAGGTGACTGGTGATGAATATGTTTAGAATATGTAAGCATTTACTGACCGGGCGCTGGCAGGTCGTACGCCATTTCCCCAAATCTTCCATGGCGAATATCGAGGCCGCTATCCAGGCTGCTGAAACAAAACACATGGGAGAGTTGCGTTTCGCTGTTGAAGCCGGATTGGATATTCATGAACTATGGCACAGCATCACGCCGCGGCAACGTGCCATCGAAGTGTTTTCGCAGTTGCGCATCTGGGATACCGAGCATAATTCCGGCGTCTTGATTTATCTGCTGTTGGCTGACCGCCGCGTCGAAATCGTGGCGGATCGTGGCATACACGCCAAGGTTGGTGATGAACAGTGGCAAACCATTTGCCGTGAAATGGAGAAGCATTTCCGTAGCGGTAGTTTCGAGCAAGGCGTCAGGCATGGCATCATGGCAATCAGCGACCTGTTGCAACAGCATTTCCCTGCGCATGGCCCCCATGCCAACGAACTTTCAAATAGCCCGGTCGTGCTGTAGAGAGCAAACCACCCCGTTGCTGACGTAGCAGCGACAATCCTATAAAATTCGGCATCTTACTGAATTTTGTAGAAAGCCTGTACATGCGTGTTTCCCAATTTTTCCTGTCTACTCTGAAAGAGGCTCCTAACGAAGCGGAGTTGATCTCGCATCAGCTGATGCTGCGCGCCGGGCTGATCAAGCGTCTCGGTTCCGGGCTGTATAGCTGGATGCCGCTGGGATTGCGCGTGTTACGCAAGGTGGAAGCCATTGTACGGGAGGAAATGAACAAGGCTGGTGCGCTGGAATTACTGATGCCCGCAGTGACGCCTGCCGAATTGTGGCAGGAAACCGGTCGCTGGGATGTGTTTGGTCCGCAGATGTTGAAAATCAAGGACAGGCATGAACGCGATTTTTGTTTCGGCCCTACACACGAAGAGGTGATCACCGACATCGCACGTAAAGAGATCAAAAGTTACAAGCAACTGCCGCTGAATTTCTACCAGATACAGACCAAATTCCGCGATGAGATCCGTCCACGCTTTGGCGTGATGCGTGCGAGGGAATTTGTAATGAAAGATGCTTACTCCTTCCATACCAGTCAGGAGTCGCTAGAAAAGACTTACGCGCTCATGCATCAGACCTACTCCAACATCTTTACGCGCCTGGGCTTGAAGTTTCGGGCGGTGGCGGCGGATACCGGCGCGATAGGCGGCACCGGTTCGCATGAGTTTCACGTGCTTGCAGACTCAGGCGAAGACTCGATCGCTTTTTCTCACGAGTCCGATTTTGCAGCCAACGTAGAAAAGGCCGAGGCGCTGGCTCCTGCCACTCCAAGGCAAGCAGCGTCGGAGATCATGCACGACGTGGATACCCCCAAGCAAACCACATGTGAAGATGTAGCGGCATTGCTGGGCATTCCGCTGCAACGTACGGTCAAGTTGATCGCGGTGATGGCAGACGCCAAGTTGCATGTGCTGCTGATACGCGGCGATCATACTTTGAACGAGGTTAAGACTGCCAAGATCACGGGGCTTGCCGACTTTCGTTTTGCTACCGAAGATGAGATCCGTGCAACATTCAACTGCCCGCCGGGTTTTCTTGGCCCGGTCGGGCTGGATCGAAGCCAGATCAGGGTCATTGCCGATCGCACGGTGGCTGCAATGAGCGATTTCGTATGCGGAGCCAACAAGCCGAAATTGCATACGGCTGGTGTGAACTGGGGACGTGATTTAGCAGAGCCTGATCTGGTCGCCGACATCCGCAATGTAGTCGCGGGCGACCCTAGCCCCGATGGCAGAGGCACACTGGGGTTGTGTCGTGGCATTGAGGTGGGTCATATTTTCCAGTTGGGCAAAAAATACTCTGAAGCGATGCAGGCAACCTATCTGGATGAGAACGGCCTACATCAGGTGATGACCATGGGCTGCTACGGCATCGGTGTATCGCGCATCGTGGGTGCTGCGATCGAGCAGGGTTTTGACGCGAAAGGCATTATCTTCCCGATCAGTATCGCGCCTTTTCAGGTGGCGGTGGTGGCGATCGGTTACGAGCGTAGCGAAGAAGTCAGAAAAGCTGCGAACGAATTACACGACCAACTCCAGGCCGCTGGCCTGGATGTGTTGCTGGATGATAGAGGCGAGCGCCCCGGGGTGATGTTCGCCGATATGGAACTGATCGGGATACCACATCGCCTCACGGTGGGAGATCGCGGGCTGAAAGAAGGTGTGGTGGAATATCAGACGCGCGCTGGCGGCGAAACGCAGATCGTTGCATTAACCGAAGTCGTGCCATTCATTCGGGCCGCATGCGCTGGCTGACCACATTGCTACTGGTTTGGCCGTTGCTGGTCTGGTCAATGCTGAGTCAGGCCGGAGCGCAGATTGAAGAGCCGCTTTCTGCAAGCGTGAGAGCCGGTTTACAGAAAGCGGTGTCGGATAGCGCACCCCCCAAGTTGATGTTCGATTCCGAGGCGGAGGGTCAGCGTTGGTTGGCAGAGATGTCGCTCAGGCTGCAAAAACAGATCCCGGATGCAGATTTCCGTCGGAATTTTCTGATCGCAGTGCAGTATGAAGCCAAGCGCGCAGGACTTGACCCGCAGTTAGTGCTGGGGCTGATTCAGGTGGAAAGCGGGTTCAAGAAATATGCGATTTCCTCAGCCGGCGCCAGAGGTTTTATGCAAGTCATGCCGTTTTGGGTAAGAAGCATAGGTACTCCCGATCAGGATCTGTTTCACCTGCGTATCAACCTACGTTATGGTTGCACTATACTGAGGCATTATCTGGATCTGGAACAAGGAAATCTGTTTCGTGCACTAAGTCGGTACAACGGCAGCCTGGCGCAGCCGCAATATCCCAATATGGTCGTTGCTGCATGGCATCATCATTGGGCATATGTAAATACAAAATAACTATTAAAGTCATATAGTTATATCATTAAGTTAATCTTAAATAACAAATTTAAACTTTTTGTTGCTCATGCACCAAAATCGGTCTAGTATCCGCCTTGGCGAGCTTCGTTTGTTGTACAAATGGGCATAGACCTATCGCTCGCTAGCGATTTAAAACAGCCGTAGCCTTTTAACTCTTGAGGAGGAATGTATGTCTAAATTAACTGCATTGTCTGTGAGTATTGCTGTACTTGGTGGCGTATGGGCGTTTCTGGCATTGGGGCCATTGACGGGTAAGGTTTTAGTCTGGGCAGGCTTTATTGCCTGGGGATGTTATTTTCATACCGGTGGCGATACTGCGGCATTGAAGAAAACAATCGCTGGAATGATCTATGGTGCGATATTGGCGGGCGTGGCGCTAAAGCTGGTTGGGTTGAACCCGCTAGGTTTGGCAGGCGCAGCAGGTCCCGCTGTATATATCGCAGTGACCGTATTCTTCCTGGTCATCGTGGCGGGTCAAAGCTTGTTGTCGGTAGTGCCAGCCAATGTTTATGGCTATGCAGCTACGGCTGGTTATGCATTGTTAGCGAATAATATGAATGTGGCGGCAATGGACCTGACCAATCCTGTATTGCTGGTCTCATTATCAGCCATATTGGGAGCCATTTTCGGCATGCTGTCAGGTAAACTGTCAGCAGCGCTAGGCGGCTAACCCTGACTGCAATGAATTAACGGCGGCGATCTTGCCGCCGTTTTTTATTTGCCGTTTTATCTATTGTGGAAAAAAGCTTACTGGTTGACCGCCTGGTCTGAGACTTTAAATCCGTAGTAAGTACCAAACTCACCTTCATTCTGGTTATACACAAAGAACAAGCCATTGGCATAACCCATGCCGCTGTAATGATTTTGTGCGTGCAGCTTCAATTGCGCAGGAAGCTTGCTACGTCCGATAAACTGTCCTTTAAGGTTAAATAACAGCACGGCTTTGTGATCCACATCAAGGACTGCCAGTTCTTCCCCCGGAATATCGGTATAGGCGACGTAGTTATCGGTGATGTCGTCAAACTGTACTCCTGCAGTTTTCAGATCCAGCAAGATTTCTTTTACTGGTTCTCGTTTGTCCAATTGCACAAAAAACACCTTGTTGCTACGGCTCTGTTTGCAGTAATAACCGTTGGTGGAACGGTCAAAGCTGGGCATAGCCCCTGCATCGCCAAACGCGGGGTTGAAGGAGGCCTTCTCTGCGTGCTGCCGGGTTAAATTGCCGCTGTTATCCACTTCCAGAGCAAAGATTCCGACCTCAGGCGTGAATCCTGCTCCGCTGGAGATGTTGTAGGTGATGGTTTCAAGCTCATTCTCATTGGGATTGAAATAAATGGAACGGTTATCTAGCCCGCCCTGTATGGAATTGATATATTCACCCTTCGCGCCGTAAGTGTGGATCTCGGATTTGGAAACGGCGATCGAGTTACCATCCAACAGCGGACCTAGACCGCCATCAGCGATGTAGTAGCGCTTAAAATCGGGCACATAAGCCACAGTAAAAGGATGGCTGGTTGATTGTTTGGCCAGCGCTATTTTAATGACAGGCACAGCTTCGTCCAAAGCGGCGGCATGAGCGGTGATTGCCGAAAACAGCAAGGAGGTAAGTAGAAGTTCAAATTTCATCGCAGTAGTTTTCTTTTTAACAAGTCGGCCATTTTAAGAGGCTGTTATTTTAAGGGTCTAGGGGGCTGAGTAAAGACATTTCATGCGTAAAGATGTTCCTCATTTACTGGTATATATTTCCGGTCACGGTTTCGGGCACCTTGCTCAAGTAGCGCCGGTGCTAAATAGCTTGTTTTTGCAGCTGCCGGACTTGCGATTGACGATCTGCAGCAAAGTCTCCTCGAGTGTACTGCAATCGCGTATTCAGGGGGTATTCACGCAGATTGATGAGGCGGCGGATTTTGGCATGGTCATGGCCTCTGCATTGGATGTGTTGCCGGAGCCCAGTATGGCAGCATACCGCGAGTTTCATCTCGATTGGTCGTCGCGGGTGGCACATGAAGCAGAGCGTATTATGCGGCTTGCACCGGATTTTGTGCTCACCAACGTGGCTTATCTGCCGTTATCGGCAGCGCAACAGGCAGGAATCTCTTGTGCTGCCATGTGCTCTCTCAACTGGGCGGATATTTTTGCCGCATATTGTGCTGCCATGCCAGGTGCAGCGGAAATTCTACAGCAGATTCGCCAGGCCTATGCAGCTGCTGATAACTTCATACGCATCACGCCAGCGATGCCCATGCAGGATCTCGCAAATGTTTGCAGCGTAGATCCGATTGCCCGTATTGGACAAAACCGCCGCACACAAATCAATGCCAGACTTGGGTTGAATGCATCGGATAAGTTGATACTGGTCAGTATGGGAGGGATAGCCATGCGCTTGCCGATTGAACGTTGGGCCCGTGTTGCCAATGTGCGTTGGATAGTGCAGGCCGACTGGGGCATCTCTCATCCTGATGTGGTGACGCTGGAATCATTAGAGATGGACTTTATTGATGTGCTTGCGAGTTCCGATATGTTGTTGTGCAAGCCGGGTTACGGCAGTTTTGCAGAGGCTGCCTGTAACGGTATTCCTGTGCTTTATGTGACTAGAGAGGACTGGCCGGAAGAACCCTATTTGATTACGTGGCTGGAGGCTCAAGGACTCTGTCGCAAAGTGACTAGGGCGCAAAGTGATACAGGGTTGTTTCATGAAGCATTGCAAAACTTGCTCTCTCTACCGAAACCTCTTCCGGTTAAACCATCCGGCATAGCTCAGGCAACGGATTATCTTATTCAGCGCCTGCTTTGAGGTTGACGTTCAATAAGCATCGCATCGCCATAACTAAAGAAGCGGTACTTTTCTTTCACAGCATGCAGGTAGGCACTTTTTAGCAGGTCAACACCTCCAAAGGCAGAGACCAGCATCAGTAATGTACTTTTGGGTAGGTGAAAGTTGGTGAGCAGACTTTCCACTATTTGAAACTGAAAGCCCGGTGTGATGAAAATGGAGGTTTCATTTTCTCCAGCCACCAAATTCCCAAGATGTGCAGCGGATTCCAGTGCTCGTAACACAGTTGTTCCTACGGCAATGATGCGTCCGCCGCTGGCGCGAGCCTGTTCGATTGCATTTACTGTGCTTTGTGGAATGAGATAGCGCTCACTGTGCATCTTGTGATCGGCAAGATTTTGCACTCGAACTGGCAAAAACGTGCCGGAACCTACATGCAAGGTGATGTAAGCGACATTGATATTGTTCAGTGTGAGCTCGGCCAACATGCCTTCATCGAAATGCAGTCCGGCCGTGGGTGCGGCTACTGCACCCGGCTCCCGGGCATAGATGGTCTGATAGCGATTTTCATCAAAATCGCTGGGATTGTGTTGAATATAAGGCGGTAAAGGCAGAAAGCCAACTTGTTCTAGTAGCTCCGTAACGGGGGTAGGGTTGTGAAAATGCAACAAGAACAGATCATCCTGTCGTGCGATGACCTCGGCTTCTATCGTATCGGCAAATATTAGCCGCGAACCTGGTTTGGGTGCTTTGGAAGCGCGGATATGCGCAAGCGCTTCATGTTCCCCCTGTACGCGTTCTACCAAAGCTTCGATTTGCCCGCCACTGTCCTTGCGGCCATGCAAGCGGGCCTTGATAACACGAGTGTCATTAAATATCAGCAGGTCTCCCGGAAGCAATAATTGCGGCAGGTTGACGAACAGGTTATCGCGCAATTCTCCTTTCTTTCCATTCACTTGCAGCAAGCGACTGGCGCGACGTTGATGCGTGGGAAACTGAGCAATCAGTGTGTCAGGGAGGAAAAAATCAAAGTCATCGGTGCGCATGATAGGAGGTTTCGCTATAATAGCGCCTCCCTAGGATTAGCTCCTATTGCCGGGATGGCGGAATTGGTAGACGCAGCGGACTCAAAATCCGCCGCCGAAAGGTGTGGGGGTTCGAGTCCCCCTCCCGGCACCACATACGTTACACAATCATCATCTGTGTGATTCAGCAAGTGACACCTGAATACCTTATTGTACATTCCCTATAAAATCTAGTGGTTACTCAAAGTTGGCATGAAATATGCTACAAATCTAAAGAGAACACAAAAGCTTACACAACAAAGCTTAAAAAAATAACAAAAAAATTATCGAGAGCATGTAAAAAAACATGCCTGTTTGCATTTGACTAATAAATATAAAATATTAGGAGCATTAAAATGCCGCAAATCATCAACACCAACATTAATGCCTTAACTATTCAGGGTGACCTGAATGCATCGCAAGGTTCGCTGGCTACCAGCCTGCAACGTCTGTCTTCCGGCCTGCGTATCAACAGCGCCAAGGACGACGCAGCCGGCCTGGCCATTTCGGCACGTATGACCAGTCAGATCGGTGGCTTGGATCAAGCTGGCCGTAATGCCAATGATGCGATCTCCCTGTCACAAACGGCTGATGGCGCTTTGGCTTCCGTTGCGGACAACCTGAATACGATACGCAGCCTTGCGATTCAATCTGCCAACTTCACCAATTCGGCTTCAGACCGTGCTGCGTTGCAGGCAGAAGCTTTGGCGCTGACCAATGAAATCGACCGTGTCGCCACTACGACCCAGTTCAACGGCAATAATATTCTGGACGGCACATTATCCGATGCGCAATTCCAGATTGGTGCCAATGCTGGTCAAACGGTGAGCTTCGCCATCGGCAGTGCGCAGACGCAAAACATCGGAAATAATAGTCTTCAGGGTCAAACCAGCGTTGACTCATCTGCAGCTGCGCAAACAGGAACGACTTCCGTACCTAGTAATCGAGTGCGAGCGCAAAACTATAGCCTGACGGTGAATGGCATCGTTTCATCATTCGCTACGCAGACCGGTGAGTCAGTGCAAGCCGTCGCATCAGCCATCAATCTACTATCCAGTATTACCGGGGTTAGTGCCCTTGCGCAAACATCAGCTGGTCTGGGTGTAGGGAGTACCGGCACTGTAGGCTTCACTCTCGGTGCTGGCGGTGCGGCAAGCGCTGTGGTGTCTGCCGCAGTGACCTCGACCACCGATCTGTCTGCACTGGCCAATGCCATTAACTCGCAATCCGCTGTGACCGGTATCTTCGCGACAGCAACCGCCGGTTCCGCTACCCTGGCGTTGAGCAACTCACAAGGTGCTGATATCCAGATTGCCGACTTCATCGACAGTGGCGGTGGTGGTGCAACTGTTACCGGCTCCAATGCCTACACAGGTCTTTCAGTTGGTGCTGCGCAAACCCTGCAAGGTACAGGCGGTGGTACTGACTCAACAGTAGTGGGCGGTATGCTGCAGTTGAATTCGCCCAATATTTACAATCTGACAACCACTAACACCAGTGGCGGCTTCCTGACATCAACTTCGGCACAGTTCTCCACACTGGCTGCAATGAGCACTGTGAACATCGGCACTGTGTCTGGTGCAACTGCTGCGATTGCCATCATTGATGCAGCTTTGGCGAATATCAATGCCATTCGTGGCGGACTGGGTGCGTTGCAAAACCGCTTCACTTCCACCATCTCCAACTTGCAAACTGCAACTACCAATCTGACTGCTTCACGCAGCCGGATCCAGGATGCGGACTTTGCTTCGGAAACCACCAATCTGTCGCGTTCCCAAGTGCTGCAGCAAGCGGGGACGGCGATGCTGGCCCAAGCGAACCAGTTGCCGACCCAAGTGCTGGCGTTGTTACGTTAAAGCGCTCACATTAATCCCGCAAGCACTAAAGGAAGAGGCTCCTATAGAACATCTCTATAGGAGCCTCTTCCCATTTCTGTCACTTCACAACAGCTTGTCGTGCCATTTGTTACGTATCGGTACAAATCAACATCATTTGGAAATATTACAGATACCTGAAAGCGTTTAAATATGCCTTGTTACATGGGATTAGCTCCCTGTCCATGTAGCTCTTGTCTAGGAGTCTCCTAGTCTAAAGGCGATTTCCCCCGAATCGCCTTTTTTTTATTTTAGGCATCTGTGACCAAAGCCCAGCCCTGGGGACCCGGGAATGAATAATCCGATTGGAGAAGCAAGTATGAAACCGTTATTGAATCTGACCATGGTGTTGGCGTTGTTGACAGGCGCTATCAATGCGCACGCAGAAATAGTGTCGCCTGATCAAATGGTAAAGAATGTGGCTAGTGGGGTTCTTGATGCCATCAGGAATGATAAGGATATACAAAATGGCGATATGAGAAAGATCAATGCGCTTACGGAAGAAAAAATACTTCCGCATTTTGATTTCGAACGCATGTCACGTGTCACACTTGGCAAATATTGGGGGCAAGCGTCGGCAGAGCAAAAAACTGAATTCGTAAAAGAGTTTCGTAACTTGATCACACGCACCTATTCATCCGCACTCTCTAAATATCGCGACCAGGTGATCGAATACAAGCCATTTATAGCATCAGCGGATGATGGTGACGTCAAAGTGAAGTCGCTGATCATACAGTCTGGAGGTACTGCGATTCCGGTTGATTATTCGCTGGAAAAAGGAAGTGAAGAGTGGAAGGTTTTTGATGTAAATATTGATGGAATCAGTTTGGTCACCAACTATCGTGGTCAATTTGTATCTATCATTCGTCAGAATGGCATGGATGAATTGATTCATGCCTTGATAGAGAAGAACAAAACATCGTGAGTGCACACTTGACGTTGATGCCGGGACTATTGCGATCCCTGCATTGAGTGCCAAGTTATAAGTCTGACGTGATGATGTAACTCAGCAAACAAACATCGAAATTCAAGATGATTGTTGAGTCTCTATACTGAGCATCTCTCATAATTAAATATTGAAATTAATCATGCCGGATTACTGGAGGCTATCTGCAAATGGTGATTTCCAATTATGATGTCGGAATACTTGGAAAGAGAGATCGCTCATTGCATGATGTTGTGTGGTTTTAGATTTTCAATTGAATACTAGGAGGCTGGAATTGCGTAGATTGCTACTGACTTTGCTGGTTTTGGGCTTTACCCTGTTTGCTGAGAACGGTTTTGCAGATGACAAAATAGGTTACGTCTCTCTGGAAAAAATCTTACGAGAGTCGCCGCCAGCCATCGATATTGGAAGGAAATTGCAAAAGGAGTTTGCGCCGAGAGGTGAAGAACTCGATGCGATGCAGAAGCAGATCAATGACAGAGTAGCGGCTTTGGAGAAAGACGCGCTTACGATGTCGGAAACAGATCGCCGTAATAAGGAGCAGGATCTATCCAATAGCAACCTCGAGTTGCAACGAAAGAAACGGGAATTGTCAGAAGATTTTGAGTTACGCAAAGGGCAGGAATTGGCGACACTGCAAGAACGCATCAATAAAGCAGTATCGGCGATTGCGCAGGCAGACGGTTATGATCTCGTGATGTATGAAAATGTCGCATATGCCAGCAAAGTTATTGACATTACCGATAAGGTAATGAAATCTCTCGGCAATTGAATGTATTCTGAACGGTTTGCACTTGAAGGAATGTGCTATTGAGAAGGGCGTTGCATTTCTGGTTCACTATAGCTTTGACTCTATTCGCGGCCAGTGCTCTTGCGGGTTCCGGGGTCGGCTACGTACAGGTTGATAAAATTATGCAACTGAGTCCGCGGACTCTTGCAATCGGCAAAAAACTGCAGAAAGAATTTTCGGCTCGCAATGCTGTGCTTGATCGTATGGATAAGCAGATCAGAGATCAGCAGGATGCATTGGAAAAAAATGCGGCATCCATGTCAGACAATGACCGCCTCCTTGCTTACAGAAATCTTTCCAACCAGAAACTGGATCTTGAACGTAAGCGTCGTGAGCAACATGAGGATTTTATTCTGCGCAAGAACGAGGAACTTGCTAATTTGCAAGATCTCGTCAATAAGGCAGTGGTCACAGTTGCAGAAGCAGAAGGTTACGATCTGGTGTTGTACGACATAGGGATTTACGTAGGCAAGAAAGTCGATATCACCGATAAAGTGATCAAGCAGCTTGGCAACTGATAGGCGATAGCGAAGGCCTACTAGGCGTTGTCGACATCATCGGATTTACGCATACTGGCGCGATATCGGGGGCCCGCGTAGAAATGCGAATTTCTGAATGCCTCAAAAAGCTTCCAGCGTACCACCGGGATACGGGCGACATTTTTCAGCGGTAGTGAATAAACCTCGCATTCATTCAGCGCGACTAAAGTTTGCGACACTTCCACGATTTCCTTTGTGGTTTTGGACATGGAGGCGAACAAGCTATCAGCTCCCCAGAAATCGCCACTTTTCATCGTGATTCCATCCTCTTTACTGACAAGATTGCCGCTGCCTACAGTATGCACATGTTCTGCAAGCTGGGAAAAAGTATCGCCCGCGTTTAGCCGTGTGATTCGGCAGGCCTTTGCAAGTCCAAACAAGGTAGTTGCTGTGACTGCATCGCTAAATAAAAAGGTCAGCCGCAATCGTTCTTCCACTTCACGAATCTCCAGCAGATCCGCACTGGAGAAGAATCGTTGCACAAAATTACGATAAAGATCCGCTGGTAAATGCAGTGCTTGCACAAAGCTTAGCGAACGGTAAGTCTCAGTACTTGGCTGATTATGGATCGCAGCGGCTTCTGCGATCAGCGACCCACTGAATAGATAGTGCGAGCCGCCTGGGGACTGCATCAGCATTTCGACCTTGCCTGACAGAATCAGGTAAATCTCATTAGGGACTTTGCCGGCTGCGGTGATGATCGTCTCAGGATTAAAAGTGGTGATGCGGTTATTGAGCAGCATATTGAGCCGGTCTGAACCGACTGAAGGAAAGTAGCTGCGCAAAAATTCGTTGGCATCGCGAAGTAGAAAGCTTTGCTGACCAGGGATCAATACTTCTATGCTGCCGAACGGTGCGCCGGATCCGATGCGCCGTTCGTTGTCGGTGAGTGGTCTGGCAGTATGTGCGAGCAGTAATTTTTCTGATGCATCACCTTCAAAGTCAGCCGCGCTACCATGGATCATGCCGCCACCGATATCGATCTTCTTCACATCCGCGACCTGCAAATAATCAGCTTTGACCTTTGCCGCACGTTCAAAAGACATGCCCGGCACTGTCTTGTCGTCTGTGGACATGGCATCAATGACGCTGAATGAGGCGATGTCGGCAAGATGGGCATAGGTGCGATAACCGCCTGCCCATAACACGCGGAACTGGAAGTTGGTGGTTTCTACCGGATGCGGTGAATTCACCGGCATCACTTCCAGACCCATGATGTCATTCCACTCGTCCAGCACCAAATCCTGGATGTCGAAATAATTGGCGAATTCACTTTCCGAAATGGATAACAAAGAGCACAGCTTTTTTGTAACAGAAGCACGCACCAGCGGTGTTGCAAAGAACTGTAACGGTTGGTCGGATTGCAGCAATGCAGTTAGACCGGCGAAATGATCATCGTGGCAGTGGGTTTGAAAAATGCCAACAACTTCCTTCTTGCCAATACCCAGCGCATCCAGCGTTTGATGGATATTAGGGCCGGCATCAATCAGATAAATACGCCCCTGATGAGTAATAATACTGCCCATGGCCGGACGATTGCAGTCCCAGCCATCACCATCTCCGGAATGGATCACAGAGAAATAGTGGCGATAGACGTCAATATTGCTCAGTGGATAAGGGCAAGGATAGATTTCGCCTGTGGCCAGATTCAAGTCAACTTCGACAGACTCTCCGCCGTGGCTGACCTTGAACACATTATGGATGATGCGCTCAATGCGGACACCGCCCTCTAATTCCAGAGCTTCATCAGCTAAAGGCAAACAATCGAGGAATTGGTCAGGTGGCACGATATGACCAAAGGCGAATTTGAGTTTAATGCGCATCAATTCGTCGGCTTCGGCTTCATCTATGCCTGCTTTGATCATTTCCTCCTTGGAAATGAGACCGTAGTTACCTCTATGGATATAACGCAATTGCGCGCCCAGCTGCTCCGGCATGCCGATCAGAATAGGTTTTTTACCGGTATTGTTAGGATGATTGGGGATCAACATGCCTTGCCGGTACAGCATTTGCAGTACCGGAAACTCGGCCAGATTGCACAAATGTCCGTTTTGCACCGCAGCATCAGAGAGCAGAATGGCATTGGGGCCGTTCTCGAAAACAGCCCCGTTTTTTTCCGTGGTATTGATTAAACCGCGTTTAATCAGGTGTTTTACACTATCGGCCGGTGCGCCGCACAACAAATACAAGCCCGCCTCTGGGATTTCGACATAATAAACTCCGGCGGTGACGAATATTTTTCTTAATGACACGATGTGGACGGTGAGCGCAAGCGGTTAACTAAAAGCATAATAGTAAGCGATTGACAGTAAAAAAACTGTACCAAAGTAAAAAATCCCAAGAAAAAATTAAGTAAGGTATCAGGCTCAGGATAGACTAATCAATTGCGAAAGGAGTGTGCCTTTAGTATGACCAAAATTGTTAAAACAGATGCTGAGTGGCGTAAGCAACTTACCCCCATGCAGTTCGCGGTTACCCGCGAGGCAGCGACGGAAAGAGCAGGCAGTGGCGAATACAACAAATACAATCAGGCGGGAATTTATACCTGTGTGTGTTGTGGTACGCCATTATTTGAATCCGATACCAAATTCGATTCAGGCTGCGGATGGCCGAGTTACTTCAAAGCGCTGGATCCTGCCAACGTGCTGGAAAGGAAGGACACATCGCACGGAATGATACGAACCGAGGTAATCTGCAATGTCTGTGATGCCCATCTGGGACACGTATTCAATGATGGGCCGCCACCCACAGGGTTGCGCTATTGCATCAATTCTGCAGCGTTAAGCTTCAAGCCTGGCTGAGTTATCAGTGAGTTTTTGCAGCGCGAACCCAATTTGGGGGTTCCCTCATTGCAGAATCGGGGTTTCCCCTACAGCAAGATTTCTAATGCCCATGTACCATTGAGGGGAATCTGATAGAATAAAACTTGGGTTTTCACAGGTTTTTTTTCAGATGCGAGTTATTTCGGTTCGAAGAGCATTTTTGTTGGGGGCTATGTGGGCGATGCTTATAGCGCATAACTGGTGCCAGGCGGCGCAACCTTTAGGTTGCCTGTTCGAGCCCGAGCGTGTGGCAGAGGTCGGTAGCCCGGTGATAGGTATCGTGGATGCGGTAAGCGTTGATCGCGGCTCGGTCGTTCGTAAGGGTCAGGTACTTGCAACTTTACGTGCTGAAGTCGAACGCGCCACGGTAAAAGTAGCAAATACCCGCGCCATGGCTGAAGCTGATGTGAAAACGGCAGAAGCCAATCTGAAACTGGCACGAATTACGCAAAAACGCGGCGAAGATCTGGTCGGCAAAAAATATATCTCGCAACAAGCCCTGGATAAATCCATCGCCGAAACAGCTATCGCCGAACAGAAGCTTGTGCTGGCGCAGGAGCAGCTCGATGTATGGGGCAGTGAGTTGTCACTGGCGCGCGCCCAGTTGGGGCAGCGCTATATCCATTCCCCCATTGATGGCATCGTTGCCGAACGATACATATGGCCAGGTGAACGCGTTGAAGAAAAACCATTGTTTAAAATCGCCAAGATAGACCCGTTGCGTGTTGAGATGGTGGTGCCGGTCGCTTTATATGGGCTGTTATCCAAAGACATGATGTTGACAGTTACTCCGGAATTGCCTAACGCACAGCCGATAAAAGCCAAAGTTGTATTGGTTGATAAACTGATAGACGGCGCCAGCAATACTTTCCGTCTGCGTGCAGAAATACCCAATAAGGATCTGGCGATTCCTTCAGGGGTGAGGTGCAAGGCGGAACTGCCGGATCCTCCGGTAGCGGCAGCCTCCACCAATCCGGTTGAACTGATGATGCAGAATCCGTCGCCGGGAGCACTTAAACTTAGTCCGCAAGGCCAGTCTTCAAAATCTTTCGCTGTAGGTACGCCCAAACGTGAGCCCATCAGGTAGTTGTTATTTTTCAATCAAGTGACCATACAGGTGCTGAAATGATAAGACGACAAACTGCTACCAGAATACGCCCTCAACTTGAGGACCTTGAACCAAGAATCATGTACGCGGCCGACGCGGGTGCCTTATTCAACCCCGATGCCATACTGCCAAGTGCCGAAGTCCGCGTCCTGAACACGGCAATCCCGGCAGCCCCTACTGCAAATCAGGCGCAGACCGCTACACGTAATGAGATCGTGTTCGTCAGCACGGATGTGGCGAATTACCAGACATTGGTGAGCGACATCACCAAGAATGCCGGCCCCAATCGCAATATCCAGGTGGTGCTACTCGACAGCAATACCAACGGCATCGAACAAATCTCGCAGACGCTGAAGACAGAACACAATGTTGATGCCATCCACATCATCTCGCACGGCAGCGATGGCGTGATTGATGTGGGCAATACCCAGCTGAATGCAGACGTGCTTGCAAAAAATTCTGCTGTCATCGCCGCCTGGGGGCAAGCATTCAATGCTAACGGTGACATTCTCATCTATGGATGTGATGTGGCGGAAACCGCCGTCGGTCAGTCGTTGGTCGCCAAGCTGGGACAACTCACCAAAACTGATGTTGCCGCTTCCAAAGACCTGACCGGCAGCGCAGCAAAAGGCGGGAACTGGGTGCTGGAATATCAGACCGGCGCGATCAATACCGTCACAGCACTGGATGCGGCGATCACTCAGAACTGGTCGGATGTGTTAGCAGCGAACACCGCTCCCGTTCTGGCGCTATCCGGCAGTACCCCCAGCTTTACCGAAGGCGGAGCTGCTGTGACTATAGATGGCGGCATGACAGTCACTGACGCTGAACTCAGCCCGACCAACTTTGCCGGCGCATCGTTGACCATCAACCGTCATCTTGGTGCAAACGGCCAGGACGTATTCGCCAATAGCGGTGCCTTATCCGCCCTGACTCAGGGTTCTACTTTTACTGTAGGCGGCATCACCATAGGCACGGTGACGACCAATAGCGGTGGCACTTTGGTGCTGACTTTTAATACCAATGCCACCAATGCCCGTGTCAATCAGGCATTACAGGCCATCACTTATTCCAACAGCAGTCAGAATCCACCGGCTTCGGTGCAGCTTGATCTGAAATTCAATGATGGCAATGTCGGGGCTCAAGGCACCGGTGGAGCCTTGACCAGTACCGTCAGCAAAACTGTCAGTATCACTGCCGTCAATAACGCTCCCACCATTACCAACGGTGCTACGGTGAGTTTGGCTGGGACCAATGAAAATACCATTTCCGGCACTACTTCGGTAGCGGCCATACTCACCGGTGCCGGTTACGCAGACGTAGACAGCGCGACTAGTGGTATCGCCATCACTGCAACCGTCGGCAATGCCAACTGGCAATACTCGACGGATGGTGGCACCACCTGGACCAACTTTGGTGCCGTTACGACGACCAGCGCCTTACTCCTGGACTCCAGTGCACTGGTGCGTTATTCGCCCGATTTGCATAATGGCGAGACCGCCACCTTTAGCTTCCGCGCCTGGGATGAAACCACGGGTACGGCTTCGAC
>CAILHX010000012.1 GCA_903834185.1 uncultured Methylophilaceae bacterium
GGCGTGGAATTCAGCATCAATCAGCAAGTGGCTGCAATCACCTGCACTGTCACCGCGCAAACGATAGGCCGTACCGGAGTGGAGATGGAAGCGCTCACTGCCGTCAGTGTTGCGTTATTGACCATCTACGACATGTGTAAAGCGGTTGATCGTGGCATGACCATGCATGATATCGGCTTGCTGGAAAAATCGGGTGGCAAGTCCGGGCCATGGAAAGCTAAAACCGAGGGATAGCTAAAACCTGAATCGTAGTAAAAACCTAAATCAAGGTCTGAATAAATTCCCACTCGCCCGGATCAACCGGCGTTATGGATAGCCGGTTACCACGCTGTAACGTGCGCATGTTGGCAAGCTGCGGATAAGTATAAAGCTCGGTCAAGGGTAGCAATCTGGTCTTACGCACCAGCTTCACATCAACATTGACCCAGCGTGGATTTTCCGGCGTAGATTTGGCATCGAAATATCTGTGTTCTGGGTCGAATTGAGTACGATCCGGGTAAGCCAGCTTGCTTACCTCTGCCAGTCCTGCAATCCCGGGGGCGGCACAATTGGAATGGTAAAACAACACACCGTCGCCCGGTTTCATCTGGTCACGCATGAAGTTACGTGCCTGATAATTACGCACGCCATACCAGTCTATTGTTTGATCAGGGAGTGATGCCAGGTCGTCTATCGAGACATCCGAAGGCTCGGACTTCATTAGCCAGTAGCGCATGGTATTTCAACTAGAGGAAAGGTAATCCCCGCGAATGCCGTTTTGGCCGTGCTCCTGAACGCTGGGCGTCAGGGGGTCGCAACGTAGAACGCATCAGGCACACCTAAGAAGGCGCGCACAACAGCATTCGGAGTGGTCACAACCAATGGCAAAAATATTGGTTCAAGAAGTTATAGCCTCAACGAACACCGCAGGGAAAGCTTAAAACAACAAAAAATTTCGATTTTTATTGCCTTTAAACGAAGACAAGGCGAAGTCTTGCATACATTACAACCAGTACGGCAAGAGTGTATCCACGCAGTATTCGTTTAAAAACAATAATAAATCAGAACAGCTTCTCTTGATCCAACATTGCCTGATCAAGTTGCTTCTGCATGAGTCCGATTCTACGCTGCAAATCGCCAATGTCAAATCCGCCAGTACGGGTAGTGAGTAGTTCGTTGGTAATATTAAGCGCGACCATGATCGCAATGCGCTCAACGCCGACCAAACGGCCTGAGTCACGAATCTCATTCATGCGGCGGTCAAGAAACGTAACCGCTTCCCGCAGACCTTCTTCCTCTTCTTCCGGGCAGGCGATACGAAATTCTCGCCCCATGATGGAAACGTCTACATTTTTGATGTCGCTCATGCAGTTTCCTCCGGCAGACTCTGCATGATCGACTGAATGCGCTCACTGGCAGACAGCATATTATCCTTGAGCTGTCGCGTATCGCTTTGAGCGATCGCCAACTCCTGCCGCAAGCGATGATTCTCTGATTTTAAGCGCTGGTTGAGTTCAATAAACTTCACCAGCGAATCTTCCAATGTTTTTAAATCTGTTTCCATGGCGCAACTATAAAGTTAAAAATGCTTCAAGGTCAAGAAGTAAGCCATATTTATGAAAGTATTACAACATGTTACTCAAAAATATATTGTCATCTTTTGCAGTTTGCCATCTATAATTGAATCAAGTTGTCAGGTGTTTTCAAGCTCTTTCTGGCGAGAAAATTAAACGGGAAACAGGTAAGTTCGGTGTGAGCTAGTGATACCAAACCAAGCCTGTGCTGCCCCCGCAACGGTAAGCAAGTGCGGATTGATCAATATGCCACTGTGGTGAATTCCAACCATGGGAAGGCGATCAATCAAGACTTGCGAGCCCGGAGACCGGCCTGTTCAACCAAGCGTGAAAATACCGCGGGGTGACGGTGTTGGTCGGCACAGATTTTTGCCTTCTTCGGTTGCTCCCGGATTTTACATACCAAAATCATCCATACGGGGTCGTGTGGATTAAAGGAGCAATCACTATGCAGCGCAACATCATTGCCGGGCTTATCTGCCTGGCATATCCAATTTTTTCATTCGCACAAACCATTGTCGCAGAAAGCGATGCAGTCAACACTGGCGATGTCATCGTTTCCGCAACAGGGGTCGCACATCCGGATACCGAAACAACTTATGCTTCGGAGCTTTACACAAGCAAAATGATCGAGTCATCCGGTGCAACTTCGCTTTATGCCTTCCTGGCACAGCATACGTCTGTGACTGTCGCATCCAGTTTCGGCAGTAAAGTTACTCCCCTGATCGATATGCGTGGCTACGGCACTGGTAGCGGTTATCAAAACATCGTCATCAGTGTTGATGGGCAGCGCCTGAATAATATTGACACGATGCCCCAATTTATCGCCTCAATACCGTTAGCGACTATCGACCGCATCGAGATCACTAAAGGCACTGGCGCGGTTATGTTTGGCGATGGTGCCAGTGCAGGCTCTATTCAAATTTATACCAAGGCGAAGACTGGCGTATCGGTAAGTAGTTCGGTGGGTAATCATGGGGCTCTTTCCGCAGCCATTTCGGCTGGTATTTCGGAACAGTATTTCGACCTCAGCGCCAGCGCCGTGCATGAAAGCGATGACGGCTCAGCCCAAAGAGATGTGACAGGCAACAAAGATGCGACACGCAACAATACGGCTCAAATAAAACTCAAAATCAAGGCTACCGATCAACTACGCATTAATCTGGAAGCGGCAAATTCAGATGTCGATACGCATTACGTCAATCCGATCTCCCTGGCAAAACTCAATTCCGACCCAAGCGCCAGTGGCGGCACCTATACCCATCAGATCGTCGAATCGCGCTCTTGGCTGCTAGGTACCGACTTCGATATTACGTCAAACCTAAAAATCGACCTCGATCATCGTCAGGAAAACAAGGTCTCAGATTTTGTTAACTTCGCAAATAGAGCCAATTACGATTACACCTCCAATCTGGCCTCTTTGCAATTTCACAATGATCAGTTGGCTGCGACCTTGGGCGTTCAGATATTTGATGGCACCAGAATAGGCGCCAGCAATAACACCAGTAAGGACAACCTTGGCCTATTTGCACAAGGCGAATACCGCATTGATGACCTGAGTCTTTCAGCAGGTGCTCGACACGAGCGGGTGGAATATGAATACGCGCCTAACGCCGGGACTACGCTCAAGGACACCCGGTATCTCAACGCATGGGATATCGGACTGAATTACCGGTTCAATCCGCAACTCAGCATTTTCACCAACTATGACCAAGCTTTCCAGGCACCGGACATAGACCGGTTCTTTACTTTCGCAGGTGCCTTCAATGGCTTCATCGCTCCACAAAAGTCTCACACTATCAACGTGGGGTTGAATCACGTGATTGCTGACAACCATTTCAAAGTAACTGTATTCAGAGCCTGGTTGCATGATGAGATTTATTTCGACCCGGTCAGTTTCATCAATACCAATATCGATAAATCTCATAAATACGGCTTGGAGGCACAAGATCAATGGCAGATATCCGATAAGTTGAGTAGCTCGCTGGTCTATACCTATACGCGCGCCATCATGGATAGAGCAACCCAGGGTGGAGGTGCATTTGATGGAAAAGACTTGCCTGGAGTACCCAAACATGGCGTGACGGCGAATTTGAATTACGCGCCCTTGGCGAACACCCATTTGAATCTCAGCCAGACTTGGCGCTCCCCCACTTTTGCCATTAACGACTTCGCCAACAATTTCACTCAGCGGCAGAATAGCTATCTCTCCACTGACATTACGCTCAGTTATCAGTACAAAAATATGCAATGGTTCGCCGCTGTGAATAATCTGCTGGAGCATCGCAACGCCCTGTTCGTAAGTGATGACAGTATTTATGCGACCGACTTTTCGCGGCAATTCCATGTCGGAATGAAAGCGGATTTTTAAGTGTGTCTGTTAATGCCGTAAGCACATGCGACCCAAGGTTCGCACGTGTTTCCAAGGTAATGATATGATTGACGCTGTACCTCCCGCCCTACTGGGCGGGTTTTCCTGGAGGATTGTGATGCTTGCTACAATAAAAAACTCATTTGCCACTGCTGTTACCCTGGTTTTCTTCATCATGCTGACGCGTAGTGGCCATTTCGCTACTGCGATCTCCTTGCCTGACGCTACCATCGCACTGCTGTTTGTAGGTGGCATCCTGCTGGGACGAACCAGCTGGCTTGCCCTGATGATCGTGGTTGCCTTCCTGGTGGATGCGTACGCGATTGGCGTCAAGGGAGTTTCTGCTTACTGCGTGTCGCCTGCCTACTGGGGCTTGGTCGTCACCTATGCCATAGTCTGGGGTTTGGGGCGTTGGCTGGCTAAGCGCGGAGAACCGTTCAAAATATTACCGTTCGTTGTGACCGGGTTTGTAGCTTCAAGCTTGGCTTTTGCTATTTCCAATACCTTTTGGTACGTTTTCTCCGGCCGCTTCTCCGATATGTCGGCGATGGAATTCACATCAAGGATTGCTCATTACGGCCTGCCCTATGTGAGCTACGCGATGATGTACCTCGGTATCGCATGGGTGGTTCATAAAGCGATATCTTCGCTGGTACTACCCACTCGTATCGGTAGTGCATAAACTCAGTAATAAAGAATTCCGGTGTTAACGCTGGTACTCGGTGGCGCCCGTTCGGGCAAAAGCGCCTACGCCGAAAAACTGGCTGTAGATTGCGACCTGCATGTCACTTACATCGCCACCGCCCAGGTCTATGATGCTGAGTTCACTGCACGCATACTTCATCATAAACAACGCCGTCCAGCCCACTGGCAATTGGTGGAACAACCTTTTTTTCTTGCCGATGCACTCAAGCAGCACGCCGCCAGCAACCACTGCATCATCGTGGATTGCCTGACTTTATGGTTAGCACAATGGCTATGCCCGGACTGTAATCCGCCACAGGATAAAACCTGGGAAAAGGAATTGCTATCTTTTACCAAAGTTCTGCCCGAACTGCCGGGCGAGATCATCGTTGTCAGCAACGAAGTCGGTATGGGCATCGTGCCCTTGGGTGAGATCAACCGCCGCTTTCAGGATGAACAGGGCCGCTTGAATCAGACTGTCGCCAAGCTGGCCGACAAGGTGGTGTTCATTGCAGCCGGCTTGCCTTTGGTTTTAAAGTAAAACCGTTGATTAGCGCTGGCCTTGAACAGGCCGGCGTTGAAGCGGATAATGCCCGTCTTTGTCAGAACTTATTAGGTTCAATATGCTGTTAATGATCGACAACTACGATTCGTTCACCTACAACCTGGTGCAATACCTAGGAGAATTAGGTCAAGAAGTCGTGGTATACCGCAACGACGAGATTGATCTGGACAAGGTCAATGCGCTCAAGCCACGTTATATCGTCATTTCCCCCGGCCCCTGCACCCCAAATGAGGCAGGTATCTCAGTACCCCTGATCAAGGAATTCGCGGGAAAGATCCCGCTACTGGGTGTTTGTTTAGGGCATCAAAGCATAGGCCAGGCCTTCGGCGGAAAGATCATCCATGCCAAGCAGGTGATGCACGGCAAGACTTCTCAGGTTTCTCATCAGGACATCGGCGTGTTCAAGGGCCTGCCCAATCCGTTTACTGCGACGCGTTACCATTCACTGGTGATCGAGCGCGAATCCATACCCGATTGCCTGGAAATCACCGCTTCGACCGATGATGGCGAGATTATGGGTGTGCGCCACAAAACCCTGGCGGTCGAAGGCGTGCAATTCCATCCGGAATCCATACTCACGGAACACGGTCACGACTTGCTGAATAACTTTCTGAAAGCTTATTGATGTTTACTGCGGCTCAAGCGCTGCACCGCCTGCTGGATAAAGCAGACCTTGAACATAAGCAGATGCTGGACATCATGCGCCAGGTGATGGCGGGTGAGCTAACCGCGGCTCAGATAGCCGGATTGCTGGTCGCGTTGCGCATGAAGGGCGAGAGCGTGGAAGAGATCACAGCAGCGGCACAAGTGATGCGAGAGCTTTCTACCAAGGTCGATGTCGCCGATCATCAGCATCTGGTGGATACTTGCGGCACAGGCGGGGACGGCATACAAACCTTCAATGTCTCTACCGTATCCGCCTTCGTGGCGGCAGCGGCGGGAGCGAAGGTTGCAAAGCATGGGGGACGTTCGGTGTCATCCACCTGTGGCAGTGCAGATGTACTGGAAGCACTGGGCGTAAACGTCAACCTTACGCCGCAACAAGTCGCGTCTTGCGTCGATCAGATCGGCATCGGCTTCATGTTCGCACCCAATCATCACAACGCCATGAAACATGCGGCCCCGGTGCGGCGCGAACTGGGCGTACGTACGCTGTTCAATCTGCTGGGGCCGCTCACCAATCCGGCGGGAGCAGAAAATCAGGTGATGGGGGTATTTGATAAAAACTTGACGGTAAAGCTGGCAAATGTTCTGAATCAACTTGGCAGCCAACATGTGATGGTGGTGCACGGCGCGGATGGAATGGACGAAATCTCTTTTTGCGGTGACACCTATGTCGCAGAGTTGCATGAAGGCAAAGTCAAGGAATACGTTGTGAATCCTGCACAATTCGGCATGCCTTTGCATCAGGCCGAAAGCATACGCGTTAACAATGCACAGGAATCCAGGGATATCATCCTGCAAGTACTGGCAGGACAAAAAGGCGCGGCAAGAGATATCGTGCTGTTGAATGCAGGTGCCGCGATCTATGTGGCAGGGGTGGCCGATACTCTGCAAGCAGGCATAGCTCAGGCTGGACTAGCGATTGACAATGGTTCAGCCAAAGCCAAGTTAACTGAACTAATCAGAACTTCATCGGTTAACGCTTGATACAATCATGCTGAAAGAAATCAACGCAGTAAGACAGATCCCCGGCGAGTTTTATCGCCGCTGGTTCTTTTCTTCGGAGCAGGATCTGGTGGTCTGGTACGATGCAGATGGAAATATAGTCGGATTTCAACTGGCCTATGATAAAGCACGCCAGGAACGATCCATTTATTGGAAAGTGGGCAAAGGTATCTCGCATTATGACGTAGATGACGGCGAGAGTAGTCCTTTCAGCAACCATACGCCGCTGTTAAGCATGGACGGTGTTTTTGATAGGAATCGCGTACTTCGGGAATTTAGGGGACTCGCTGGCGAATTGCCTGAGGGGATTTTGGTGTTTGTTGAAAATCGGTTGCTAGAATATCGCGCTCCTTCGTTGTAAGTTGTTTCCTATGAGAAAGTTTAAGTAACTTATATTTAATTCTGCCATGTCTGACATCCTAAACAAGATACTTGCGACCAAGCAGTCTGAAATCACCGCCGCAAAAGCAGCGATACCGCTGGCGACGATACAAGCCAAAGCACAGGCAGAACCTTCTGCTCGCGACTTCGTGGGCGCGATTCAGTCAAAAATAGCTTCGGGAAAATCGGCGGTGATCGCCGAAATCAAAAAGGCCAGCCCTTCCAAAGGTGTCATTCGTGAAGATTTTCGTCCTGCCGACATCGCCGTTAGTTATGAAAAAGGCGGGGCGGCCTGCCTGTCGGTACTGACAGATACCCTCTATTTTCAAGGCAGCGCCGAATATCTGCTGCAAGCACGCAGCGCCTGCCGGTTACCGGTACTACGCAAGGATTTCATGGTGGATGCTTACCAGATCTATGAATCACGCGCCATGGGGGCAGATTGCATCCTGTTGATCGTAGCCGCGTTGAGCCTTGAAAAAATGCAGGAACTTGAGGCTATCGCTCACCAGCTGGGTATGGCAGTGTTGGTGGAAGCGCACGATAGTGACGAACTGCAACTGGCATTACAGTTGAATACGCCCTTGGTCGGCATCAATAATCGCAATCTGCGCACTTTTGATGTCACGCTGGATACCACTCTGGGTTTATTGCCGCAGGTACCGAAAGGTCGTATCGTCGTCACCGAAAGTGGCATCTTTACACCGCAGGATGTAGCGCTGATGCGCGGACACGATGTACATACCTTCCTGGTGGGCGAAGCATTCATGCGGCAGCCTGAGCCGGGTGTAGAATTAGCGAAAGTATTTGAAAGCTGATCATCATGCCAGGAAAATATCCCTCTACCCGCCCCCGCCGTATGCGCCGCGATGCATTCAGCCGTGGCTTGATGCGAGAAAATATAGTAAGTGTCAATGACCTGATCTATCCGGTGTTCGTACTGGACGGGCATCATCGTAGTGAAGCCATTGCCTCAATGCCTGGTATTGAGCGGCAAAGCATAGATAAGCTGTTAACAACCGCGGAAGAATGCGTTCGCCTTGGCATTCCAGCACTCGCTTTGTTTCCGGTGATAGACCCATCACTGAAATCTCTGGACGCAAAAGAAGCGTATAACCCTGATGGTCTGGTGCCACGCACGATCAAGTCGCTCAAGGCTCGCTTCCCTGAGCTCGGCATCATCACCGACATTGCGCTGGACCCTTACACCAGCCACGGACAGGACGGTCTGATAGACGATAACGGTTATGTGTTGAACTACGACACGATTGCCGTTTTGGTGCGTCAGGCTTTAAGCCATGCTGGAGCCGGAGCCGATATCGTAGCACCCTCAGATATGATGGATGGTCGTATAGGCGCAATTCGTCAGGCGCTGGAGTTCGACCACTTCATACACACCCGCATTCTGGCTTACTCTGCCAAATATGCTTCAAGCTTTTACGGCCCATTCCGCGATGCGGTCGGTTCGGCTGCAAATCTGGGTAAAGGCGACAAGAATACCTATCAGATGGATCCGGCGAATTCAGACGAGGCAATACGTGAAGTAGCGATGGATATCGAGGAAGGTGCGGACATGTTCATGGTGAAACCCGGCATGCCTTACCTGGACATCGTGCGCCGCGTGAAACAGGAACTGGGTGTACCGACTTTCGCCTATCAGGTCAGCGGCGAGTATGCCATGCTCAAGGCCGCCAGCCAGAATGGCTGGCTGGATGAACAGGCCTGCATGATGGAAGCCTTGCTGGCATTCAAACGCGCCGGAGCAGACGGGATATTGACTTACTACGCGCTGCAGGCAGCGCGCTTGTTACAAAACACTGCCACTAAAACCTAGGAAGCGCCACCGCGAGCCAGACGTTCGCGTTCCAGCTTGGTGATGTATTTCTGTATCATCGTTTCCATCGGCATGCGCAAATCCACAAACTGACAACCCAGATGCGGTACTTTGGTACCGTCTTTACGCGTGATGGGGAACACCGCCTGTACATTCAATGTAGCTTCCACCATACCCAGTTCAGGCAAAGCGATACGACAGCCCGGCACGGTAGTGCCTTTTTCAAAAATCTTGTCTGCTTCTGTATTACCGATAATCATGCTGATACCGCCTATGCTCAGATCTGACAATTGCAGCTTGAGGCGTGTACCGTCTGGCGTCGGCATTTCGCACATGAGCGGGTTGCTTACGGGTAAGTCAACACGGTGGAACTCACGCCGCTGCAGCAAACGCATCTTGGTAGGTACCGGGGTACGGAAAGTAGGCTGATTTTCATACATCGCGATTACCACTTTAGGCACGCTGAACTGGAGCTTGACGCTACCCGGCGATGACATGAATGTCACTTCGCCCATGGTCATGCGGCGATTCAACGTATCGTTCGGACCGTAGTCAAAATAGACAGCTTCGTTCTCTGCATCTACTGCCAGTACCGAAGTCAACACCATGTCGTTGTCCGCATTGAAGAACGCATTCACCATGGCACGCTGTTGGATCAGGCTGCGCAGTGCGCGCAGGATTTCCACACGTTCCGTCAAGCGGTACTGCTCCTCATCGGGAACAGCCATTTGTTTATATTTTTGCTGATTTAAGGAGAGCTCTGCCATGATTAATAATCTTATCGAGTTAAATAGTCGTTAATTAAGAGTTAATTAAAATTTCCACCGCCGCAGTTCGTGCAGCACCCAATGCATTTTTTACTCTTATGCCATCCGGCGCAAACACGCTAAGTCTGATTACACTGTTTTCAGTATCAACCACAAACACCAGTATTTTGCGACGTTCGCTACCGATATGACAATACCTTTCTTCACTACGATAAGGTATTTTATTATTTAACAGAAAAATTTCCACTTCTTTGTCACTATCCGCAAACAAATGTATCTCGGTTTGCGCATAACGTCCTGCGGTGCCATCCAGCACGGCACCGGTCAGATGCGGATCAAAGCGCTGTAGCAACTGCATCACTGCCAATGCGTCGGTACGTAATAGCTGCAATTGCTCCGGCTGTTCATCCGCCAGATATAGCTCTTGATATTCACGTAATGCCGATTCGATCTCTGCATTGCCCGGCAAGCACTTAACGTCCTCCATTCCCAGCTGGCGCGCCGCCTTGCGCTTGGCAAAGGCATAATCAGCGATGCCCTCTTCCGCCATCAGGCGTGCCGCCTGCTGAGCCACCATCTGACGCTGCTGAATCTGACGGCTGGATGATTCCCTGGCCATTAATTTAGTTCGTCCACCTGCATCGGCTCTTTGTTGTGCTCAACTGTTGCCGGTTTCTCATCGTCCAGAATATTGCTTTCATTACCGCCCGCGTGAGGAGGCAGGAACTCTTGATAGAAATACTCATAGATACCACTATCGTCATCATCCAGACGCATACCGGTGTTGGCATCTATCTTTGCCTGTACCACACCCGGCGGTACCGGATATGGGTCGTCAGGAACGTCTTTCAAAACCTTGCCCATGTAATCTATCCATATCGGCAATGCGGCATGCGCACCCGTTTCCTGGCCGCCCAGGGAACGCGGCTGATCGTATCCTATCCAGGCAATCGCCACTTGTTTGGGGTCGAAGCCGGCAAACCATGCATCCACCTGGTTATTGGTGGTACCGGTCTTGCCCGCCAGATCGTATCGTCCCAGATCCTTTGCCTTGGCGGCAGTACCGATGCGTGCCACGTCCTGCAGGATATTCACCATGATGAAAACATTACGTGGATCAACCACCCGCTCGGCACCATTTGCCACTGTCACCGGCTTGGTTGCGCTGAGAAGTTTGCCCTTGCTGTCGCTAATACTGGAAATCAAATAAGGCGGTACGCGATATCCACCATTTGCAAACACGGAGTAAGCTCCCAGCATCTGCCAGGAGGTAACCGATCCGGCTCCCAATGCCATGGTCAGGTACGCCGGATGCATCTTGGGTGAAAAGCCGAAACGCTGAATATAGTCCTGCGCATAAGCCACACCGATATGTTGCAGGATGCGGATGGATACCATGTTCTTGGATTTGGTAAGTGCTATGCGCATACGCATCGGCCCTTCGAATTTGCCATCGAAGTTATGCGGCTCCCAGGCCGAACCACTTCCGGTTTCCGCCGCGCTGATGGTGATAGGCGCATCATTGATGACACTGGCAGCGGTTACGCCTTTATCCAGTGCTGCAGAATAGATGAACGGTTTAAAACTGGAACCAGGCTGCCGCCACGCTTGCGTCACATGATTGAACTTATTGCGCGAGAAATCAAACCCCCCTACCAACGCACGTACAGCCCCGGTCTGCGGATCGGCAGCGACCAGCGAAGCCTCGACTTGCGGTAACTGGACGATACTCCAGTGACCATCATCGGCCTGGAATATGCGAACGATGGAACCTTTAACGATTTTTTGCTTGGACGGAGTCTTGGGGTCGCTGATGTTTTTCACCAACTGCTTCATGTCATCGCCGGTGATATTCTCGATCCTGCCACCCTGGCGATAAACCTTGATCAACTTGGGGTTCGCCTCAATCACCACGGCAGGCTCCAAACCGCCAAACTCATCCAGGTCATCCAGCGCCTCATCCATCAACGACTCCGGCGTACGTCCGGTACGATACAAATTGACCATTCCCTCAGGTCCCCGGTAGCCATGACGTTTGTCATAATCCAGCAATCCCTTTAATACCGCGGCATTGGCCGCTTCCTGATTCTTTTTAAGGATGGTAGTCACCACCTTGAGGCCGCTGCTGTAAATTCCTTCCTGATATTGATCGTAAAGAGATTGGCGCACGATTTCCGCCACATAATCTGCAGCCAGTTCGCGTGACTGATGGGATTTTTTGAAGCTCAGTTCCTGTGTAAGACTTTCCTGATACTCATCCTTGCTCAAAAAGTGCAAAGCGTACATGCGCCCCAATACATAATGTTGACGCTGCTCCGCACGTTTAAGATTGACGAAAGGATTGTACTTCGATGGTGCTTTGGGCAATCCTGCCAGCATGGCATATTCCGCTGCAGTCAGCTTATTCAGAGGCTTGCCGAAATATACCTGTGCAGCGGCAGCAAAACCGTATGCGCGCTGACCCAGATAAATCTGGTTGATATACAGCTCCAGTATTTTGTTTTTGGAAAAGTTTTGTTCTATCTTGTTGGCGAGCAGCATTTCGCTGATCTTGCGCTTCCAGGTTTTTTCGGGGCTCAGGAAAAAGGCGCGCGCCACTTGCATGGTGATGGTGCTGGCGCCTTCCTTTGCGCCCCCTGCAACCACATCAGAAATTGCTGCGCGCAGCAGGCCCAAGGTGTCTACACCACCATGCTGATAAAAACGCTCATCCTCTGCCGCCAGAATCGCCTGCTTCATCTGTGTGGGGACTTCGTCAATTTTGACGACAGCACGTCGCTCCTCACCGAACTCGGCAATCAAAAAACCATCTTCCGAATACACCCGCAACGGTATTTTAGGCCGATAATCACTAAGTGCATCCAGCGGCGGCAATTCAGGATAGATGAGTACCGCTGCCAGACCGACCAGCGAGCCCACCGCCAGTACGGCGATGAAAGCGATTAGTACGAGGTAATGCCACCATTTCATGGGAGTTTGGATTTGGTTTTGTTCGTGGCAAATTATACCGCGCAAGTTACAGCCCCGTGTAAATTCGCTAAAATGTAGTTGTTGAAGACACGAGCACCTTTATTTTGAAAAATATATTTTTAGTGGGGCTCATGGGGTCTGGCAAAACCACAGTTGGAAAGTTGTTGGCCAAAGCCAACTCGCTTACGTTTTATGATTCCGACCATGAGATTGAGCGCAGAACCGGCGTCAAAATCCCACTGATTTTTGAATTGGAAGGTGAAGCCGGATTTCGCAAGCGTGAAGCACAGGTGATTGCTGAACTGACCGCCCGGCAGAATATCGTGTTGGCAACCGGCGGCGGAGCGGTGTTATTGGACAAGAACCGTGAAGCCCTGGCAAACAATGGCATCGTGATCTACCTTTGCGCAAGCGTGAACGAGTTATGCCATCGTACCCGAGGAGATCGCAACCGCCCTTTACTGCAAACCAACGATCCGCGGGCAAGATTCGAAGTGCTGTATACCGAACGCGATCCGCTGTATCGTGAAGTTGCCGAGATGGTGGTGGAAACCGGTGGACAACCGGTATCTTCCATTGTGCAATTGATACAACATAACCTGAACTTGAAGAAATCACATCTTGCAAACACTTAATGTCGCACTGGGCTCCCGCAGTTACCCTATCCATATAGGCGAGAACCTGCTCGTCCGTGTAGAGCTTTTACTACCGCATCTGGTACGCAAACAGGTCGCGGTGATCACCAACACCACAGTGGCGCCGCTCTATCTTGAACGTTTTTGCCAGCCGTTACGGGATGCAGGTGTGTCTATCGTGACCATCGTATTACCTGATGGCGAGCAATACAAAACCAACGAGACCCTGGGGACGATCTACGATGCTTTGCTGCAAAACCGTTGTGACCGCAACACCACGCTGATTGCACTGGGCGGGGGGGTGATAGGCGATCTGACCGGGTATGCCGCCGCCACTTTTTTGCGCGGCGTACCTTTCATCCAGGTGCCGACAACCTTGCTGGCACAAGTAGATTCCTCTGTAGGCGGAAAAACCGGCATCAACCATCCGCTCGGCAAAAACATGATAGGCGCTTTCTGGCAACCTAAAGTCGTGATTGCGGATACCAAGACGCTGGATACATTGCCGGAACGTGAGTTATCGGCAGGGTTGGCGGAAATCATCAAATACGGCTTGATACGCGATGTCGAATTCTTTGACTGGCTGGAGAAAAATATAGCCCGTTTGGTCGCTCGTGAGGCTGACGCTTTGGCCTACGCGATTCATCGCTCTTGCGAGGTAAAGGCAGTCATCGTAACCGCAGACGAACGGGAAAGCGGCGAACGCGCACTGTTAAATCTGGGACATACTTTTGGTCATGCCATAGAATCCGGAATGGGCTATGGCGTTTGGCTGCATGGGGAAGGTGTGGCAGCAGGCATGGTGATGGCTGCGGATCTATCGCAACGCTCCGGATGGCTGAGCACGGATGATGTCGCTCGTGCCAAAGCACTGCTGCAAGCAGCCAATTTACCCGTGGCCGCCCCGCAGTTAGGCGTGGAAAAATATCTGGATCTGATGGGTCTGGATAAAAAAGTGGCAGATGGCGTGATTCGTTTGATTCTGCTCAAAGCCATAGGTAAAGCCGTGTTCACTGCAGAATACTCCCCACAACTGTTGAGAGAAACCCTGGCTGCCTGTCATGGCTGAGCTGGCAAAATACGCAGCGCGACCTGAACAGTCACACGGGCGAGCGCATAGTGAAGCTACCCCGAACGGACGCAACGAATTCCAGCGTGATCGCGACCGTATCATCCATTCATCGGCATTTCGCCGCCTTGAATATAAGACGCAGGTGTTCGTCAATCACGAAGGAGACCTGTTCCGCACCCGCCTGACCCATAGTCTGGAAGTAGCGCAGATCGGGCGCGGCATTGCGCGCAATCTGAATCTGCATGAAGACCTGGTGGAAGCAATCGCACTGGCGCACGATCTGGGACATACCCCGTTCGGCCATGCCGGACAGGATGCGCTGAATGCCTGCATGAAAGATCACGGCGGCTTTGAACATAATCTGCAATCACTGCGGGTAGTAGACAGACTGGAGCAAAAATACGCCGAATTCGACGGTCTCAACCTGACGTTTGAAACCCGCGAAGGCATACTCAAGCATTGCTCAAAGGAAAATGCCAGGCATCTTGGCGAGGTCGGCGAACGTTTTCTAAAGGGAAATAGCCCTTCACTTGAAGCGCAAGTGGCAAATCTGGCCGATGAGATCGCCTATAACAACCATGACGTGGATGACGGCCTGCGTTCAGGATTGATCACGCTGGAACAGCTGGAAAAGGTCGCGCTGTTCTCGCAGCATTTGCAGCAAGTACGCAATAAATATCCGCAACTGGCGGGTCGCAGACTGATACACGAAACCATACGCCGCATGATTAATGCGCTGGTGACCGATCTTTGCCAGCAAAGTGCTGCACTCATCGCCGCCGCCGCGCCACAATCCATAGAATCGGTGCGCACTTCACCACCACTGATCGCATTTAGCGATGACATGCAGCGGCAGCAACATGAATTGAAGCAATTCTTGCGCAGAAATCTGTACCAGCATTACCGCGTGAAGCGCATGAGCAGCAAAGCCAGCCGTATCATCAGAGAATTGTTCGCGGTACTGATAGATGATGTCGGGCTGATGCCTGACGATTTCCAGTTCAAGGCAAAAGACGATAAAGCCCGTGCCGTGTCCGACTATATCGCTGGCATGACAGACCGCTATGCGATTGTGGAATACCGCAGATTATTTACAGTAGAAGACCAGCCGATTTAACGGGGGAAGGAAGAGCAATGAGGGAATTCGCCCTCGCAACCCCTTGTTAACCTTGGATGTAGCTTTCGAGCTGCTTGATCAGCGACTGCTGATATTCGATGGTTTCTTTCACCAGATCGCCAATAGAAAGAATACCTATAACCTTGCCGGCTTCCACCACAGGCAAGTGACGTATGCGCTTGGTGCTGACCAGATTAAGACATTCTTCAACGGTATTCTTGGGCGATACGGTGATCAGGTGTTCAGCGGTCGTCATGATATCGCTGACTGGCGTAGTCTTGGAAGATTTATCACTCACCACCACGCTACGCACATAGTCGCGCTCTGATAAAATCCCGTTCAGCTTGTGGTCATCTATCACTAATAGTGCGCCTATATGCTGATCGGCCATGACGACCAAAGCATCATATATCGTGGTATTCGAGGTAATGGAATGAACGGGGCCCGTTCTGGATGCAATCACTTGACGCACGGTTTTCATGACTCTGCTCTCCTCGTTTTGCACGGCTTAATTAGGGTTAGATTGTATCTTTGCCGTATGCAGCAAGTTTAGCTATTTTAACGGTCATGTAAAGGGCTGTTTTGTGCAACAACAAAATACTGTAGTTCGGGCATTAGTTGCCCTGCTTTTCCTCTCCGTGATATGGGGGTATAACTGGATCGCGATCAAGCTGGCATTGCCGTATGTGGACGCTTTCCAGCTCGGAGCGATTCGCACCTTCCTCGGCTCCTTGCTTCTGTTTTTTTTATTGCTCATTCTTGGAAAACCGGTAAAGCCGACAGAGATCAGCACCACGATGCTGATAGGCCTGTTGCAAACCACAGGTTTTACTGCTTTTAGCGTTTTGGCGCTGGTTTCCGGTGGTGCCGGTAAAGTCGCGGTATTGGTATTCGTGATGCCTTTCTGGGTGATAATACTGGCGTGGCCGATGCTGGGCGAAAGGATACGCGGCATGCAATGGCTGGCTGTCGCGCTTTCTTTTCTGGGTTTACTGCTCATCCTTGCACCATGGAACTTTCATAACAACTGGGTAAGCAACCTGCTGGCAGTGATGGCGGGCGTGAGCTGGGCGATCGCGGTCATCCTGGCGAAAAAACTGCACCAGCGCGCTCCGCACATTGACCTGCTCGCATTTACCGCCTGGCAGATGCTGTTTGGCTCGCTGCCCTTGATCTTGCTGGCTTGGGCAATTCCAGGCAAACCCATCGAGTGGTCTGCTACTTTCATCTGCGTGGTGTGTTACAACATCATATTCGTCAATGGACTAGGCTGGCTGATCTGGTTGTATGCCCTGCAACGCCTGCCCGCTGGCGTAGCCAGCATGAATTCGATGCTGATTCCAGTGATCGCCGTGCTGGCGGCATGGATACAATTGGGAGAAGTCCCGAATAACACGGAAGCGGCGGGCATGATGCTGATTGTCTGCGCATTGGTGATGATTGCAGTAATCGGCATGAAGCGGCACGCGCCTCCCGACGCGGCAATGGGTCAGGATTAATAGCTAATGCTAAAATGCACCCATTTGCATCAAACACCAGATCTATTTTTGAGGAAACACCTTTAAGGGAAAATCATGGCAGGACATAGTAAATGGGCAAATATTCAGCATCGCAAGGGGCGTCAGGATGCCAAGCGCGGCAAGATTTTTACGCGCCTGATCAAGGAAATCACCGTTGCTGCCCGAATGGGTGGAGGTGACGCATCCATTAACCCGCGGCTGCGGCTGGCAATGGATAAGGCCAAGGCTGAATCCATGCCCAAGGACAATATAGAAAATGCTGTGAAACGCGGTTCCGGCCAGCTCGAAGGCGTGAATTACGAAGAGATACGCTATGAAGGCTACGGTATAGGCGGCGCAGCAGTGATGGTGGACTGCCTTACCGACAACAAACAACGCGCCGTGGCGGATGTGCGTCATGCGTTCAGCAAATTCGGTGGCAATCTCGGCACCGACGGTTCGGTCGCCTTCATGTTCAAGCATTGCGGCACATTGTTGTTCGCTCCCGGTTCAGACGAAGACAAAATCATGGAAGCCGCCCTGGAAGCAGGCGCAGAAGACATCATCAGCAACGATGACGGCAGCATAGAGGTGATTACCGCGCCGAATGATTTTTCTGCAGTGCAGGAAGCACTTATCGCAGCAGGATTCAAACCGGAAATGGGCGAAGTCACGATGAAAGCATTGAATGAAACCGTGTTCACCGGCGACGATGCTGTGAAGATGCAAAAACTGCTGGATGCGCTGGACGATCTGGATGATGTACAAGACGTGTATACCTCTGCCGTGATCGAGGAATAGCGATCAGCACCATACGCATACTCGGCATAGACCCCGGCCTGCGACTTACCGGCTTTGGCGTGATCGAGAAAACCGGCGTAAAAATGGCTTATATCGCCAGCGGCACCATCAAAACCACCCTGGGTAAAGGCGCAGAGATCGAAGACCTGCCCAGCCGCCTGAAAATCATACTGGATGGCATTTTCGAAGTCATAGACACCTACACCCCTGAACAGGTGGCAGTGGAAAAAGTGTTCGTCAACGTCAATCCCCAATCCACGCTGTTGCTAGGTCAAGCCCGCGGCGCCGCGATCTCCGCCTGCGTACTGCGTAACCTGACGGTGGCCGAATACACAGCGTTGCAGGTCAAACAATCGGTGGTCGGCAACGGCCATGCAGCCAAGGAGCAAGTGCAGGAAATGGTGAAGCGCCTGCTCAAGCTTCCCGGAATACCCAAACCGGATTCCGCCGACGCGCTGGCCTGTGCCATTTGCCATGCGCACGGTGGGCAGGGAATGGGTAAACTAGCGACCGCAGGCTTCAGAGTACGCGGAGGGAGATTGGTGTGATAGGCAGACTGACAGGGTTATTACTGGAAAAGAATCCGCCGCAACTGATTGTGGATGTGAACGGTGTGGGTTACGAGGTGGAAGTGCCGATGAGTACTTTCTACAACCTGCCCGAGATCGGCGCCAAAGTCACGTTGCTTACCCAGTTCGTGGTGCGTGAAGACGCGCAATTACTATTCGGCTTTCTCACTGCCAGAGAACGCGAAGGCTTCCGGCAGCTAGTCAAAGTCAGCGGCATAGGCGCGAAATCTGCGCTGGGGATTCTCTCCGGCTTGTCGGTTGACGACCTCGCGCACGCCATCGCCACACAGGATGTCGCCCTACTGGTGCGCATCCCCGGCATAGGCAAAAAGACCGCCGAGCGCATGCTATTGGAACTGCGCGACAAATTTACATTTGTCGGCAGCAGTGGTTCGTCCGCTTCGCAACCGACTTCCAGCACCAATGATGTGCTGAATGCCTTGCTGGCATTGGGATACAACGAACGCGAAGCGTTGCTCGCCGTCAAATCGGTACCGGTTGGAACCGGGGTGTCGGAAGGCATACGCTTGGCGTTAAAATCACTTTCCAAATCATGATAGAGACTGACCGCCTGATCGCCGCAGCACCTGTTAGTCCGCAAGAAGAGGCGCAGGAACGCGCGCTGCGCCCCAAGGATCTGGAAGAATATATCGGTCAGGAAAAAGCACGCGGGCAACTGGAGATCTTCATCAATGCTGCCAGAGGCCGTGCCGAGGCGCTGGATCATGTGTTGCTGTTCGGCCCGCCGGGGCTGGGCAAAACCACGCTGGCGCATATTATCGCCAGGGAAATGGGCGTCAGCTTGCGCCAGACTTCCGGGCCGGTGCTGGAACGTGCAGGAGATCTGGCGGCATTGCTCACCAATCTTGAACCCAACGATGTACTGTTCATAGACGAGATTCACCGCCTGTCGCCGGTGGTGGAGGAGATTCTGTATCCGGCGATGGAAGATTACCGCCTGGATATCATGATAGGCGAAGGTCCATCCGCGCGATCGGTACGTCTGGAATTGCCGCCTTTCACGCTGGTAGGTGCGACCACGCGCGCAGGCATGCTCACTAATCCGCTGCGCGACCGTTTCGGTATCGTGGCGCGTCTGGAGTTTTATACACCGGAGGAGTTGGGGCGCATCGTGCAGCGCTCCGCCGGGCTGATGGACGTACCGTTGGCCGACGGCGGCGCACTGGAGATCGCGCGGAGATCGCGCGGCACACCACGTATCGCCAATCGCCTGCTGCGCCGCGTACGCGATTATGCACAAGTAAAATCCGACGGCACGGTCAGTGCCGCCATTGCCGACGCCGCACTGAAAATGCTGGATGTGGACAAGCTGGGGCTGGATGTCATGGACAGAAAATTGCTCATGGCAGTGCTGGAGAAATTCGGCGGCGGTCCGGTCGGACTGGATAATCTGGCGGCAGCCATAGGCGAAGAACGCGACACCATCGAGGATGTGCTGGAGCCGTACATGATTCAGCAAGGCTATCTGATGCGCACCCCACGCGGACGGGTCGCCACGCAAATGGCCTATCAGCATTTCGGGCTAGCTATCCCTCCCAGCTTGACCAATGGGCAATTATTCAGTGAATAGTTTCAGCTTCCCGGTACGGGTCTATTATGAAGATACGGATGCGGGCGGTGTGGTTTATCATGCCAACTACCTGATGTTCTTTGAGCGCGCGCGTACCGAATTTTTGCGCCATCTCGGGTTTTCACAGTCGGAACTGAAAACAAAAGTAAATGTCATGTTCGTGGTGCGTAGCTTGCAGATAAAATACCTGCAACCTGCTCGATTTGATGAGTTGCTGGAAATAGTCACCAGCGTGTCGCAGCAGGGACGCAGTGCCATGTTGTTCGAGCAGACTTTGCAGCGCGGCGAAGCAACGCTGACCCGCGCCAGTGTGGAAGTCGTATGCGTGAGCACGGAAACATTCAAGCCGGTAGCGATACCGGCGACGATACTTACTAAAATAATCAGCTAACTTTTGGAGACGGCTACACTGTGGAAACCAACCTGCAAGATTTCTCCCTGCTCTCGCTGATCACCGGCGCCAGCCTGCCGGTGCAGGTGGTGATGGCATTACTCATTATCGCGTCGATGGTGTCATGGTGGTACATCTTTCTCAAGGTATTCATGCTGCGCCGTGCTGAAAACGAAGCCAATGAGTTTGAAAACACTTTCTGGACCGGCGGCGATCTCACCAAGCTGCATGAAAGCATCACTTCCGGCCACCGCTCTGCCAGCGTGCAGGGAATGGCGAGTATTTTCGAAGGCGGGTTCAAGGAGTATGCACGACTGCGCCGCCAAGGCGGCCTGGAAAGCAGCGATGTGATGGAAAGCTCGCGCCGCGCAATGCGCGCCGCGTTCAACCGGGAAATGGATGAACTGGATGCACACTTGCCGTTTTTGGCTACTGTGGGCTCAGTCAGTCCCTATGTCGGCCTGTTCGGTACCGTGTGGGGCATCATGAATGCGTTTCGTGGCCTGGCGAATGTCGCGCAGGCAACGCTGGCGCATGTCGCTCCCGGCATCGCCGAGGCGCTGATCGCCACCGCCATCGGCTTGTTCGCCGCGATCCCTGCCGTGATTGCATACAATCGTTTTGCTTCGAACGTAGACAGGCTCGCCATCAGGTATGAAAGCTTTATGGAAGAGTTCACCAATATCCTGCAGCGCAAGGTATAGAACATGGCCGTGTCCCGCCGCCGCGCCCGCCGCATGATGAACCAGATCAACGTCGTACCTTACATCGACGTGATGCTGGTGTTATTGGTGATCTTCATGGTCACTGCCCCGATGACCAACCCCGGTGTGGTCGACCTGCCGCAAGTCGGGCAAACGCTCAAGCAAGCATCGGCACCATTGGTGATTACCATCAAGACCGACAAGACCACAGAGCTTGATGGCAAATCGTTGCACCGCGACGAATTGCTGGCTGCTGTAAACGCAAGCTTGTCACGGCACCCCGATCAGGCAGTAGTGATCGCTGCCGACAAGAATGTGATCTACGACGATGTGATGAGCATCATGGATCTGCTCAAGCAGCACAAAGTGGAAAAAGTCGGTTTACTGCTGAAACCTGCCTCCGGTTAAGGACGCCCTTAGTCTCCCCCCATGATACGCGCACGAGAAAACCCCATTGCCATTCAGGCAGGCGTGCTGGCACTACTGGTGCATGGCCTGTTTTTATTTGTGATGATCTTCAGTTTCAGCTGGAAACATGTACAACCGCCGGCAGCTGCCGAAGTGGAGTTGTGGGACAGCCTGCCCCAGCCTAAAGTAGTCACTCCCACACCGGCGCCGGAAGTCAAACCAGAACCACCGCCACCAGAAATCAAACCTGAGCCTAAAGTTGAGATCAAACCAGAACCTAAACCCGAGCCGCCGCCTGAGCCCAAAGCCGAGATTCAGGTCAAACCCAAGCCCAAGCCGGTAGAAGTAAAGAAGCCACCTAAGGAAGAGCCGAAAAAACCCGACCCTGCCATCAAGAAACAGGAAGATGAAGGGAAACGCGCGGAAGAAAAGAAACACAAAGACCAGCTTGAGCAGTTGAAAAAAGCCATGCTGCAGGACGTGCCTGACCAGGAGACGCCGCCCGCACCTGCTGTGGATACCAAGGCACAGCAAGCGCAAAGCGCAGCAGATGCCAAACGGGCAGAAGAGATACTGGCCGCCTCAAGTGGCGTGGTGAACGAATATAAAGCAAAGATAGTGGCACAGATCAAACGCCATGTTAATCGCCAACCCTGCGGCACTGACAAGCGGGAACTGGCATATTCCATCGCCCTGATGCCCGGTGGACGTTTGAACGGCTCTCCCCATTTGATCAAGTCTAGCGGTTTGCCTGCCTGCGATGAAGCAGTGGAACGTGCCATTCTGCAGGCGCAACCTTTGCCTTTGCCGCCTCAGACGGAACTTTTTGATCAATTCCGTAATCTCAACCTGAATTTCCGCCCGAATGAAGACCAGTAATTTGAATGCCATGTTTTCGTCTTATAATTACAGCATGTCACGATTACTCATTCTACTTGGCCTGCTGTTACCACTGACAGTGCAGGCCGCATTGGATATTGAAATCGTCGGCGGTGCTGCACAGCAGATCCCCATCGCCGTCGTTCCTTTCACGCAATCGGCCAATCCGGCTGACAACCCCACTCTTATTATCTCAGCCGACCTGCGACGTAGCGGACTTTTCCGCCTGCTGGAAACCGGCGGCATCTCGCCACTGCCAAGAGAACTGGCCGATGTTAAATATCCTGATTGGGCAGCCCTGCAAGCGCAAGCGCTGGTCATAGGCAAGGTTGAACCAACTGGCGGTGGTCGGCTAAAAGTGAGTTTCCGTCTGCTGGACGTGCTCAAACAGGGACAATTGGCAGCGCTGGAGTATGACATCGCGCCCACGCAATTACGTCAGACATCGCACAAGATTGCCGATATCATTTACCAGAAGCTCACCGGCGAAATGGGCGTTTTTTCCACGCGCATCAGTTATGTCATCAAGCAAGGTAACCGTCAGTCCCTGATGATCGCCGATGCCGATGGCTATAACCCGCAACCCGTGCTGGCGGTAACCGAACCCATCATCTCTCCCGCTTGGTCACCGGACGGCACCAAGCTGGCGTATGTGTCGTTCGAAAAGAAAAAACCGGTGATCTACGTACAGTCACTCACCTCCGGACAACGCGTGGTATTGGCCAATTACAAAGGCAACAACAGCGCTCCGGCCTGGTCTCCGGATGGCAGTAAACTGGCTATCGTGTTATCACTAAGCGGTAACACGCAGATATACACCATCAATGCCGACGGCACCGGGTTACAACCACTCACGCATGGCTTGACCATAGACACTGAACCGCAATGGTCACCGGATGGGAAATGGATATACTTTACTTCCGACCGAGGTGGCAGCCCGCAGATCTATCGCATACCGCCTGCTGGCGGAAATGCTCAACGCGTCACCTTCGAAGGCAGCTACAATGTGAGCCCCAGACTTTCGCCCGATAACAAGCTAATGGCTTTTGTCAGGCGTGGAGAGAATGGCAAGTTTCAAATTTCGACACAGGAATTGGCCAGTGGTCAGGTACAGGTATTGAGTGAAACCGCGCGCGACGAATCGCCCAGTTTTGCGCCAAATGGAAGGCTGATCATTTACGCCACTCATATCAATAACAAAGGTGTATTGTCGGTAGTATCTGCTGACGGGAAGGTAAAACAGCGTTTTAGCGAGATTGGCGATGTGAGGGAACCCGCCTGGAGTCCCGCCAATTGATTTTAGTTTGTAAACTATAGATGAGGAGATAAACAATGAATAAGAAATTTGCGATCAGTGTCATCATCACCCTATTCTTGGCTGCTTGTGCCAGCAAACCCATAGAAGAACCCAAGGCGCCTACGACTGATAACAGCCCGCCAGCTGCTACTGCGCCCGCACCTGCGCCAGCCTCATCATCTGACAGTTCAAGCAGCAGCACAACCAGTGCTGACACCATGGCTGCGCCTAAAGCTGAGCTCAATCCGCTCAAGGATCCTAACAATATTCTGTCCACCCGCAGTATTTTCTTTGACTACGACAAGGATGAAGTGAAGAGCGAGTATCGTGCCCTGGTGGAAGCTCACGCCAAATATCTGGTAGCGCACCCTAACGCCAAACTGGTGTTGCAAGGTAACGCCGACGATAGAGGCAGCCGTGAATACAATCTGGCACTGGGTCAACGTCGTTCAGTCGCAGTGAGAAAAGTTTTGAATGCACTCGGCGCCAGCGATACGCAAATCGAAACCATCAGCTATGGTAAGGAAAAACAACGTTGCAGCGATCAGACCGAAGCGTGCTGGGCTCAGAACCGCCGCGTTGATATCGTTTACGAAGGTGAATAAGTGCAGTTAAACAAGTTTTTACTTTGTATCGTGTTGTTACTGGGCGGCGTAAATGCCGCCCAGGCTACTCTGTTTGGCGATGATGAGGCCAGAGCAAAGATCATCGAACAGCAAAAACAGATTTTGCAACTGCAATCACAGGTTCAGGCACTGCAAGGCAAGCTCGACGATGAGCAAAAGCAGCGCAGTGCCCTGGAAGCGCGCCTAGCCACACTGGAAGGTCAACTCAAGAATCAAAGCCTGGAAATGCTGAATCAGATCGACCAGCAAACGGCTGAGATCAGTCAGATCAAAGGCCAGTTGGAAGTGGTGATGCACGATCAGGAAAATTCGCAACAGCAGCAGCACGATGTGTATGGCGATCTGGATGCACGGCTGCAGAAACTGGAAAAAGCAGCTGCGGACAGTTCGGCCAAAACAGCCGCCCCATCAGTAGCCGCGGTACCGGTAACTCCGGCAACATCTGATGCGAGTGCACCACCCGTTACACCAGCGCCTGCCCCAGCACCGGCGGATAATGCCGCTGAAGAGAATAAAGCCTATGAAGCTGCGCATGCCTATTTCAAGGCCGGAAATTACGGGCAATCTTCCAGCGCTTTCGAGAAATTTGTGGATACCTACCCCAACAGCAAGCTGGCGGGCAACGCACAATACTGGTTAGGCTATGCCAAGTTCTCCCAGCACGATTACAAGGGTGCGATCAGCGCCCAGCAAAAATTGATCAAGCAGTACCCGGATCACCCCAAAGCCCCTGATGCCATGTATAACATCGCCAACAGCCAGATCCAGCTTTCCGATCTCGATAGTGCACGGCAAACGCTGAAAGCACTGGTCGCAAAATATCCTATTTCAGAAGCTGCTGGCTTGTCCAAAAAGCGCTTGGCGCAGCTGGAAGCTCTCAAAACAAAAAACTAGCGCGCTCTGCTTAGGTTGTAACTACCTTGTCTATCAAAATCCATGAAATATTTTTCTCCATTCAGGGAGAAGCTTCACGCGTGGGCCTGCCCACAGTCTTCGTACGCCTGACCGGCTGCCCGCTACGTTGCGGCTATTGCGATACTGCTTATGCATTTCACGGCGGGGACTTGTTCTCTGTGGAGGAGATTGTGAAGCAAGTTGCCAATTTTGGCGTGAAGCGCGTCACCGTAACCGGCGGCGAGCCATTGGCACAAAAAGAATGCCTGGTATTACTCAAAACCTTGTGCGATCAGGACTACGACGTTTCGCTGGAGACCAGTGGCGCGATGGATATCACGCATGTGGATGACAGAGTCGCCATCATTCTGGATGTGAAAACTCCCGGTTCCGGAGAAGTGAGCAAGAACCTCTGGTCTAATATCCCGCTGCTCAAAGCCAAGGATGAGGTTAAATTTGTACTCTGCGATCAGGCGGATTACGCATGGGCCAAACAAGTGCTGAGCGAGCATGGTATCCATCAGCTATGCCCGGTATTATTCTCTCCCGTTTATGGTCAACTACAACCGCACGATCTGGCAGAATGGATATTGGCGGATAAATTACAGGTAAGGCTACAAATACAGCTACACAAAGTATTATGGGGCGAAGTTGCAGGAAAATAAGGGTATGAAAAAAGCGGTTGTTCTTCTTTCCGGCGGGCTCGATTCCGCCACCGTATTGGCCATCGCCAAATCCGAAGGCTACGACTGCTATTGCCTCAGTCTGGATTATCATCAACGCCACATCGCCGAGCTGCAGGCCGCCAAGCGTGTTGCACAAGAACTGGGCGCGACCGAGCATCGCATCTTTCAGCTTGATCTATCCACCTTTGGCGGCTCTGCACTTACTGATAACAGTATCGCGGTGCCGCAAGCACCCAGCGCCGGCATCCCCATCACCTATGTTCCTGCCCGCAATACCATCATGCTGTCACTGGCAATGGCCTGGGCCGAGGTATTAGGCGCTTACGATATTTTTATCGGCGTGAACGCACTTGATTATTCCGGTTACCCGGACTGCCGGGGTGAATACATCAAGGCTTTTGAACACATGGCGAATCTGGCGACCAAAAGTGCGGTGGAAGGTCATCCTCTTGCCTTGCATACGCCACTGATAGACTTGTCCAAAGCCGAGATCATCAGACGCGGCACACAACTCGGAGTAGACTACAGCACCACTGTTTCCTGCTATCAGGCAAATGCTGACGGCCTGGCCTGCGGCATGTGCGATTCCTGCCGCCTCAGACGTGATGGTTTTGCCGCTGCCGGTATGCTGGATCAGACACTTTATGCCTGATGCAATATAGGCATCCCGATATTTTTTGCCTAAGCAGTAAAAAATCAAGTAAAATCCGCGCTTTTCCTTTTTCGGCATAAATAGAGAAAACACATGGTTATCATTCGTTTAGCTCGTGGTGGCGCTAAGAAGCGCCCTTTTTACAGTGTAGTGGTAGCGGATTCGCGCAATCGTCGCGACGGCAGATTCATCGAACGTGTGGGTTTTTACGACCCGTTGGCCAAAGATGGTGTTGATGGCCTGCGTCTGGATGGCGAACGCATCAAGCACTGGCAAAGTAATGGCGCATTGCTGTCTGATTGCGTAGCGCGTCTGGTCAAGCAAGAAGCCAAGGGCCCTGAGGCTGCAAAAGCAGCGAAAGAAAAGGCAGCTGCAAAAGTAGCTGCTGCCGCTGCAGCAAAACTCGCAGCAGCTGAAGCTGAAGCCAAGGCCGCTGAAAAAGCTGCCAAGGAACAGGAAGCCGCTGACGCGAAAGCAGCCGCAGAAGCTGCGGCTGCTGAGCCAGCGCCTGCTGCTGAAGCCGAGCCTGTAGCAGACGCTCCCGCAGCTGACGCTTAATTGTCCACCTTCGGGTGAGTGGCTGGCGTGAGCAAAGCCCTGGCAGATATGGTAGTAATGGGACGGATTGCCGTGCCCTATGGCGTGCAAGGCTGGGTAAAGATCCAGACTTTTACCCAGGAGTTGGACAGCTTGCTGGATTATCCGGATTGGTATCTGGGTAAGAGCGAGGACCGAAACTGGCAAGAGCGCGAAGTAATAGAGGCGCGCATTCATAGTAACTCGCTGATCGCCAAATTCGCCGGTTGCGATGATAGAAATGCTGCATTTGCACTTAAAGGCCAGGAGATTGCGGTACCCCGCGATGATTTGCCGGCAGCAGAGGAAGATGAATACTACTGGTCTGATCTGGTTGGGCTGCAGGTGTATAACCTGGACAGCTTACATTTCGGGCAGGTGCAAGGATTATTAGCCACAGGCGCAAACGATGTACTGGTGGTAAAAAGTGAAGGCGGCCCGCAACGGCTGGTTCCCTTCACTAATGATGCGATCAGGGAAGTGGATCTGGCGGCCGGGAAGTTGTTGGTGGATTGGCCGGCAGATTGGGATAACTGAGTCTGATGACTAACTTTGATGTCATCACACTGTTCCCGCAGATGTTCGATGCGCTAAGTCAGCATGGCATTACGGCACGCGCATTAGACAAAGGTTTGTATAACATGACGTTGTGGAATCCGCGTGATTTCACATCGGACCCGCGCAAGACAGTAGATGACAGGCCTTTTGGCGGCGGCCCCGGCATGGTGATGATGGCCGAACCGCTGGAACAGGCGATCATGGCTGCAAAACAGCGGCAGCAACAAGCCGGGTTGCCGGCGAGCAAGGTGATACACCTGTCGCCGCAAGGCAAAACACTCACGCACCAGATGGTGCTGGAACTGGCAGAACTGGTACAAGTACAACAGGCAGGCTTGATATTGCTGACCAGCCGCTATGAAGGGGTGGATGAACGTCTGATCAAGCGTCAGGTGGATGAAGAGATCTCCATCGGCGACTATGTATTATCAGGCGGTGAGATACCGGCGATGGTACTGATAGATGCAGTGGTCAGGCAATTGCCGGGCGCGCTGGGCGATGCAGATTCCGCCGCGCAGGATTCTTTTGTGGACGGCCTGCTGGATTGCCCGCACTACACGCGGCCTGAGCATTATGAAAATGAAGGTGTGCCGGAGGTATTACTTTCGGGTCACCATGAAGAGATTCGTCGTTGGCGCTTGAAACAGGCGCTGGCGCGAACAAGGGCAAAGCGCCCTGATCTGCTGCTAAACCGGCAGTTGACTAAAGAGGAGTCTCGGCTACTCGCAGAGATCGAGCAGGAACAAGGCTCCGTATTAAAATAGAAGTCATATAGAAGGAGTATCAAGATGGACATTATCAAGCAATTAGAGCAGGAAGAAATGGCTCGCCTGGCCAAGAACATCCCCAATTTCGGCCCCGGTGATACCGTAATCGTTGGCGTAAATGTGGTGGAAGGTACCCGCAAGCGCGTACAGGCCTATGAAGGTGTAGTGATCGCCAAGCGCAATCGCGGCCTGAATTCCAGCTTCATCGTGCGCAAGATTTCATCCGGTGAAGGCGTGGAACGTACTTTCCAAACCTACTCACCGCTGATTGCCAGCATCGAACTGAAGCGTCGTGGCGATGTCCGCCGCGCCAAGCTGTATTATCTGCGTGATCGTTCCGGTAAATCGGCACGTATCAAGGAAAAGCTGCAAGCGCGTGATAAAGAGGTATTGGCCCCAGAAGCAGGTCAATAAAGCCTTTGTTGATCTGAATAGAATACCCAATAAAAAACCCGCTAAGCGCGGGTTTTTTATTGGGTATTCTCATGGAGATGAGAAATTTCTGATATTGCAACCTTGTCTTAGCGATTGCAAACGTACATGGTTACTTCAAAGCCAAAACGCATTTCGGTAGCAGCTGGTTTGGTCCACATGATGTATCTCCTTAAAATTATACGGTTTCGAATGTTTACTGCCTTGCCACGCTTCACACTATAGACCTCTGGTTTGCATAAATATTGACCTTAGCCATGAATGAAGGCTGGTGAATATCATGAGTATGGTCTGGTGCTTATGCTGGCAAGGGGCTAGTATATTGATATGAATACTGAGGTTGAATATCAGGCCTGCATGCCCTTTTCTGCCATCTCCCTGGGCATACGCTGCAGCAATAGTGCGCTGCTGGGCATCGATTTCCTGCCGCATGATGCCCCTGTCATCGCACCCGCGAATGCCTTCGCCCACCACATATGCCGAATATTGAATGACTATCTGCAGCAGCCGTCACAAGCTCTGGATGTTGACCTCATTGCCCATGGCACCGCCTTTCAGCAACGCGTGTGGCAGGAGATACGCCGTATTCCGATGGGGCACACCATCACTTACGGCGAACTGGCAAAGCGCATTCGGTCAGGCCCGCGTGCGGTCGCCAATGCCTGTGGAGCAAACAGGATCCCGCTAATCATTCCCTGCCATCGCGTGGTCGCCAGCAACGGTATCGGCGGCTTCATGCAGGGCATGCGGAACTATGCACTGCATATAAAACGCTGGCTGCTCTCGCACGAAGGCGCCCTGTAAATAGCATTATGAAAGAATCGCACCAGGGCCTGCTCGATGAGTTCGCCGACCGCCTGTGGCTGGAAGAAGGCCTGGCAAGAAACACACTGGAAAGTTACAGACGCGACCTGAGCCAGTTTGCCGAGTGGCTGGAAAAACACGGTAGTGAAATGATCACCGTCACCCGCACCGATCTTGAAGGCTATCTCGCCTACAAAAATCCTCATTCCAAACCACGCAGCATAGGCCGTCTGATCGCCAGCTTGCGCCGTTTCTACCGGTATCTGTTACGCGAAAACCTGATCAGCGAAGACCCCACGCTACAGCTCGATTCTCCCAAACTGCCGCGCAGCCTGCCAAAAAGCCTGACCGAGGAGGAAGTGGAAGCCCTGCTCAACCAGCCGGATCAAAATGAGATGCTGGGGCTGAGAGACCGTGCAATGCTGGAAATGCTCTATGCCACCGGCTTGCGCGTCTCGGAGCTGGTCAACATCAAGGTCGCCGAAGTGAGCTTGAATGAAGGCGTGGTGCGCGCCACCGGCAAAGGCAGCAAGACTAGACTCGTGCCGTTAGGTGAAGAGTCTCTGGACTGGATCGCGCGCTATATAAAAGAAGCACGCCCGCAGATACTGGATGGCCAGGTATCGGACAGCATGTTCGTCACCCAACGAGGCGGTGCCATGACGCGCCAGGCATTCTGGTACCTGATCAAACGTCACGCCAAACTGGCGGGGATACAAAAACACCTGTCGCCGCATGTGCTGCGCCATGCCTTCGCCACGCATTTACTCAATCATGGGGCAGATTTGCGGGTGGTGCAGATGCTGCTGGGACATGCGGATATCTCAACGACGCAGATCTATACCCATGTGGCACGAGAACGTTTGAAGTCGTTACACGCAATGCATCATCCGCGAGGTTAATAATCGTCAGTCTTTTGTACGCTCAATCACCACGCCCAACGCTTTCAGCCCCGGCAACACAGCGGGCTTGGCGACTTTGACTTTTACCCAAGGCGCGCCGAATTCATTAAGTATCAACTGGCACACATGCTCAGCCAGCGCTTCTACCAGATGAAAACTTTTCTCTGACAGGGTGTGGCGTATGCGGGTGACGATGTCGCCATAATCCAGAGTATCGACAATAGCATCGGTTTGGCATGCGCGCGAATGCGGCATGGCGACTTCGATATCGAGGATAACGGTTTGTGGAGTCGCGCGCTCCCACTCCGGCACGCCTAGATGGGTTTGTACTTTGACTTCCTGCAAGAAAATGATGTCCATGCTTTGTTGTACGCTAGAATCCTGTTTTTTTAGATTCTAATCCATTCTTTATGAGTTCATTGATTTTCATACTGGTGTTCGTTGTTGCGGCTTATTTAATAGGATCCATCTCGTTCGGGGTGGTGATGAGCAAAGTCTTTGGCTTGCCTGACCCGCACAGCTATGGCTCCGGCAACCCGGGGGCGACCAATGTGTTGCGTAGCGGCAAGAAGCTGGCAGCAGCGCTGACCTTGTTCGGTGATGCGGCCAAAGGCTGGCTGCCAGTTTGGCTTGCGCTGCATATGGGTTTGGCGCTTATGTGGGTGGATGCCATCGCCGCCGCGGTTTTCCTGGGCCATCTCTATCCATGCTTACATGGCTTCAAAGGTGGCAAGGGCGTGGCGACTGCGTTCGGTATCCTGCTGGCATTTTCTGCGCCGGCCGCTTTATGTGTGTTCGCCACATGGATCGTGGTATTCGCCATTTGGCGTATCTCTTCGCTGGCGGCGATTGTGGCCGGTGTTTCCAGTGTACTTTATGCGGGGCTGATACTGGGTTGGGATGCACAGGTGCTGGCATATACGGCCATCGCGGTGGTGCTGATCTGGCGACACAAAGCCAACATCCAGAGATTAGTGAAGGGCGAAGAGCCTGCGTTTGGTAAAGCCAAGTAACTATTCAGGCACAGTCAGTTCGGCCAGGTCCCAGCGTGCCTTGATGGTGAAAGCATGGTCTCCGGCCTGGGTATGCTTCATGCGCATGGCTCCGGCAAAAGCGATCATGGCACCATTGTCGGTACAGAATTCCAGGCGCGGATAAGCGACGTTCCAGCCTTGCTTTGCCGCAGTCTGGTTCATACTTTCACGTAGCTGCCGGTTGGCCCCCACCCCACCTGAAACGATTAGGCTTTTGAGGCCGGTCTGTTTGAGTGCGCTGGCACATTTGGCCGTCAGCACTTCCACGATGGCTTCCTGAAAGGCATAGGCGATATCGGCGCGAGTTTGTTCAGGCATTTGTTCACCCGGCGGCTGATGCTTTTTTACCAGCGTGAGCACTGCGGTCTTCAGTCCGCTGAAACTGAAATTCAGATCGCCGCTCTTGAGCATGGGGCGCGGCAGCTTGAAGTGGGGCTTGCCCTGGCCTGCAAGTTTGGACAATGCCGCCCCTCCTGGATAATCCAGCCCCAGCAGTTTGGCGGTTTTATCAAAAGCTTCGCCCGCAGCGTCATCCAGCGTGTCGCCCAGCAATTCGTAATCGCCGATGCCACTCACACGCATCAGTTGTGTATGCCCGCCGGAAACCAGTAACGCGACAAAGGGAAACGCAGGCGGGTTATCTTCCAGCAATGGTGAAAGCAGGTGGCCTTCCAGGTGATGTACGCCCAATGTGGGGACATTGAGGGCAAACGCCAGCGCCTCGGCGATGCTGGCACCCACCAGCAACGCCCCAGCCAGACCGGGGCCCTGGGTATAGGCGATGGCTTCGATGTCGCTCAGTTTGGCGTTGGCATCGGCCAGCACTTTGTTGGTCAGCGGCAGTGCGCGGCGGATATGATCACGCGAAGCAAGCTCCGGCACCACACCACCATACTCCGCATGCATTTTGACTTGCGAATGCAGCGCGTGCGCCAGCAAGCCGCGCTGTGTGTCGTACAAGGCGATGCCGGTTTCGTCGCAGGAAGATTCTATTCCAAGAACTAGCATTGAAAATATGAGGGATATTGATTGATTGTGATTGATTAAAAGCAGTTAGCTCATTAGAATAGCACCCTTTTTCCGAATTCCCTTTAAGGAGAACTATTTTCCATGTCTAATGTACGTGTAAAAGAGAACGAACCGTTTGACGTTGCCCTGCGCCGTTTCAAGCGCATTATAGAGAAGACCGGTCTGTTGACCGAACTACGTGCCCGCGAATTTTACGAGAAGCCCACCTGGGAACGCAAGCGTAAGGCTGCTGCTGCTGTAAAGCGCACCCATCGCCGTCTGCGCAACCAGACTCTGCCTCCAAAGCTGTATTAATTCCCCCCGGCTGTTGTAGTTACACCCCGTGTCGCTGCGTTTACAGATTAGCGAAGATATGAAGACTGCCATGCGCGCTAAGGATAGCGCGCGGCTTTCGGCTATCCGTTTGCTGCTGTCCGCGATGAAGCAGCGCGAAGTGGATGAACGCATCGAACTAGATGACACGCAGGTGATCGAGATCATTGAAAAGATGCTCAAGCAACGCCGCGATTCCATCAGCCAGTACGAAGCAGCCAAACGCACCGATCTGGCGGATGTAGAGAAGTTTGAAGTACAAGTGCTGAGTGGATATCTGCCACAGGCACTGACCGAAGCCGAGATCGCCGCCATTATCGAAAAGGTGATCGCCGACACCGGCGCAGCCGGTGTGAAAGATATGGGCAAGGTGATGGGCTTGGTGAAACCGCAAATCGTCGGACGGGCGGATATGGGCAAGGTTTCCGGCCAAATCAAAACCCGCCTCGGTTAGATTTAAGTTTTAAAATGAGCAAGTTACTAGATTAGGGAGCGCAAGCTCCTTTTTTTACGCCATAATTCCTATACTTTGATCCCAGAGCAATTCATCCAGGAACTCTTGAACCGCGTCGACATCGTTGACGTGATCGATGCTGCCGTGCCACTGAAAAAGGCCGGGGCCAACCACATTGCCTGCTGCCCGTTCCACGGTGAAAAAACACCTTCTTTCACGGTAAGCCCCACCAAGCAGTTCTATCACTGTTTCGGTTGCGGAGCACATGGAACCGCTATCGGCTTCTTGATGGAATATCAAGGGCTGACCTTTGTAGAAGCCGTTGAAGACCTGGCCAAGAGAGCCGGGGTTAAAGTGCCGCAAGTTGAACGCGACTCACCGCAAGCTCCACGTCCTGCCGCCAGCCAATACGAGCTGATGCAGCAAGCTTTGGCTTATTACCGCGCGGAACTGAAAAAATCCGACACCGCCATCACTTATCTGAAAGGGCGTGGTTTATCCGGGGAAATAGCCGCACGCTTTCAAATGGGTTATGCACCTTCCGGCTGGCAGAACCTGCGTGCGGTATTTTCCGATTACGAAAATTCCGCACTTACAACTCTGGGGTTGACCAAAAAAAGTGAAGAAGGCCGTTATTACGACCAATTCAGGGATCGAGTGATGTTCCCCATACACGATCAACGCGGCCAGGTCATCGGTTTTGGCGGGCGCGTGTTGAGTTCCGAAAACGGAGAAGGCCCCAAATACCTGAACTCGCCGGAGACCCCTTTGTTCCAGAAAGGACAGGAGTTATACGGCCTGTTTCTGGCGCGGCAAGCCATTCGTACCAAAGGTTGCGTGGTGGTGGTGGAAGGCTATATGGATGTCGTGGCGCTGGCGCAGAGCGGTATCGAGTATGCAGTGGCCACGCTGGGTACCGCGACCACCCCGCAACATATTGCCAAACTGATGCGGCAGACCGACGACATCATTTTCTGTTTTGATGGTGATGCTGCAGGGCGCAAAGCCGCATGGCGTGCCGCCATCAATGCACTGCCGGTGCTTACCGACAAACTCAAGCTGTCTTTCCTTTTTTTGCCGGCAGAACACGACCCGGACAGTTACGTGCGCGAGTTCGGGCGCGAACGATTCGAGAGTGAGGCAAAAGCTGCCCTGCCTCTTTCCGCTTACTTGATGCAGGAATTATCCAGCCACCATGACATGGGCACCCCAGAAGGACGCGTGCGCTTTCTGGATGACGCCAAGCCAATACTGCAGCAGTTGCAAGCCCCGAAAATGAATCTGATGCTACGTAAACGCGTGGCGGAACTTGCCGGGATTACTCAAGTTGAAGTGGAGTCATTGCTCCAACTGGAAGCGCCCTCTGCACCACGCAAAGTTCAGGCAAAAGCGCCGCGCCGCGCGCCGACATTATCGCGCAAGCTGTTACAATTATTATTGATAAAGCCGGATCTGGCGATGCAACTTGATTTAGCACGCCTGCCAAAAGGCGGCGCAGAGTTCGAGGCATTGGCACGCATTATTGAATTGGTGGATGCTAACCCACTGATCAACGCCGCGACCTTGTTGCAAAGTCTGCATGGAGTAATCAACGAACAGTTGTTAAGCGAATTATCCGGCGAGCTGCTGAGCTGGGAAGATGAAGAGTTTGACGTGGCATTGGAATTTGATGGCGCCTTACGTCAGTTGATCGGCGCCAGCCAGCAGGATGAAGTGAAGAAGATATTAGCGCTGGCTCAGGAACGAGGGCCGCAAGCACTTACGGCAGAGCAGCGCGAGATACTGCAACTCTATCGTAAAGCAGTGTTGCCCAAAAACTCATCTTAGCTTGTGATATAATTCAAGGTTTTCCGCTCAACCCAGCGCTAGCCCAGAATCGGAATCGCCCTATGGCCCACGACGACCAAAACGACAAACCAAACGATAAACCTGAAGTCTTGCTTGCCAATGATCTGGATGCGCGTCGTACGCGCCTCAAGAATCTCATCGCACTGGGCAAGGAGCGTAGCTATCTGACCTACGCCGAAATCAACGACCATCTACCGGATGACGTTCAGGACCCGGAGCAGATCGACAGCATTATCGGCATGATCAGCGACATGGGTATCCAGGTGTATGAAGAAGCCCCGGATGCGGAAGTGCTGCTCATGTCTGACGCGCCAGCCGCTGTCACCGATGAAGATGCGGTGGAAGAAGCCGAGCAGGCGCTTTCCACGGTAGATTCGGAATTTGGCCGTACCACCGACCCGGTGCGCATGTACATGCGCGAAATGGGGACGGTAGACCTGCTTACCCGCGAGGGCGAGATTGAAATCGCCAAGCGTATCGAAGATGGCCTCAAGCACATGGTTCAGGCCATTTCCGCCTGTCCAAGCACCATTGCCGACCTGCTGGCATTGGTAGACAAGCTTGAAACGGACGAGATCCGTGCAGACGAACTGGTTGACGGCCTGATAGATGCAGATGCTCCCTTAGACGAACCGGTCATGGCTGACGACGATGAACCCGACGAAGACGCCGAAGATGAAGAAGAGTCGGACGAAGATGGTGCTAAAGCAGCCGCCGTTTCTGCCGCCGCGCTAGCCGAGCTGAAAAAGCAGGTACTGGAACGCTTTGCGGTCATCCGTCAGTCTTACGCCAAAATGATCAAAGTGCTGGAAAAGAACGACTCCCAGCATAAGGACTACAAAAAGCATCAGGAAGCGATTCTTGAAGAGCTGATGGCTTTCCGCTTTTCTGCCAAGCAGGTAGAAGCTTTGTGCGACGGCCTGCGCAGTATCGTGGAAGAATTGCGCAGCCATGAACGCAACATTATGAGTTTCTGCGTGAATAAGGCTGGTATGCCGCGCGCGCATTTCATCAAAGCATTCCCCGGCAACGAGAGCAATCTGGAGTGGCTGGCTGGCGAAATCGCTGCCGGCAAACCTTACAGTATCAAGCTGGAACGTTTCCGCCACTCCATTATCGATCAGCAACAACGACTGATCAACCTGCAAGCCAAGGTCGGCATACCAATCAAGGAACTGAAAGAGATCAACAAGCAGATGTCCACCGGCGAAGCCCGTGCACGTCGTGCCAAGCGCGAGATGATTGAGGCCAATCTGCGTTTGGTGATTTCCATCGCAAAAAAATATACCAACCGCGGTCTGCAATTTCTGGATCTGATTCAGGAAGGCAATATCGGTTTGATGAAAGCGGTAGATAAATTCGAATACAGACGCGGCTACAAGTTTTCGACCTATGCCACCTGGTGGATACGTCAGGCCATTACCCGCTCCATTGCTGACCAGGCGCGCACCATCCGTATTCCGGTGCACATGATAGAAACCATCAACAAGATGAATCGTATCAGCCGCCAGATTCTGCAAGAAACCGGCCAGGAACCTGATCCAGCTACGCTGGCAGAGAAAATGGAGATTCCTGAGGACAAGATACGCAAGATCCTCAAGATCTCCAAAGAGCCGATTTCCATGGAAACGCCTATTGGTGACGATGACGATTCGCATCTGGGCGACTTTATTGAAGACCAGGCCACGATGGCGCCGGTAGATGCCGCTATCTATGCAGGTTTGCGTGAAGTCACCAAAGAAATTCTGGATTCGCTGACGCCGCGAGAAGCCAAAGTGTTGCGTATGCGTTTCGGCATAGAGATGAACACTGACCATACACTGGAAGAAGTGGGCAAACAGTTCGATGTCACCCGTGAACGCATACGCCAGATCGAAGCCAAAGCATTGCGTAAACTGCGTCATCCAACGCGCTCTGACAAATTGCGCAGCTTCCTCGGGAGCGACAGCGAGTAATAGCTTTTCGGGCCCCTAGCTCATGCCTGGTTAGAGCAGCGGACTCATAATCCGTTGGTGCTCGGTTCGACTCCGAGGGGGCCCACCAAAGAATCAAAGGCTGACAGAGATGTTGGCCTTTTTCTTATCCATGCCACTTCTGCAGCTAATCAAATTTTATTAGCTTCATCTCGTCGGACACTATGCACTTATCCTTTGGTGAATAGCGTGCTTGATATAACTTAAAATCCTTTCGACCTAATTCCTTGCATTTGCGCTCAATGATTTTCACGATTTTGATTTTGTCTTCCAGACTGGTTTTTATACCGAATATTAGTCCCTCTAATGAATGAAAATCATACTGAAGAAGGCGATCCTTTTTATCAGAAAAACTACTTAAATTACTTGTCAAAATTAAACGATATTCCTTTTCATACTTCCAGTCATCGGACTTAATTAATATGTCTCTATGAAAGTTGGACCAATAGCGTGCGCGCCACGCTTCTTCGTCACTCAACATATCATCTGCACAGATGCTCCTATTTCCCTCGTCAAAATACCAAGAGGCATTTAGTTGGGTAATCGATAATCTACCGAGATATCTAAAAAAATCTATATCCCCAAAACCTTTAACATAATCAACTTGCTCGAATTTATGACTAATGAATCCATGCGAGGGCGTGAAACCATGAGTCTTATTCCAGCTTCCTCCTGTCATGGTTTGCAAGTTCAAATTGAAGCTTTCCCCTACCGCATCGGCCTTGAATATTAAACATACACCTGAATGATTTTTCCCATAATGTCCCCAAACTGATGAATTACTGAAATCAGACATAAAACAGGCGACGTACCATTCTGGGTAAATCAACTGTTCAAGTTTTGAAATATAATTCTCAGGGAAGTCAGAAATTACAAAGTTTCTATTTTTGTAATCTGAAACATTGTCTTGGTTGCAGCGGTTAATAATGTCGAGTTGTGCGGAAGTTTGTTTATGAACTGCAAAAATTGCGCTTAGTACTTCATCAAGGTGTTTCTTCTCTTTTACAGAACGCTCCAAGACTTCAAACCAATTTAATTGCAATATCTCACTGAGGAATTGATTTGCCCTAGTATCAATGTTTTCTTTATATGTAGCCAGACCATTACTGTGGTGGATTTTGTATATTGCCCCCATTGCAATTTGATGTATCGCTCGAAGGTAAAAAAATAACTCTTCTCTGCGTACCGGACTACTGCGCTCAGAAATTCCTTTGATTAGTGCAATTATGTTCGGATTGCTAAAAAACGTACTCACTATTTCTGAAAATAGCGCTTTGTAATTTGTTGTAGGAAAATCTGATTCAGACAAAAAAACAGGAATTTCAATTTCAGTGAGTGGCTGCGTCTCCCCAACTATCGTTAGTAAACTGCAAAACCTTTCCAAGCATAATAGATAATGTCTGAATAAGTTTTTCCAGACAATAAAGTCTCCTTGCCAATAAACATCCCGGTAGCCTTCCATTGGGTCATTTAATTGCTTAGGATGTGCAAAGTAAATATTCTGGGTTTCTAATTCCTGATCATCGCCTATTAGGTTTTCAATGCTTCGAAAGCGATAAAATAATTTTGCCATGGATATTCCATTTCTCAAGCCCAGGAAAGTGGATTGTCGAATTATTAGTGAGCATTGGCAATCGACGAAAATTATCCTTCATTTTTAAAGATGGGCGTAGATAACTAACGAATTTGCCATGTCAAAAAATCTAATTAACCTCCGGTTCGCGATTAGAAGCTCGTTAGGGCAGGTATCGTGTGTTTGGAGGCTTTGGGCGACTCGTCACGGCGATGTCTATCTTGCAACAAGCAGGATGGGAGGGATTGAGAAGTACAGTTTCCATAAATCTGGAATCTGCCGGAGTGCATTCACCAATGAACATGGTACCCCTAATTCTTTGACCGACCGTGCTATGTTTAAATGGAAAAGAATGGCAACGCCTGCAACTGGTGAGGGGAGAATTTCCCGAGTTGCATGGCTGGGATTTCCAACCGACTATCTATCGAAGACATCCGATTCAGGTACCAAGAATGTAACGTGGATCGAGGCCGCACCAACCGGTGGAGCTACATATGTTGAATTTGGGTTCACATGGGAGTCTCAAGAATTCGTTGAGAAAGCTTTTTGCGAGCGTCAAGAGCGTAGTCTACTAATGTATATAGTACTTCCCTCGGGTGAGGCACTTTTGGGGAGCTACTATCACGCCGATTGGGAGAACAATGATTTGAGTTCCCCTGGCAACGGCGAAGGTCCAGATTTAGTTTTTTCCCAGCATGATCCTTACAATACAGGCAAACCAATTCGTATTCGCTTTGGGCCTATTCCTTCTGATGGTGATGCCTTAGTTCTCCAAGAGCTTGGGGGTTACTCCATGCCCAGTGGCATCACCTAAGTTTTACTTTTAATGCTAACGGCCATCTCAAGTAGCCGTCCCTTTGTAGCCACATTAAGTTGACCATATAGCAAGATCAGTTTTGCCAATTCATCGTCTCTGGTGAATAGGTATGGTGTTGGAACATTGAGGACAGTCGCTAACCTTTCAGCAATCAAGAAATCTGGAACGTGTTTGCCCCTCTCGTACTGGTTAATACGAGGACTGGCTGAAAATTCATCTATACCGGCTGCAATACCCAGTTTCTTCTGTGACATACCAGCAGCAAGCCGCGCTTCACGCAATCGTTTTGAAATAACCGAAATGTCGTCCATCAAACCTCTGATCCAAAGTACCAGGCTCAGAGATTCTTAGTATTCTTGTTGACGCGATACTAAGGAATACTTAGCATCAAAGCCAAAAACGTGTTAAAAATAATTCAACTTCTTAGAAAGGCACATATGGAAAAGTCTGGAGGCATCATAGCTTTAATAGCTGGCATTCTTGGCCTAGGAGCAGCAGCTATAACTTTACTTTTCGGAGGACTGGGGGCGGCTATCAAAGCCGATGGTGCTAGTAGTGTTATTGGACTTGGATGGGGAGGAATATTTTTCTGTTTTCTGACTATCATCTTTGGCGCTATCGCAATAACTGCAAAAAATCGAATTCCAGGAGTTCTGATCATTATTTCCTCCATTCTTGGCGCTTACTTTGGAGGTACGCTTGTCGCTGTTCTGATGCCGGGGCAATATGGAATCCAGGATAATGCTGACAGTGTAGCAATGACCCAAATCATCAGTCTGGCAGCGCTAAACAGGATACCTACAGGATTAGTGCCAAGCTACGTGGAAGTGATTGGCGATAGAAATCCAATCGATCCTGTTGCGGAGTGGATCGCTAGGAAGCAATGGGATGGGGTTGATCGGCTAGAAGCCTTCTATGCCACTCTACAAGTTCGTGATGGCTTTCCTGAGTACCTAAAGGAATTGCTGATGTATCGGTGGTTGATTAGTGCTGTTGCTGCCATAAAGAAAAACGGCTTTAGGTCTCGGGGGGTACTGACCCTGCAAGGTCCACAGTCCATCGGCAAGACAGCTTGGGTTAGTGCATTAGTGCCCGATCCATTTCTGCGAGAAAGTTTCGTGAAGCTTGACCATCACCTTGATGCTGCGAACAAGGACACACTATTGACTGCAATTAGTCACTGGATTGTCGAGATAGGTGAGCTGGACAGTAGCTTCAGGAAGGACATCGCTCGGCTGAAGGGTTTTCTCACAAGTGACCGGGATAAGGTAAGAAAGCCCTACGGAAGAACCGATTCCGAATATCCGAGAAGAACTGTTTTCTGTGCGACAGTAAATGAGAACAACTTCCTGATAGATCATACTGGCAATTCGCGCTGGTGGACTTTACCTGTTACCAAGATTGACTATGCGCATGGCATCGACATGCAGCAGTTATTCGCCCAGATATTGGTTGATCTGGAGAAGGGCGAAATATGGTGGCTATCGGCAACCGAAGAACAGGAACTTGAGCGCTACAACAGTGATCATCGCAATATCAGCGCAATTCGGGAGAGGGTGATCAGTGCACTCGATCTGGAAAGAATGAGCCAGCCAGACTTGCCAGCAATGACCGCCACCTCGCCCCCATGTCACATCCATACGTGGAGGTTTTGGCGCGGGGATACCGTCCCCATCCGAAACTCCAAACGCATGACTATGAGCCACCTTGGGTCACCCCCTTGGTGGCTTTTTTTTCAAAGTTCGAGTGCGCCGAAGCAAATCAATAAAGGAAATGGAATATTTAAACACGTCATTTGCTATTGACAAATGAATTATTGAAAAATATACTGCACTCACTCACACAAAAGGAGTGTTGAAATGAGTGAAGCTAAAAAGATTTCCACAAAAATATGGCGTCCGATTTTAGAGAAGCTAGACAAGAAGGTCGATGCTGCCTGTTTGCGTAGAGATGCCTACCTTTCGAAGGTTCTAGAAATTGAGATTGCCATGCTGGAGTCTGAGGTTTCGATTCCTAATTCAAAAGATGCTCTAAACTTCATATCCAATAGGCTAGATATTTTGGATCGCAAATTGGTGAGTCTCACTCTGGATTCAGAACTGGTCGATCGGCTTAACGCTATCTGTTCTCGCAAGCGTATTAATCGTGATTCGTTTTTTAATAGATTGTTTCTTGTACTAGCTGCATCATCAAAACTTATTGATCGGCTGTTTTTCTTGAATGAAGAAAATTGGCGTAGATACGTATGGGAAGCATATAAGCATGAAGGCCCATTTTTCCATAATAGCTTTTACCCGCTCGAACAGGAGATAAATCCATTTTGGGCTGTCCGATGCGGTATAGAACTATGTAATGAAGATGAGTTGGTTGACTATACAGAGCCAGAAAGCGGTAATTCCATCAGAGTTCAAAAAAGCTTTGAAGGAAATGTTTACCCTTCAACCAATCTGTACACGATCATTTTTGAAGATAAAGAACTTAAGAACACTGACCTCTATGGCCTCAATACATACATTCCTGATTGGCAAATTCCTGGGCATCCGGCAGCTTCAACTTATGCTGCGGGTCTAGATGATTTACTTGCTGAACTATAGGAGAAATCATGACTACAAAACATTCAGCAGTGCGTTCACAACAACGTGGAATTCCACCTTTTATTGATCAACTACTAGATCTATACGGTCATGAAGAGCATGTCGGAACTGGTCGTGTGATGATGTATCTCGATAAAGCAAGCATTCGCGAGATGGAACGCGATATGGGCAGAGAGCCCGTGAGACGCATGGGTGACTGGCTCAGAGCATTTAAGATAAAGAGCGCTATTGATGGCGCAACCATTACCATCGGTCATCGCCATAAGCATATAAAAAGGAAGTAGTTGAATTCATACCTCAGTAGCAGCCCATTTTTTTCAAAGTTCGGTTTCAGTTCGGAATAAATTAGGGTATAATTGATTGATTTCATTGGATTTTGGAATTACAAATGCAAGATTTCAAAAGTCGACGGTTCGGCCTAGGTTCGGTTTTTGCATTTTGGAAGATCGGTCAGCGGGGAAATCCCTTAGGAATCTTCAGCATAAACACATATAAAATAATGTGTTACGTGTTCTCATAATCCGTTGGTGCTCGGTTCGACTCCGAGGGGGCCCACCAAAAGATTTAAACGGCTTAGGATATTCTAGGCCGTTAATCTTTTGAGGAGGGGAATGCGGGAGGTTAGGGAGAGCATGAACAAGCAGCAATTGAAACAAGAAATTAATGTGCGTCTTTGTTATCACTTACCAGAATATTGATCTTGCTAGCAGAGCTCAGAAATTTTCCCTACGTTTACTTCTTTTCAAATATTAGCAATTCTTGATAAGTGTTCTCATCATTTTAATTTTTTGCGTAGTATTCGTAATGATTTTATTGGTACACTATATGAGAAAGTTGCGATTATTTTTGGGGATTTATTGTGTTTAAAAATTGTAGTGCCATATAACCATCATGATTGAGCACCCTAGTGCCAATGTAGTATTAATAGCTAATCAGCTAAATCTAAGTATTTTCCAACAAATCTGGCTGCTTAATAATAATATTATTACTCAAGATGAATTTGGTCCTGAAAGCTATTTCAGTCCCGTGGCGGTGAACGTCAGAAACCCGAGTTATGATTTGCTGATATTGCCAGATAGAATTCAAATAACAAGCATTGGCGTGTCAGAAAATAGTGGTGCAATATTCACTAGAATTATATCTGGCATTGTTAATACCTTACCCCATACTCCCTATACAGCATATGGGTTCAATTTCAATTTCCTATTAAGTCATAAATCTAAGTCCGATTGTGGTGAATTTTTCCGCTCTTTATGCGTCTCTGCAGACAATCCTTTAGCTGATGATTTTAAGGATAAAGGGGCAAGGTTTGGTGTATATATGTCCAAAGATTTCGAAGATGGTAGATTAAGAATGGATACCAAACCTACAAAGTCAGAAAGCGGTCGAGAAGCCTTAATAGTATCGACAAATTTTAACAAAGATATCAGTAGCCCAGATCAAATTCTATCTGGGGTTAAAAACTGGCCGAAAATCCAAGAACATGTAGGTATGCTCGTAACTAAGTTAGAGAGGTATATCGAAAATGCTAAATAACACTCAGTTAAATATCTCAGACACTGGATATATTAGAGAATATTCCGACGCCATGATTCAGGCCAAACGAATAGAGAATGATCCATTTCTAGCACAAGCCATGATTCGCTCCAAATCGTCTTTATATATAGTTGATACCCATCCGGGGATTAACTCCGATCTCATTGAATGGCTTAATTTAGCAGACAAGAATCAATCTTTTCTGCAAGCTGTAATTACTCATATTTCCGCAGGGTTTGGGACAGACACAAATGTAGACAGTAATTTATTACTGGAAAAGTATAATTACAAGTTATCAGATACTGAAAGTTTTATTGCTTCAATTAAATCGGGAATTTCGCTTATTCCATCAGACAATATACGAAATCTTGCAAGGCAAGTAGTCAGAGAAACGGCTACAGAAGTAGCTGATGTAGAAGCGTGGGCTGATATTTTGGTGCGTGATACAAGTCATATTGCTGACTAATATGAAATATGCGAGTTATCAACTGCCCTAACAATTGGGAATATACCCAGCACGCAAATTATAATGTCCTGCCCACTCGTTGTAAAAGTGCTCTAGTAAACCTTCGCAGCAACCCCCTGAACCGCAGGATACCGTCAGATACTAGAGACATTCATTTGTTTCTATTCACACAACTTACACCTCCAGATGTTCCTTATTTTGCAGGAAATTATCGGGGAAGTAATCATACTTGCCTAAAATTTTACGAAGTAACTATCCCAAGTGACATTCGTGTAGGTTCGAAGTGCCCTCATGTAAATCTGGACATACAAAACTTGGCGCAGGTTCTTGAAGAAGGATTAAGAGCTTTAGATATTGCAGATAACGTGCCTGCCGAAACACTCTCCGAGGAAGACAAAGTTTATTTTTTAGTCTCATTTGCTTGTCGGATTTTTGTTGAGTTTTTAAGAGTTCATCCTTATGCAAATGGGAATGGACATATCGCAAGATATATAATTTGGGCGATACTTGGTCGTTATGGTATTTGGCCAAAAAAATGGCCTATGAATGATAGGCCGCCTGATCCACCTTATTCAGACTTAATTAGCAAATACCGTGATGGAGATAAAGATCCATTTGAAGAATTCGTTCTAAAGTGTGTAACAGGTCAAATCTAATTAAAATAGGAGTGGTAACAGCTCCAATTAAGCTGAATTACCCGGAATCATCTCCCCACTAAAGGTAAATTCTTTACATTTCCTTTCGCAAAACTTAGGACCACACTTGTCATTCTTGAGTGGGTACATTCCCTACTTATGCCCCCCTACGTAATGACTACCTTTACCATGGCTATTCGTACCTCCAACACGATGACTGCCCTTACGATTTGCAGCTTCACCTATGCTGGAAAAAACTAGCGTTAAAGTTATTAGGAATAAGAAAACGGCTTTGTTCTTCATTGAATAGCTCCCCTAATTTTCGGTATCCTGGCAATACCATTAACTACACTTCAAAATTATGATTTGGGTTGTTCAGCTTCGTTAAATTTAAGAAACTGCTTTATATCGTCGGCGTGACATCCGCACGAAGGGCTGAAGTTACCATCGCAGCAGACAGCTCTACCACCATTACATCCACATACCCCACCATGATGTGAGCAGCAGCCCTGTTCCACCACTTTTTTATTTGTAGATTCGGTAAACTCAGATGAGGATTGTTTGCAAGACTGATTTGAAACAGGCAATACCCCGTCAGCATGCGTAAGACCAGAAAATAGAAAAACTACAACAAAGAATAATATCTTCATGATGCTTCCTTTCTATTAAGGCCAAATTAAATTACTTATAAGGCGGAACGACGTTACGCCTCATTGACTTCAAGGTCAATTAGTTTTGATGAAATGGGCGCGTACCTTGCTAGTGTGACCAAACGTACCGGGTCTGCTTTTATGACCTTATCCGTTTCCAGATTCCACAAGTATTGCTTTTCAAAACCAATCATACGAGCGAAAGCCGCTGCATTTGGATGTCCGCATACAAGTCGCGCTTTTACAATTCTTTCCCCAATAGTACTTTCCACTGGTCTCACCGAAATTTAATGGTAATTCTTTTGATTACGAAGATTGTCTGGATAATTCTGTAAAACCGTCTATAATTTAGGGTTGCCGCTGATTAAGATAACGTGAGGCTTGCTTGTTATCAACCAATTCTTATTATGTGCCCGCTTCCAAGAACCCGGTTAAGAATGCGCTGACCGAGAAGGACGAACATTCCAACAGTGCGGGGTTTTCGAAGTTCGGTTTCAGTTCGGAATAAACGCAGGCGTAATTCGATGAATTAAATCGACTTTGCAATTTCAAATTCAAGTTTTCAAAAGTCGGCAGTTCGGCCTGAGTTCGGTTTTTGCATTTTCAAAGATCGGGCAGCGGAGAAAATTCTTAGGAATCTTCAACATAAATACATATATAACAATGTGTTACGTGTTCTCATAATCCGTTGGTGCTCGGTTCGACTCCGAGGGGGCCCACCAAAGAATCAAAAGCTTCTGCGGCATTCCGCTGTAGAAGTCTGTTTTATTCCGACCAGGAAATTTCACGAGAGGAATTCTAGATGCATACCGCCCAAATACTCCAATATCTGAAGAAGCACGGCCAGCTATTAGACTCTGAAATAGCGACAGGAACAGGGATCCCGCTTCCTGACGTGCATATCTCGCTCTCCGACCTCTCGGCACTGAAGGAAATATCCAATTGCAGCGTGACCAGATTCAAAGATGGTAAGCCAGTCGAAGGGATTCTGTGCAGGATTTCCGGATATGTTCCGCCTGCATCTCCAGGTCGAAAGGCTGCGGCCAGTCACTAGATGAGAAATTCAATAGGACTCGTTTCGACTCCGAGAGGGTTCAGCAATACTAAAACGGCTTGGGATAACTCCCAGGCCGTTTTTCTTCACAGCCACGTTGTAACAGCATGCCCACCCTTGCATCAAAAATAGCAATATCTCATCTTGTGATAGCTCCGAGTGCTGCAAATTACGGTCACCCGTTTGCCGAAATCTTTAAATACTTACTTCATCATCTCAAACTCGGAAAAATTAAGCTTTCCCGGTTTCAAAAATATTTGATCCTGAACACCTATTTTGCCAATATCATGCATCGGGGCAGCAAATTCGATCAGGTTACAGTGTTCAGGACTCAGTCCCATCCCTATTGCAATAAGGCCGGAATATTTGGCCATGCGCGGCACCCGGTTATCGGTCTCTGCATTGCGGAATTCTCCGGCTTTTGCCAGCCTTAAAAGTGTTTCATGTTCTCTCTCAATAATTGGTTGCGTGGCAATTGAGATAGCTAGCTCCAGAGAGTGCGCCCTTTCCAATATGACCCTCTGGTAGATACGCATGGACAGAAGATTTCGGCAACGTGTCTGACATTCGTATGGCTCTATAGGCTTGAGTATGAAGTCCGTCGCGCCCTCAGCCAGTGCCTGATGCCTCATGTCACGCTCTTCGTTGGCAGTGACGAACACGATAGGCACATCAATCAGGTGCGGGATGCGTCTTATCTGTTTGACTAACTCGATACCCGATATCGCGCTCATCATGTAATCCACCACAATAAGGTCGGGCAAATTCAATTTGACCCAGTCCATGGCGGCAACAGGGTTGGAGAAAGTTTCTACGGTGATGCTGGGATGAATGGAGCTGACGATCTTGTTGAGGATGACTCTGCTGGTAAATTCATCATCGATAATCAGGGCGATCGGATCGCCAAGAATACCTGGATTACTTTCACCATGTTCAAACGACATCCTAATCCCCCTTTTGTCGCAAGCTTTTATCGCAAGCTCATCGTCACCTTTGGTAGCGATAGGCATAGCAGTCCAGCTTTTAACTTCTAATTAACAGAGGACGGCAGGTGGGCGTTTATCATCCCGATACGAAAGCCGACACAAGTCATTGTAAAACACTTCCAGCAGGTTAAGTTGACCTTTACCGAATCCATTCAGTCGGGTCTCTCGCGGCGCAACAGATTAACATCTTGCAGCCGTTGCGCCATCTGCTTCAGAAATTCGATTGCAACTTTAGGCTCATGTATCAGCAGCATTTCCAGGTTTTCAGGACTGATTGCAACCAACCGCGTGTCATCCTCCACTGCATAGGCATCTGCGGTGCGCACCTCACCCGTCAAAAATGACATTTCGCCAAAATAACTGCCTGCCTCCGCGGTTCGTAACACTCTCTCTGCATTTTGCACGACCACTTTACCGGACAAAACATAGAACATATCGCGCTCGGTGCCTCCATTGCGAAAAATGGCTTCTCCTTTTTGATACACCCGCCCGAATTGATGCATGAGCTTTTCAAAATAACGATCAGTATCGGTCGGCATTCCCAAAAACAGACCTCTAAGCATCAACACCTGGCGTTTGTTCAATGCCGCAATGATCTCTATCCCCAGCAGCAATACGGCAAAACAGAAGTACAGCCAGCCAATGGACAGAAACAGGTTTTTCATCCCCCCAAATACAGTGCCATATGAGTGGTTGATGACCAAGAACAGCCCGAATGCCGGTCGCATGGCGCTCCACAAAGCTGCGGTGGCAAGTGAACCCAGAAACAAATGACCCCAGCGCACTTTACCCGGGTAAAACGTGCGCGACAGCAATGTCATGAGCACAGCGCTTGCAATCAGCGAACCCAACCAGTTAAGCCCAACAGCGAACCAGGGCAGATCACTGACCTCGCCGATCATTTTTTCCAGCATCAAGCCGCTGAATGAAAAAAGAAAAAACAATGAGAGGATGCCCAGCACACCAAACACATCTTCCACATTGCGACGCAGGAAGGTGCGCGATTCGGAAACGCCTGCGATGGTGAAAAACGCGTTGCGTAATGCCCCGGCCAGCGGGGTACTCACCCATAACAAGCCAAACATGCCAAACACACCCCAAATGGCTTTTTGCCTCGAGATGTTGAACACCTCGATCATGATGCGGTGACTGTACTTGGGCACCAGATGACCAACCAGAATTGTTAGCTTGGTAATTGCGTAGCTTGATGAAACGACGAAATGGCTGAGCAGAAAAAAAATCAGTAGCGCCATCGGGATCATGGCGAACATGGCATAAAACGACAGTGATGCGGCGATGCCAAAACCGTTATGTCGATCGAAAGCACTTAACGCCTGACGCAATACGAATAACGGAGTGCTGTAGCGATGTCTGTCGATCGCGGCTTTGGATGCATATACCGTAGCGATGGCATCTGTAGCCAGTTGTCGAACTTTATGCGTTTTCTTTACCGGCATGACTGCTTACAAAATGAGATGCTTGAGGCGTTCCGTCGCTGCAAGCAGTACGGATTGAGTACCAGGTTCGGTCGCGGCATGGCCTGCATCCGCCACAATATGAAAATCAGCCTCAGGCCAGGCTCGGTGCAAACTAAAAGCGGTTTGAACAGGACACACCATGTCGTAACGACCGTGCACAATGATGGTTGGAATGTGGCGCAACTTGTCTATTTGATTGAGCAAAGGCTGAGAGAGAAAACAGTTGTTGATCAGATAGTGTAAATGTACCCTTAGTCTTGACACAATCATGTCATTAGAAGCGGGTGAAGGCGAATCCGGAATGAGTCGCATGATGGCCGACTCAAAAGCATTCCACCTTTTTGCGGCAGCAACCGCTTCCGACTCTTGCGCTTCGAATATTCGCTGGCTGTAGGCATCCAGGATATTCTCTTTTTCTGTTGCCGACAAAAGCGCAACAAAGTCTTCCCAATCATCCGGAAAAAACCGCCTCACATCATATAAAAACCAGTTAATTTCGGCCGGACTGGCCAAAAAAACTCCTCTAAGCAGCAACCCTTTAACACGCTCTATATATATAGATGCGTAAAACAACGCCAAAGTGCTTCCCCACGAACCGCCGAATATCAGCCATTGCTGAACATCGAGGTGTTCTCGTAAACGCTCCATGTCATCAGCCAAGTGCTGGGTGGTATTGTCTTCTATACTGCCCTGCGGCAAACTTCGACCTGAACCGCGCTGATCAAAAAGTACGATACGATAGTATGCGGGATCAAAAAAACGCCGTTGTCCGGGGTTACAACCACTACCGGGCCCACCATGCAACACCACGACAGGCACGCCGTCCGGATTTCCACATTCCTCATAATAAATAGAATGTGTTACCGAAACTGTCAAAAATCCGGTGTGATAGGGCTCCAATTCAGGAAAAAGCGGGTTATTTACAAGGTGTGACATGGGGCATTCAGCGGCTCGTTTAACGGGTTTTTAGAGTGCTTTCAATTACTTTCATCATAACATCGCAAGCCACTCGTTCGAACATGTAAATAAATTTGTAAATGAGTATTGCAATTCGATAATGACTGCTCTAGTATCTCGTTAGCTGCAAATACAAATTGCAGCGGAGTCGAACTTTTCTTCGATATTGTCTTACAAGTTTTTTATAAGGTAGCTCGGAACGAAAAGGGAGGCTTCTCTAAAACCCTTAGTAAGTAAATCACTACGGAGATTCAACATGGAGATTAACAAAATCAAGTTGGCCCTTGGTATTGCAGCAAGTATGACCATAGCTATGCCTATGGTTGCAATGGCTGCTGCTGACCACGAAGCCGCAATGAAAGATCAAAACAACTGGGCAGATCCACGCCATGATTACACCAATCAAGGTTACAGCGGTTTGACCCAAATCAAGAAAGACAACGTCAAGAACCTGAAGGCAGCATGGACTTTCGCTACCGGTGTAAACCGTGGCCACGAAGGTTCTCCTTTGGTTATCGGTAACATGATGTATGTGCACACCGCGTTCCCAAACAACGTGTACGCACTTGATCTGAATGACAACCAAAAGATCGTTTGGGCTTACTTCCCTAAGCAAGATCCTTCCGTTCAAGCAGTTCTGTGCTGCGACAACGTGAACCGTGGTCTGGGATTCGGTGACGGCAAGATCCTGTTGCAACAAAACGACGGCGTGCTGGTTGCTCTGGATGCAAAGACCGGTGCTAAGGTTTGGGACGTTAAAGTTAACGATCCTAAGGTTGGCGCTACCAACACCAATGCTCCTCAAGTTAGAAAAGACCTCATCCTGACCGGTTGCTCCGGTGCTGAATTCGGTGTTCGTTGCCACATCAGCGCTTACAACCTGAAAGATGGTTCTTTGGCATGGCGTGCATACAGCATGGGCCCAGACAGCGAAGTGCTGATTGGTGCTGACTTCAACAAGGATAATCCTCAGTACAATGCTCTGTCCGTATACGAAGATGTAAACGGCGGCAACAAACAAGGCGGTTCCTTCAAGAGGATCCCTGACGACAAGCTTGAAATTGGTCAATCTGATCTGGGCGTAAAAACCTGGCTCAAGCCACAAGCTGTTAAAGATGGTTGGCAACATGGTGGCGGTTCCGTATGGGGCTGGTGGCCATATGACCCACGTACCAATCTGGTTTACTACGGTACCGGCAACCCATCCGTTTGGAACCCAGACGTACGTCCTGGCGATAACAAGTGGTCCATGACCACCTGGGCTCGTGACCTTGATACCGGTATGGCCAAATGGGCTATGCAAATGACCCCACACGATGAGTGGGATTATGACGGTATTAACGAAGAAATCCTGTTCGACAAGGGTGGCAAGACCTATGTTTGGCACCATGACCGTAACGGTTTCGCTTACACCTGGAATGCTCATACCGGCACTCTGATTGCAGCTCAAAAAGTTCACTCTTTCGTGAACTGGGCAACAGATGTTGATATGAAGACCGGTGTGCCTAGCAAGCTGGCTTCAGCTTCTACTCACCAAGATTACAATGCCAAGGGCGTTTGCCCAGCAGCATTGGGTACCAAGGACCAGCAGCCAGCTGCTTACTCCCCACGTACCGGCCTGGTATATACCCCACTCAACCACGTTTGCATGACCTACGAGCCAGTTGAGTCCAAGTATGTTGCAGGTCAACCTTGGGTTGGCGCTACCCTGACCATGTTCCCTGGTCCTGATGGCGTGATGGGCGGCTTCGGCGCTTACGATCCTATGACCAACAAAGCCAAGTGGTACAACAAGGAGAAATTCTCCGCTTGGGGTGGTGCTCTGACCACCGCTTCCGATCTGGTGTTCTACGGCACCCTGGATCGTTGGTTCAAGGCTCTTGACGCTAACACCGGTAAGGAACTGTGGAAGTTCCAAGTTGGTTCCGGCGTGATCGGCAATGCCTTCACCTACGGCCATGCAGGTAAGCAATACGTTGGCGTACTGTCCGGTATCGGCGGTTGGGCTGGCGTGGCGATGAACCTGGGTCTGACCACTCCAACAGACGCTCTTGGTGCTGCTGGTGGTTATGCTGAACTGACGAAGTACAACGCTGCTCCTGGCGGCGGTGCACTGACCGTGTTCAGCCTGTAATTGAAAGTCGCAAGACTCAAGTTACAGAACTAACTGTTAGTTAGTGTGTCACATAAGCACCCCGCTTCGGCGGGGTGCTTTTTATCTACTAGGCCATGATAGTTAAGCCCAAGACGACTAATTAACAAGGAAATTACGATGCTAAAAAAACTGACATTTTTAATTTTTACCTTAATGACGGCCGGCATTGTTTATGCTGCCAATGATGTGCCTGTTGATCTGGATTCAGGTCGACCAGGCGAAGCAATGCGGGTAGATGACGGCACCGAATTCAAAGTATGTGCCGACCCGGATTTAATGCCTTATTCCAATTCCAAACAGGAAGGTTTTGAGAACAAGATAGCCGCTGTACTGGCTGCAGATTTGGGCAAAAAACTGACTTTTCAGTTCTGGCCTGACCGCATGGGTTTCATTCGTAACACCTTGGGTGCCAATCGCTGTGATGTCATTATGGGCACCACCAGTGATAACGACGCTTTGCGCACTTCCAAACCCTATTACCGCGCTGGCCATGTGTTTATTTATCGCAAGGACAGTGGCTATAACATTACTGACTGGGATTCCCCGGATCTGCGTAAAGGCATTATCGGCGTTGATGGACAAAGCCCTGCGACCATACCGCTCAGAGACCATAATTTGCTTGAAAATGCGCACCCATACCGCATGCAACGCGACCTGAACTTACCTCCCAGTTATCTGATTGATGACCTGGTCGCCGGAAAATCGGATATCGTGATTGCATGGGGTCCGATTGGCGGCTATTTTGCCAAACATGCCTCCATCCCACTGGTTGTTGTGCCCATCCCTGAATATCAGGATATAGATTCAAAAGGCAAGGAATACTGGAATATCTCGATTGGTGTGCGCAAAAAAGACAAGGATCGTATGGCGATGATACAAGGTGCTCTTGATCGCAATATGGATAAAATCAACAAAATACTGGATGACTACGGAGTTCCGCATGTGCCGATCGTAGTTGGCGACAAACTGGAATTCAAGAGCAAAAAAGAAACACGCGGAGATGCCATACCGAAGTCAGAATAAAGGATTTTTTCTGGCATAATTCTGTCGTCAACGGGATTTGCGCTAGTTCGTTAATCAAGTACGAACTAGTGCATTTTTTAAATTACAACTTGAATAAAATTATCAAAGAGGAGATGTCATGTTAGGCAATAAAGTAATAACCACTTTCTTGGTTTCTATGCTCGCACTCGCTTCACTAGCACTGCCACTGAATGCTGCTGCGATCGATCTGGTAACCACAACCGATGGCTCGCCAATCAAAATCGCGCCGGAGCTTTTTGACACCCCAGCAGCTCAAGAATTCTTGGCAACGGGCAAAAACCCATATATCGGCAACGAAGATGCGATTAAAGCCGGCAAAAAAAGATTCGGCTACTACTCATGCACACAATGTCATGGCCCTGAAGCTAAAGGTCAAGTCGGCCCAGGCCTGATTGGCCCTACCTTCAGATACCCAAAAGATGCTACCAACAAAGGCATGTTTGAAACCATCTGGAACGGTACCAATGGCGGCATGGGTGCTAAGGGCTTAGGCTTAATGAACCCCACTGATCCAACTGACGGTTTAAAGCCTGACGAAGTATTGAAGATCATCTCCTGGATTCGTAACGAGGGTGGTAACCATCCTTCCGGTAACGAGTAACCAGCTTTAAGCAGTACCCCAGGAAACGGCCATTGCATGATGCAATGGCCGTTTGTTTATTTCAGGCGTCAGTTTCAGGTAGAATTACTGCTTTTTCAGGGAGGGTCAAGTCATGAACAAATTTAATTTGGTTGTCATTTCTGGCATGCTGGCCGTGGCTCTCACTGCTTGCGGTAACAAGGGTGGCGATAAGACCGCCCTTGCCGGCAATGACGTTAAAATGCTGGATTTCGTCACAACTCAGGACGGCACGCCTTTAGTAATCAAACCTGAATTATTTGATACCTCTCAAGCAAAACAGTTTGCATCCACTGGCAAGAACCCTTACATCGGCAATACCGATGCGGAAACCAAGGGTAAAAAGTTGTTCCAGGCATATTCCTGCACACAATGTCATGGCGGTGACGCACAAGGACAAACCGGCCCCAGCCTGCATGGTCCGGATTTCCATTACCCCAAGAACGCTACCAACAAAGGCATGTTCGAAACCATATGGCACGGCACAAATAATGGCATGGGTGCCAAGGGCAAAGGCCTGATGGATCCAACAGATGCAAGCAACGGCTTGTCGCCGGACGAAGTACTGCAAGTTATCGCATGGATCAGAACCCACGGCAAAATTACGGGTAACGAATAAACAGTTTTGGAGTCATCATGTCTGTAGTAAACAAGGTTGGCAAAGCCCTTCACCACATTGTTGTCGTTGGTGGTGGAGCTGGAGGTTTGGAATTGGCTACCCGCTTGGGTGATCAATTAGGCAAGCGGGGAAAAGCCGTAGTAACCCTGGTAGATAAATACTCGACGCACATGTGGAAACCACTTTTGCATGAAGTGGCTGCCGGCAGCATGGACATGGATGAGCATGAGATTGAATACCTTGCTCAGGGTTACTGGCATCATTTCAATTTCCGTCTGGGCGCGTTGGAAAAGCTGGATCGAAGCAAACAAGTCATCACACTATCACCAACTTTTGATGAGGACGGCGAACTGCTGATTCCAGGCCGGGAAATAGCTTATGACACACTGGTCATTGCAGTAGGTAGTGTATCCAATGACTTCGGCATCCCCGGCGTACAGGAGTACGCCGTAGCGCTGGAAACCCAGGCTGAGGCGGCCATGTTCCACCGTCGCCTGATCAATGCATGTATTCGTACTCAGGTAGCGCCATCTGATACCAACCCGGGACATTTGAATGTAGCGATCATTGGCGGCGGCGCAACCGGTGTCGAGTTGTCGGCAGAATTGCATAATACGACCCGCCAACTGGCCGCGCACGGACTGGATAATATCGACCCTGACCGAGATGTGAAGTTAACTATCATTGAGGCGGCACCCAGGATTCTGCCTGCACTGCCGGAAGATATATCACTTAAAGTGCAGCTCGAATTGCAAAAACTGAATATTGATCTGAAATTGGGTCAACGCGTCACCAAAGTAGATGCGCAAGGGGTGCACACGAAAGATGGTCTTCTGGTGGCCGCCAGTCTTGTAGTATGGGCAGCTGGCATCAAGGCCCCGGATTTCCTGAAAAACCTGGATGGCCTGGAAACCAACTGGTCAAATCAGCTGGTCGTTAAAACCACCTTACAGACCACCCATGACGACAATATTTTCGCCCTAGGCGATTGCGCTGCTTGCCCGTGGCCAGCCCAAGGCAAGGATGCTCAAGGGAGAGTTATCCTTGTCCCGCCACGCGCTCAGGCCGCACACCAGCAAGCCTCAATGTTACTTAAATCCATCAAACGTAAAATCAAGGGCAAGTCTCTGCCTGAGTACAACTATCGCGATTTCGGTTCACTGGTGAGTCTTGGCAAGTACAGTACGGTAGGAAGCCTGATGGGAGGCCTGACGGGTGGAAAACTGTTTATTCAGGGGACTTTCGCCGGGATCATGTACCGCATGCTCTACAAAATGCACCAGTACGCATTGCATGGGCTAAGCAAGGTGATTCTGGATACCATCGCACGCATCATCACTCGGCGCTCGTCACCCCACGTCAAAGTACATTAGCGCGGATTAACCTGGCAAGAGCGTATTGCCAGGCTATGCCTCAACCCTTACTAGTCTTGACGTAATGCCGCATGATTGCGGTCATAATCAGGCTTACAAAAGCCCCGAATATGACGACAATCCATAGAATTGGAACGTCTGTTTTTACCATGAGGGTGTAAATCCCGGTCAATAACAAGATGCCGATATTCTCGTTAAAGTTTTGTACTGCAATGGAATGGCCTGCACCGATCAGATGATGCCCGCGATGCTGAAGCAAGGCATTGAGCGGCACCACGAAATAGCCCGATAACACACCCAGAAAAAACAAATTAACGGCGGCGAAATGCCAGTCGGCGATAAAATACATGAGCATCACGCATATCCCCATGAGAATACCTGCTGGCAGTACTTTCACCGAATCTTCAAGCTTTACGTAACGCGCGGCAAATACCGACCCGAAAGCGATTCCAAACGCTACCATCGCCGTCAACTGGGTAGCACGATCGAGACCAAAATGCAGTGCTGTCGCCGCCCAAGTGATAATCACCAGGCGCATGGTAGAACCAACTCCCCAGAATAGGGTAGTCACCGCAAGCGACACCTGACCTTGGGGGTCGCGCCATAGAATGGTGAAAGATTGCCAAAAGTCACGCAGCAGAAAAAATAGGTTGCGCTGCGGTATATCGTGGTCTATAGCAACCTGTGGAATATATAAATTAAACAGTGCAGCGATCAGATACAGGCAAATAATCATACCTAATGCGAAGTATGGACTAATACTGGCCATGTGCCCGCCTACAATGGCTCCCAGAATAATGGCGCCCACCGTGGTGCCTTCCATCCAGCCATTCGCTTTTACCAGTTCTTCCTGCGGCAGAAATTCCGTCAAGATGCCATATTTGGCCGGAGAATATGCTGCCGCACCAAGACCTACAATGCTGTAAGCATAAAGCGGCGGCAAGCCCATCCCCATGGCGGCACATCCTATGAATTTGATCGCATTTGCGATAAACATGACGCGGCCTTTAGGTAAAGCATCGGCAAACGGACCGACAAAAGGGGCAAGAACAATATAGGAAATGACAAAGAATTGCTGCAGCAGTGGCACATGCCAATTGGGCGCATGACGCTCTGCCAGCATGGCAATGGCAGCAAATAGCAAGGCATTATCGGCCAGCGCAGATAAGAACTGAGCCGATAAAATAGTATAGAAGCCGCGATTCATCTCAGTTAGCCAAATCGACGGTTAAAGAACCTCGGCAGCAAAATCAGCGAGGCGAGAACGCTCTCCACGAGTCAGGGTGATGTGCCCGTTATGCGGCCATCCTTTGAAGCGATCCACAACATATGTCAGGCCGGAACTACCCTCGGTCAGATATGGGGTATCGATCTGGGCAATATTTCCCAAACAGACCACCTTGGTGCCTGGTCCGGCCCGCGTGATCAGCGATTTCATTTGCTTGGGGGTCAGATTTTGCGCTTCATCAATGATCAGGAACTTGTGCAGGAATGTACGCCCACGCATAAAGTTCATCGACTTCACTTTGATGCGGGTACGTATCAAATCCTGCGTGGCAGCCCGGCCCCAGTCACCAGCCTCCTCATCTGTTTTGTTCAGCACGTCCAGATTGTCTTCCAGCGCTCCCATCCATGGCGTCATTTTTTCTTCTTCAGTACCCGGCAGAAATCCGATGTCTTCGCCCATAGGCACCGTGACGCGTGTCATGATGATCTCACTATAGATCTTCTTGTCCAATGTCTGGGTAAGGGCAGCAGCCAGAGTAAGCAAGGTTTTTCCTGTACCCGCCTGCCCCAGCAAGCTCACGAAATCAATCTCCGGATTCATCAACAGATCCAGTGCAAAGCTCTGCTCTCTATTACGTGCAGTGATGCCCCACACATTATGCTTCTGCTGCGCATAATCCTTCAGTACTTCAAGTACCGCAGAATTACCTTCCTGTTTACAGACAATGGCATAGAACGGTTTTTCATACTCATAGTACACAAATTGATTGATGAGTAATGACGCACATAACGGTCCATGCACGCGATAAAACATGCGTCCAGATTCCTGCCAGGATTCCATTTCCTTGCTGTGACTCTCCCAGAAATCCTGGGGTAATTCCCGCACGCCTGTGTAGAGTAAATCAGTGTCTTCCAGTACTTTGTCATTAAAGTAATCTTCAGCTGAAATCGCCATCGCACGTGCTTTGATGCGTATGTTGATGTCTTTGCTGACCAGAATTACCTGACGTTGCGGAAAGTTTTTTTGTAGTTGTGCGACGACGCCAAGGATCTGGTTGTCGGCCTTGCTGCCGGCAAGCATAGGAAGCTCTTCAGTGACCGGGTGCGTTTGCAGGAATAAGCGGCCGCTACTGAATTTATTGCCATTCTGCGCCAGCGGGCAACCCAATTCCAGATCATTCAGGTTGGTACCTATCACTTCTTCAATAAAGCGGCTGGCCTGACGTGCATTGCGCGCAACTTCAGTCATGCCTTTCTTGCTGTTGTCCAGTTCTTCCAGCGTCACCATGGGTAGGTAGACATCATGCTCCTCGAATCTGAATAGACTGGAGGGATCGTGCATCATCACGTTGGTATCTAGAACAAATAATTTTGTGGTTGCACTGGGGTTTTTTGCCATGAATCGATCCGATGTTCCTAAATTTAAATAGTTTTGACTGCTTCTAATAATGCAAGTGCGTGACCATCCACCTTAACCTTGCGCCATTCCTGCCTGAGTACACCTGATGCGTCTATGAGAAATGTACTACGTTCAATGCCTCTGACCTGTTTACCATACATATTCTTCATCCTGATGACATCGAATATCCGACACGCAAGATCTTCGCCATCGCTCACTAAATGAAAAGGAAGGCCCAGCTTCGCTTTGAAGGTTTCGTGGGACTTGATTGAATCGCGCGAGATACCAAATATCTCTGCTTCTGCCGCCTGAAATTGTGGATACAAATCTCGAAATTGCTGACCTTCAGTAGTACATCCCGGTGTGGAATCTTTTGGATAAAAATAAATCACAAGTTTTTTATTTTTATATTCATGTAATTGAAAGTCTTTTCCGCCGGTCATGGGCAGACTGAAATCAGGAACAACTTGATTAAGCATGAAATGCACACATTGGTATCAAAGAATACCCCCATTGTTGTGAAAAACTGCATACAAGGCAAGCACTGAATAAGGGTTATCGCATATTAAAATCAATGCTGCCCGTTCTGTCAAAATGCAGTGCGGATTACTGCCATTCATCTTTGCTTATGGTAGTCAATGATGGTATTGATATATACGGGGCCAACGAACAATACTGCCGGCGGCAAGGGCAGAGGAGAGCTTTTGAGTATGGTCTTGACTGCATCATCATCCAACATCTTGTAACCGCTACCTTCGGTGACTACAGGACTTCCTATCACGTTGCCGTCTTTATCAATCTGCAACTTGATTTTGACTTTTCCTTCCCAACCCTTTAGTGCGGCGACAGCCGGGTATTTCGTGTGTTTTGAGAGCTCGCCATTCAACAGCCTGCCGTAAGCCGCGCGTATCTCACCCAAGGTCTCGTCACTGGTCGATGGAGGGCTGGGCGTTGCTACAGGTGCAGTAAATACAGGTGGCGGTTCGGCAGCCTTCTGCTCTACTGCAACGACGGAAGGAGCCGGTGGCGCAATTACAGGTGTGTCTGCCGCTGCAACAGGCGGCGGAGATTCATCATGCGGCTGTACCACGGCAGGGGTAGGTGCAGGCGTCACACGTTGCGGTAACACTTTAGGTGGCACTCTTTCCGGCTTGAGCTGCGGTTTCGGCGGCTCCGGTGGTTTCGGCTTCTCCGGCTCTATCGCTGGCGGAGGCAGCTGTTGCAACTCTACTGTCAACGGCTCTTCTGCTTTTATGGCGTGGCTAAAGGTAAATCCCGGCAACAGCCCCAGTGCTGCGCTATGCAAAGCAAGCGACAGTACTAAAGCCCACAGAAGCAGGTCATTATTTACGTTAAGCGAATGAGTTGAATGCGCCATGTTGCGCGACATAAAGCATTAAAAGGCTGGGATTATAACAGTAACGACATCACGGTCAGGCAGCCTTGTTACTCCCATTCCAGTTGAGGAAACAGCAGGTTGATATTACGACGATTGACCGTGGAAAATAACACCCAGGAATCTTTTTCACCGGCAGCCGCATGATCCATCGTGCTTTCCATCGTCTCGCCTTTTTTGATGCTGGCTCGAATGTCGCCTAATATCACCTCAAAGTAGTGTTGCTCTCGATCAAACGCCTGTTGCCATTGCATAGTAGGCGTGCCGTGACCAGGAATGACCATTTTTGCCGGAATCGCCTTGAGTAGCGGAATGAGTTTGAGCCAGTTGCGTGTATCACCATCCATTGCAGGAGTACGCTCTATGAATAATAGATCGCCTGCCCATAAAGTCTGGCTGGTGGTATCGAACACCGTCATATCAGTATTGGTGTGTGCGGGCGTCCACGCTTTGAGTTGTAACACACGGCTACCAAGATCAAGCTCCAAAGTGTCTTTGACCAGCAGCGTCGGCTTGACTATTTCACTACCCGCAAAAGCTTTCCCCAATACTTCAAGGTTGTTTCGCTGATACATGTCCCGGCGCAGTTCCATCGCATCACCCAACTTGAAATGACCGACGAATTGAGGATGGTCTTGCGCAAATGCTGCATCGCCGTATATATGGTCAGGATGAACGTGGGTATTGATGACGTAGGTAATTGGCAGATCGGTGACTTGTCGCACAGCTTCTCGCAAACGCTGCCCTACGGCAAGGGTGCCGCCGGTATCAATCACTGCGACCGATTTTTTACCGACCACAAAACCGATATTTGCGATGTCGCCGTGATAACCTTCCGTCAGTTCCTCATGTACGCCTTGGTGGACAAAAACACCTGACGCAACTTCTGTCACCGGCAAAGGTTCAGCCAGTGCCATGGTGGAGAAAAATAAGGCGTTACAAAGCAAGATGCCGAATAACTTGAGTAAAAGCAAACGATACAATATGACGGACCTCTGTAGTAAAAGTTCAAGGTATCATGGCACTATGCTTTTGACTACGCACTTGTGATCATGGTTGCCATGAACTTAACGCATTCCAGCCAGACTAACAAGCGCAGTAATTTTTCAATGTTCTATATGGAGATATTATATGAACGCACGCTATACCAAAGTTGCCATTATCCTTCACTGGCTGATCGGGTTGATGATAATCGGCTTGCTGGCACTGGGCTGGTATATGTCCGACCTGCCCAAAGATGCCCCTAAAGCCATGTCACTGGATCTATTCAATTGGCACCTGCATACCGTGCAATTCGCTGAAGCCACTTCGCCCAGAGCCTATTATTTCAACCTGCACAAATCATTCGGGGTCACTGTATTCGCCTTGATATTACTGCGTATCTACTGGCGTTTTACCCATGTTGCGCCGGCATTGCCTGCCAGCATGGTTGCCTGGCAACAAAAAGCAGCCAAAGCATCGCATCACCTACTGTATTTGCTGATGTTCCTGATGCCCTTGAGCGGACTGATCATGGGTGCGTATAGCAAATACGGAGTGAAATGGTTCGGCACCACAGTCATTACCGGCCTGGACAACGAACCCATGCGTCTTGTGTTCAAGGAAATACACGAGAATATCGCCTGGCTGATAGCAGTACTGGTTGCGATCCATGTGATTGCCGCCTTTAAACACCTGCTGGTAGATAAGGACGAGGTCATGGGGCGCATGTGTCTACATAAATAAAAAGTAGTTGGAGTCGTTAGTTGGAAGTCAAAAAAGGGCGCTATGCGCCCTTTTTTCATTTGCACCAGAATTTTATTCAGTGCCATTGGTGACCCCTTAATTATTGACCTCGACCTCATGCGTGAATGTCTTGCCTTCATTATCCAATGCAGTCACCTCAAGTTTTCCAGGCGCATCAGGCAGGTAAAAGAAACGCATATAAGGGTCTTCCGAGATCGCCACGCCAAAATCAGCCTGCATCACCGGCTTGCTATTGTAGTTAAAGCTTACCTTGCTGATAAAGAATGCGGGTTTGTAGCCACCTGATGCCAGATCGCGTTGCAAACCGGTAAACATTGGATGCTTGATTAAAAATGTGACCGGATTCGCTGCCCCAAACTTGACAGGAGCTTCCACATTCAACTTGATCTTTCCTGCAGCCGCACGAATTTCCGCATCATCGCCATCCACCATCCCGCCACAACCGCCTGCAGCGCGTATGGCAATCTCGGCTAAAAACAACTTCCCATCGGCTGTTTCACCTACTGCGTGGATATAGGAGTCTGTCTGCATACGAATACGGGTGGATAGCTGAGCTTTGCCATTGAGGGCAGTGAAATGATATACGGCAGCCAAGGGAATAGGATTTGCATCCACGAACAGGTATACGTTCTTATAGGTATCGGGCTTATCTATGCTCAACGTAATGGGCACTTGTGCTCCACTTTCGGCGCGTCTTGGTCCTTCCAGTCGCATGACATCGGAAACCTCGATTACCTTGTCGCCGAAGAAACTTTTTTTCAGTACCGGCCACACATCAGGACTTGCTTCGGCAAATGCATACACGCTTGAAAAACAGCAGGCTAGCAAACTGACCACAATGAAAAGCCGCTTCATCAAAAATCCCTCAAAGTAACGATGTATATGCAGCGATAGACAACAGCAAGGCAGACTTGTTCAGGTTTTTTTAGCCGCCAACAGTATGCACGATGCGTATGGTGCGACCATCCGGGATCTCGTTATGCGCCAGAACGCTGAGGTTAGGTACAGAACGACGCAAAAAGCGCGATAGTACTGAACGCAACTGGCTGGGTACAAGTAATACGGAAGGCACGCCCATCTGTTCCTGCTCGGCAGCAGACTGGCTGACCCCTTCCAGCAATTGCTCCGCCAGACCAGGTTCCAGTCCTGGACCATCCATGCCTGGAGTCTGCGTGGCATGCATCAACATACTTTCCAAACGAGGCTCGAGTGCGATCACCTGTATCTCTTCATTACCCGCAAACAATTGCTGGGTAATGGCTCGGCCCAAGGCGGTACGTACGGCAGCCGTCAGTATTTCTGTATCCTGGGTGCGCATGGCATGATCCGCCAGCACTTCCAATATGGTGCGCATGTCACGGATATGAACACCTTCAGCCAGAAGGTTTTGCAACACTTTCTGCAAAGTACTGAGTTGCAGGGTCTTGGGAATAAGATCTTCCACCAGCTTGGGCGATTCTTTAGCCACACGATCCACCAATTGCTGCGTCTCTTCACGCCCGAGCAATTCAGATGCATGCGTTTGAATGACGTTGGAAAGGTGGGTCGCGATCACGGTTGAGGCATCTACCACGGTATAACCATAGGCTTGTGCCTGATCACGCATTTCATTCTCGATCCATACCGCAGGCAGGCCGAAAGTAGGATCTTTGGTCTGGACACCAATCAACTCGCCGCTCACACGACCTGGGTTAATCGCAAGGTATTGATTTACAAAACCCTCGCCCTGACCGATCTCTACTCCCTTGAGTACGACGCGATATACATTCGGCTTCAGCTCAAGGTTGTCACGGATATGCACGGGTGGAACCAGAAAACCGGAATCCAGCGCAAACTTCTTGCGGATACCACGAATACGGCGCAGCAACTCTCCATCCTGCCCACGATCCACCAACGGAATCAGACGATAGCCGACTTCCAGCCCGATCACGTCCACAGACTGTACATCTTCCCAACCGACTTCCGGCATCTCGTCCGTAGGTGGCGGCGTGACTGCCTTGATCTGATCAGTCCCTTCAAGCGCCATGCGTGCGCGCTTGTCCATGGTATATCCTATCCAGGCAGCGCCTCCACCCAACAACAGGAAAGCAAAATGTGGCATGCCGGGTATCAAGCCCATGGTGCACAATAATCCGCCAGTAAGGTAGAGCACCTTGGAATTTGCAAACATTTGACCCACCAACTGGGTGCCAATGTCTTTATCATCATTGCCGCCAACACGAGTTACCACGATACCTGCGGCCGTAGAGATGATAAGTGCGGGTATTTGTGCTACCAGACCGTCGCCTATCGTGAGCAGGGTATAATTATTCAGTGCGGTAGCGAAATCCAGGTCATGCTGTACCATGCCGACGATCAAGCCGCCGATAATATTAATAAATACGATCAGGATGCCGGCTACAGCGTCACCGCGCACAAACTTGCTGGCACCGTCCATTGCACCGTAGAAGTCAGCTTCCTGCGCAATCTCTGAACGACGCTTCCTGGCTTCATCTTCTCCTATCATGCCCGCATTCAAGTCGGCATCAATGGCCATCTGCTTACCAGGCATCGCGTCCAAAGTGAATCGTGCGCTCACTTCGGCAATGCGGCCGGCACCTTTAGTAATTACCACGAAATTGATAATGACCAGAATGGTGAAAACGATGATACCAACTGCGTAATTGCCGCCGACCAGGAAATGACCAAAGGCTTCGATCACCTTGCCTGCCGCATCAGGTCCTGTATGCCCCTGAAGCAATACGATACGTGCGGAAGCCACATTCAGCGACAGCCGCAACAATGTAGTCAGCAGCAAAACCGTGGGGAATGCTGCGAAATCCAGGGGTTTAAGGGTGTATATGCTGACCATGATGACAATCATGGCCAACGCAATATTGAAGGTGAATAACAGATCGAGCAGTATAGTAGGCAGAGGCAGTACCATCATGCCCAGAATCATGATAATAAGTAATGGTAGTGCAAATTCCCGCAAACCTACTTTTGGGGCTTCAATCGCCATTCATGCACTCCTGTTTTGCCATTCTATTGCGTTCAATTCTTAGTTAAGATCTTTAGTTAAACACTACATCTTCCGGCGGTTCAAAATCCAGTTCCTTGGGCACCGGTAAATCTTTAGGTACCAATGGTTGCGCACCTTCGCCGCTATTATAGCTGCGAAGTTGATAAATATACGCCAGAACTTCTGCCACCGCCGCAAACAATGCAGAAGGGATTTCCTGTTCTATCTCTGCATGTCGGTAAAGCGCTCGCGCCAACGAGGGGGCTTCCAGGATAGGCACATTGTTTTCCTCACCCAATTCCCGAATGCGCTGAGCTAGCAGATAACTTCCCTTGGCCAGCACTTTAGGCGCGCGCATGTCATCCGGCTTATAAAGCAAGGCCACGGCATAATGCGTAGGGTTGGTGACGATCACGTCCGCTTTGGGCACCTCCGACATCATGCGTTTTCGTGCGGCTTCACGCTGTAAAGAACGAATACGTCCTTTGATATGCGGATCGCCTTCGCTTTCGCGCATTTCTTTGCGTATTTCTTCTTTGGTCATGCGTAGCTTGTGATGATATTGCCACAACTGATACGGCACATCCATGACGACGATCACCAGCATCGCCGAAGTGATCAGCACAAAACTCCATCCCATAATGTGCAGCGCGTGCGGAATAGCTCCAGTGACGGGCTCAGCAGCAAGGCTCAGTATCTCTGCTCGTTTTCCCCAGATGATCCAGAATCCCAGCCCACCTACAAGTAAAGCTTTGAATACAGCTTTCACCAACTCCGCCAAACCATTCATGGAAAATACTCGGGCAATGCCCTTTAACGGATTCAGCCGGCCAAAATCCGGCTCCAGCGCGTCCACGCTGAACATAAACCCACCAATCGACATCGGCGCCATCAATGCTGCAAGGACCAGAACGACCATAAGCGGTATAAACAAAAATATCATGGCAATGACAGAGTCAATAAAGCCACGCCACATCCGCATGGGGTCGGAAAGCGATGCATAGTTAAAAGTGAACCAATGCTGCATCAATGCACGCAAGCCATCAGCGAAACCCGCACCCAGCACGAGCAGTGCTACCGCGCCAGCCATGGTGATGGCAAATGTGTTGAGTTCTCTGGAACGCGGAATGTTACCTTTATCACGCGCCTCATCCAGCCTGCGTTGGGACGCCGGCTCAGTTCGTTCAAGATCGCTTTCTTGTTCTGCCATGATGAATCAGATTATAGCGTAAGTGTCTGTAAAACAAATACTTTACACTAATCCATCCAAAACCTGTACTTGCACTACCGTTCCGGCAGCTACATTTGCGCAATCCTGATCCAGGACCACAAAGCAATTGGCGGCACTCATCGAGCTTAATATGCTGGAGCCTTGATTACCGGTAAGCCTTACTTTCCATACTCCATCGGCATCCCGGCTTAAGACGCCGCGCTGAAATTCAGTACGTCCCGGCATTTTTCTGATCTCATCAAGGCAAATTGCAGACAATAATGGCAGCGGCATAGTCTGGCTGTTTCCCATTAACAGCAATAGAGCTTCACGCACAAACTGATAGAAGGTCACCATTACTGCCACAGGGTTGCCAGGCAAACCAAAATAATGGGCATTGCCTATCTTGCCGTAGGCCAGAGGTCTGCCCGGCTTCATGGCGATTTTCCAGAACACCACCTGACCCAGCTTTTCCAATAACAATTTCATGAAATCGGCCTCGCCTACCGATACCCCACCGCTGGTCATCACCACATCAGCAGACTTTGAAGCATTGATCAACGCCTGTTCGAGTAAAACCGGATCGTCACGCACCACACCCATGTCGATCACTTCCACACCCAACCTCATCAACATGCCATAAATGGTATAGCGATTGCTATCGTAGACTTGCCCTGTCGCCAATGCTTGACCAACACTGGAAAGTTCATCGCCAGTGGAGAAAAAAGCCACCCGTAAGCGTCGGTACACCTGGACTTCGCTCATACCCAGTGATGCGACTAACCCCAGATCTGCCGGTCGCATCAAATGTCCGCTGGGCAATACCACTTGCCCCAGCTTCAAATCTTCACCCGCAAAACGGCGATGCTGCCCGGGCTTGGCTCCAGACAAAAAACGAATGCCCTCACCTTCGACTTGCACCTGTTCTTGCGGAATGACGGTATCTGTTTTATCCGGCATCATCGCGCCCGTCATGATGCGCACGCATTCACCACGCCCGACTTTTCCGGTAAAGGCTTTTCCGGCGAAAGCAGCGCCGATCAGCTTCAGTTTGCCACTATCAATATCATCGCCATTGAACGCGTAACCGTCCATTGCCGAATTGTCATAATTAGGGACATTTCCAGGAGAAATGATGTCCGCTGCCAATACGCGTCCTAAAGCGGACAGTATGGGTAACTTTTCTACACTATCCACAGGGACGAGGTATTGGCGTATGAGCCGCCTCGCCTGCTCCACCGGCATTGAATTTGGATCGTAATCATCGATGCAGCTCGCGGCTATAAAATCCACTTTGCCATTATTCATTTACTTGCTCTCATTGCCTTGTGCTCATTAACTGTTCTTCAACCACGCTTGTATAAATGCGGAAATGTTAACCGGATTATTCAGATCCAGCACCGGCAAATGGGTTTTCACTTCACCATCGCTCGCAATAGCGATTATGTGTGCATCGTGTGAAGCCAGCAATGGCTTACCCAATGCAGGGCGATAGATCTCAATCCTGGGAATGGGCGCCTGCTTGAATCCTTCTACTACAATTAAATCTGCCAGGCCGGTATCCATATGTCCCACCAATTCCTGCAAATCAGGTTCGCTATCGTTTCCATTGCTTGATCTCTCTGTCATCAATGCCCAGCGCTCCTTTGAGCTCAGCAAAGTCTGTACCGCACCCGACTTGCGTAAGCGGTAACTGTCTTTTCCTGGCTGGTCTATGTCGAAAGGGTGGTGGGTATGCTTGATGACCGACACACGCAGGCCAGTCTCAACCAGCAACGGAATAACGTTGCTGATCAAGGTTGTTTTGCCGGTACCACTGGCGTATGCGCAGAATCCAAGTAATGGTGTACTTAATCTCATGTACTCAATTTTCTGCTGCCAATTGCTGCGGCGTATTGATGTTTTTGAACGCGTCTGCCTGATCATCAAAATCGACTTCTACTGTTTTCAAGTCGGCATACCAGGCATCAAATTTGCGACCGCCCGCATCAAGAAAGGCAGTCAGATGTGGCAACAAGCTGCGTTGACAGAGACAGAACACCGGATGTGGCTGGCCAAAGGTCTTTGCCATCGCAAGCTGCGCCCTGTTTTCCAGCAAGGCTGATTGTAATCGAGCAATCAAATCAGGCGGCAGAAAAGGTGAGTCGCAAGGCACGGTGGCGACCAAGTCATTGCTTGCCTCAATCAACCCAACTTGCAATCCGGCCAGAGGCCCGGCATATCCCGTTAAGTTGTCTGTGATGACGCGATAGCCAAATGCAGCATATTGCTCCAGATGCTGGTTTGCATTTACTAATATTTCATCGACCTGTGGCACAAGCCGTTTTAGCACATGTTGCGCCAGAGCCGAACCGTGCAATAGCGCCAGACCTTTGTCCACACCACCCATACGACGGCCTAATCCACCTGCCAAAACGATTCCCGTGATTTTCATGGCACTGTATCTGCAATCTCATGTGCGGATCAACCGCCGGTGACTGACATAAAACGAACGACCGAGGTAGATGCACGCTGCAAATCAAAATCGTGACCTTTGGGTTTTATCTGCATGCTCTGCATTATTGCGGCTCGTAATGGAGCATCGTCGTCAGGATTTTCACGTAATATCGGCATCAAATCCACTTTGTCTTCCTGGCCCAGGCATAAATACAATTGACCATTGCAGGTAATACGCACCCGATTGCAGGCTTCACAAAAATTGTGACTATGAGGAGAAATAAACCCGACTTTGGTTTTGCTGTTTGGAATGCGCCAGTAGCGCGCGGGGCCGCCAGAGTTCTCAGCGCTGGGGATCAGCGTATAGGATTTTTGTAATCCTGCCAGCGTTTCATCGTTGCTTACACAAGTGGAGTCACGACTATGATCCACCTTACCCATCGGCATTTCTTCGATAAAGGAAATATCGATCTCCTGCTCTATTGCGAACTGCACAAGTTGATCCGCTTCATCATCATTGATGCCGCGCATCAATACCGTATTGAGTTTAATCCCTGAAAATCCGGCCTTTTTTGCGGCTGCCAAACCGCGCAACACTTTGTTCAAATCTCCGGTACGCGTGATACGTTTGAAACGCTCTGCGTCCAGACTATCCACGCTGATATTGATGCGACTCACGCCTGCGGCATATAAAGCATCTGCATGCAGTTCAAGTTGAGATCCATTCGTGGTAGTGACCAGTTCACGCAGACCGGGTAAATGGCCGATTTCGTTGTATAACCATAAAGCATTCTTACGCACCAGAGGCTCACCACCAGTAATACGTACTTTGCTGACACCCAATTCCACAAAGACCTTCACCAATCGCGCACATTCTTCCAGCGACAACACCTCGTCACGTGGCAAGAACGTCATCTGTTCATTCATGCAATAAACGCAACGGAAATCACAACGATCGGTGATAGACAAGCGTATGTAGTCAACCTTACGCCCGAAGCGGTCAATTAATGATGATATGTTGTCAACATTGGATTTCATATGTTATATCCTACCATTTTTCTTAAATCAGCCATTCCCAAGACTTTTATGACTAACAAACTTATGAGCAGCTGCACTTGCTACAACACAGCAGCAATAGGATATCCACGTGCCTAACTTACCCGTAGTAGTCGCCGCTCTTTATAAATTCGCCAGTTTGCCGGACTACCGCCAATTACAACCCAAACTTCTGGATTTTTGCCTGCTGCAAAAGCTAAAGGGCACATTGCTGTTGGCTGAAGAAGGGATCAACGGCACTGTTGCAGGAAGCCGTGAAGCGATTGATGCGCTCATCGCTTTTCTCAAAGCGGATGTTCGTTTTAGTGACATCGAACACAAAGAATCGTATGCCGAGAAAACTCCTTTTTACCGCATGAAAGTGCGCCTGAAAAAGGAGATCGTGACGCTAGGTGTTCCAGGTATCAGCCCTACCCGCAAGGTAGGCACTTATGTTGCGCCGCAGGCCTGGAATGCTCTCATTTCAGACCCTGAAGTGGTGCTGATCGATACACGCAACAGCTATGAGTATGACATCGGAACATTTCGCGGTGCACTAGACCCACACACCAATACGTTCAGAGAGTTTCCCGCATATGTGAACAAGGCCCTTGATCCGGCCAAGCATAAAAAAGTAGCGATGTTTTGCACCGGTGGCATACGCTGCGAGAAAGCCAGTTCGCTGATGATAGAACTGGGATTTGAGGAGGTTTACCATCTTCAGGGAGGCATACTGAAATATCTGGAAGAAGTCCCAGTAGAGCAAAGTCTGTGGCAGGGAGAATGTTTCGTATTCGATCAACGGGTCGCCGTAGGGCCGGGTTTGGAACTCGGACATTACGATCAATGTTATACCTGCCGCCATCCGATTTCTGAGGAAGACAAGGCATCGCCTGACTTTGTACAAGGAGTCTCCTGCCCGCACTGCATAGCTCAGCTGACTGAAGAGAAACGCGCCAGTGCAGCGGAACGGCAGTTGCAAGTAGAGTTGGCGCTAAAGCAAGGACGAGCCCATATCGGAGAGCCGCAAAAAAAACGAGCGCGAATTAGTTCGCGTGTTGAAAAAGTCTGAAACTCTCGTGCCTGTCGCTAGGGCGCTTGCCTTTCCAGATTAGCGTCCAGTCACTGCCAGGATCTATCTTGTCACGATCACGCTCATCCTGGATCAGATACAAATCACAAGCACGCAGATTTTGTACCAGTTCAAAGCGCTGAACTTTCTGGTTGATGTAGTAATCAATCGCCGCGCGTTGTGATGGCCCTAAGTCTCGACCCGTGATACAGCCAAACTGCGCAGGTAAGGCTTTTTGCATGGATGCGAACACAGGCTGGTAGCTTTTTGCCGCATCCAGCCAGGGCAGCCACAAGGTCATCACCAGCCCCCATGCCATGGTCATGCCTACCGCCCAATCGGTAACGGCGGCACGGTTGGAGCGGTGACTTTTGAATACCACTGCCACCCACAGCAATGTGAGTGCAATTGCCAATGCCGTCGCTATAAAATTAATATGCGGCACGTAACTGCTGGAAAGTATATGCGCACGCCCGGCCAATTTAGTCGGCACACCCATCGTCATTGCCACCCATCCCGTCCACACCAGTACCGCCAAAGAACCAAACAGCATCACGCCGAACCAGCTCAGTGCACTGGCATAGCTGCGTTGCAACTTGTCTATGGCGGGAGTTGCCAGTGCTGTGAGTGGCAGTAAAAAAGGCAATAGATAGACATCGTTATTACTGATACCTGTACCCAGAATCGCGAATTGCACTAAAAAGAATAACAGCGATATTTGTACTGAACTATGGTTGGGACGCATGCTCCACAAAGTCCATAAGGCCAGAGGCAGCGCCGGCCAGGCGTACCAGGCGAGGCCTTTCACAACATATCCAGTGTGATTGGCAATTGCCCGGCTATCAGTCAGCCATGTATGAAACAGATCCGGCGAATTTTGATATAACAAGATAAGCCAAGGCGCAATCCAAGGTGTAGCGACGATCATCATGGTGCCCAGTGTTTGAGCATACGATGGCCGCCGCCAATGATTGGCCAAAAGAGGCAGCAATAATGCCATGGTCAGCGTGACTTCAAGGTTTAGCAAACCTTTGGCAAGGAAACCGATGCCGACACCAAAACCAAGGATCAATCCCGACCGCAATGGTCGCCGCGGGGCTAGCGTCAAGCCATAGAATGTCATGGCATACGCAGTGAGACCCGCCACTTCCGGGCTGATCATATGCGCGGAAAAAACCATGCCTATGGAGCTAATGAAAATCAGTGTTGCCTGCCGCCCAGTACCCTTACCCCAAAGTTCGCGTCCGGCCATGCCCACAAATAATAAGGTCAATGTCATCCATAAGCCGCTGACCAGTCTTGCCGCATCATGCATCGCGAGCAAAGGTGAAAACAGTTTGGCGAAGAGTGCCGCAGAAAGGTAATACAGCGGAGGGTTCTTTACCGTGGCCTCTCCTGCCATCATCGGTATCAGCCAGTCTCCGCCACTCAGCAGATGCTTGATGATGCTGATGCTTTGCAGCTCATCCGGTTTCCACGGCATGTGGCCTGTCAGACCAAAAACAATCCATAGCCCGCATAGCACAATAAGCAAACGTGTTTTGGTACGTTCGCCGACATTTGGCTTGGGGTTGGCAAACACAGATTGCCAGTCGTGATCTAGTCCAGGCGACATAGGATTTGTTTTAGGTTTTGTTTAATCATTGAATTTCGTCCATTTTAGCAAATAAAAAAGGCAGCCTAGGCTGCCTTTTTTGTATCAACAACATCAATTACATACTGTATTTTTGGCGGAATTTCTCAACGCGACCGGCAGTGTCTACAATTTTCTGCTTACCAGTGTAAAACGGGTGGCATTGCGAACATACTTCAATCGTGAGATCACGGCCAGCTGTGGAGCGGGTTTTGAACTTGTTACCGCAGCTGCAAGTAACGCTGATTTCTTCGTAAGCTGGATGGATTTCTGGTTTCATTTTCATTACTCCTTACAAGGCTGGTTACAATGTCATTTAATGACGACTTCTTAATGACTATTGCAATAAAGCGCGCGATTATCCGCGAAAACAGCAACGAACGCAATCTTAATCTGCATCCGACTTTGCAGCGGCATCAGCTATTTGCGGTGGCACAGTCTCGTCTTTAGTGATGAGTTGGTAGCTACTGGATTTGATGCCAGCCACACCCAGCTTCAGACGTATCGTTGCAATGCCATGTGCAGCAAGACCCGAAGCAATATCCAGGTTCTTTGGCAGGTACTCCTGCGGAGTGAATGTGCGTGTTGCCACTGCCTGATTATTTGTATCCATCAGCGTGAGTTCGATCTGGGGATAAACCTGAGGAAATTCGGCCCTGTTGTTCAAGGTGCTTTCCAATATCAGTACATCGTCATGCTGCGGGTCGCTCAGCAGACGATGATCCTCGATATTCACAAGCGCAGCCTGATGCGGCAACGCCACGCTGCAGTTGAATAGCTGACATGCCATCGCAAATGCCGGGTAACTACGCGGCAGTTTCTCAATGACTTGAGCGCGATAATGGAATGCACTCTGCACAACGGCTATCGCCAACAGTACCATCACAGCAGTCAGAGTCTTCAAGGCCGCCGGCCAGACAAAGCGTCTTCGTTGAAACAGGTTTTCAGGCAACAACGGCGGTGCAGTAAAAGCAGGTGCGGGAGTTTCTATCGCGCTTATGGCAGATCTCGGTTCAGGTTCAGTCGCCGCGATTTGCGGTGCTTGCTCTAGCGCAACGTCAGCGGTATCGGCAATCTCTGATTGATGTTCAAACGCATTGAATACATGCTGGCAAACACTGCATCGCCCCTCACCGGAAGCACTGGCAAGCTGATCGCGCTGCACTTTGAACATGGTGCCGCAAGCTGGACATGTCGTCACCAGACTCAATTTTTTACTCCGCTAAGCAATACCCAGTTTTCCATATAAAGCGGGGGATTCATTGCAAACCATTCCGCATAGATTGCTGATACTTCGCTTGCCTGTTCTCTGAGTATGCCTGATAACGCGATCTTGCCACCTGACCGGCATGCTCCAGCCAAAGCGGGCGCAAGCAATTTTAATGGTAAAGATAGAATGTTGGCGACTACGATATCGACTTCCAAAGTTGGTATGGCATCCGCCAGATAGAAACTCACTTCAACCTTATTTTGCAGCGCGTTTTGACGACTGGCAATGATGGCTTGCGGATCTATATCGGTTCCCACCACATAGCCGGCACCGAGCTTTTTGGCTGCAATCGCCAGAATACCGGAACCGCATCCGTAATCACATACACTGTCGCCGGCTTCAATATGATCCATTAACCAGGATAAGCATAGATGCGTAGTGGGGTGGCTACCGGTGCCAAAAGCCAGCCCGGGATCAAGAATAATATTGATACTTTCGGGTTGCGGCACGTCATGCCAGGTGGGGACGATCCATAAGTGCTCACGGATCTGTATCGGGGCAAACTGCGCTTGCGTAGTCAGTACCCAATTTTGCTCGGGAACATCCTCAATGGAATAAGGCAATGACTCCAATCCTATTTCTGCAGCAGCTTGATGGACGATCGCCAGCAGGTCGACATCCTGTTCAAACAAGGCACTGACCATGTTGTGATGCCACAAAGAGGTCTCTTGCATGCCATCGTGCATACCAGGCTCGCCAAAAATCGGGCTTTCCTGTGCCGAGTCTGCATCCGCGTCTTCGATACTGACAGACAACGCACCCAGGTTGGTCAGGGCATCACTCAGTGCTTCAGCAATGGTAGCATTGGCCGGTATTTTCAGTGACTGCCAACTCATGCTGAGTATCCAAAAAATGAAGCCTGTTTAAGCTGCTTCAATAACGGCTTCATTTTTCAAGAATGGATGCCCAGCTTATGTTCCAGATAATGGATACTTGTGCCACCTTTCTGGAAAGCTTCATCGTGCATCAACTCCATATGTAATGGAATGTTGGTCTTGATGCCCTCGACCACCATTTCCGATAATGCGATGCGCATACGGGCAATCGCCTGTTCCCGTGTGTCGCCATAGGCAATGAGCTTGCCTATCATTGAATCATAATGTGGGGGCACCATGTAACCATGGTAAGCGTGAGTATCCACACGTATGCCCGGGCCTCCCGGCATGTGAAAAGCCGTCAAACGCCCCGGCGAAGGCATGAAATTGTGCGGGTCTTCGGCATTGATACGGCACTCTATGGCATGGCCATGCAGTCTGATGTCTTTTTGCGTGAATGGCAGTTTTTCGCCTGCGGCCACTCTTAGTTGCATTTGTACAATATCGATACCGCTGATCTGCTCGGTCACCGGATGCTCAACCTGCACCCGCGTATTCATCTCTATAAAATAGAATTCATTGTTTTCATAAAGAAATTCGAACGTTCCTGCACCGCGGTAGCCTATGGTACGGCATGCTTCAGCGCAACGTCCGCCCACTTTCTCGATCAGTTTGCGCGGTACGCCTGGCGCAGGCGCTTCCTCGATGATTTTTTGATGCCTTCGTTGCATCGAGCAATCGCGTTCACCCAGATACACCGCATTGCCGTGCTGATCAGCTAACACCTGGATCTCTATATGGCGTGGCTGTAACAGAAATTTCTCCATATACACCACCGGATTGCCAAACGCAGCTTGCGCCTCGGCTTTGGTCATTTCCACCGATGCAAGCAATGCCGACTCTTCGTGAACTACACGCATTCCACGCCCGCCACCACCGCCTGCCGCCTTGATGATGACAGGGTAACCGGTCTCGCGGCCCATACGCAGCACGTCTTCCGGATCTTCCGGTAATGCACCGTCTGAGCCTGGTACACAGGGCACGCCTGCTTTTTTCATGGCTTCTTTGGCGCTAACCTTATCACCCATCAGACGAATAGTTTCAGCACGCGGGCCGATAAAAACAAAGCCGCTTTGCTCTACCCGTTCCGCAAAGTCTGCGTTTTCAGACAAAAACCCATAGCCCGGATGGATAGCTTCTGCATCTGTGACTTCTGCCGCGCTAATTACGGCCGGGACGTTCAGATAAGACAGGCTGGAAGAAGCGGGCCCTATACACACTGACTCGTCAGCCAATTTAACGTACTTGGCTTCGCGGTCAGCCTCGGAATAAACGCAAACGGTCTTGATGCCCAGCTCGCGACATGCACGTTGGATTCTCAGGGCGATTTCACCGCGGTTGGCGATCAGTATTTTCTCAAACATAAGTTTTTTCAATCATGAGTTGCATTGCGGTGAAATCGCCCTTGCGCTCTATGAGCGCGGGGCAATTTGGCTTCGCCGCTGCGCCACCCCAAGGTGGCTGGTCACCGCGGTTGGCGATCGGTATTTTCTCAAACATAGGTTTTTTCAAACATGGTTGTCTTGTTAGCCGATGATGAAAAGTGGCTCTCCGTACTCTACGGGGTGTCCATTTTCCACCAGAATAGCTTTGATGACGCCGCTATGATCGGCTTCTATGGTGTTGAGGAGTTTCATGGCTTCGATAATGCACAAAGTATCACCGACACTGACACTGGCACCGATTTCCACAAAAGCCTTGGCCTCCGGCGAAGGCGAGCGGTAGAAAGTACCGACCATGGGGGACTTCATCACATGGCCGTCAACAGCGGCTACTTCTGCCTCTGCTGGCGCTGCAACCTGGGGTGCCTGTGCCTGAATATACGACGGGGCATATTGCATCATCTGCCCTTGCATCTGGCGACTGATACGTACTTTTTCTTCACCTTCGGTGAGCTCAAGTTCGGAAATACCAGACTCTTCCACCAGGTCGATCAGTTTTTTAAGTTTTCTCAAATCCATCGTAAATCTTCCTAATTAGAATTGATGTGGTGTACGGCAAAATCCAGTGCATATTCGTACCCTGCGGCACCCAGGCCACATATCACGCCTATCGCCAGATCGGAAAAATAGGAGTGGTGGCGGAAAGCTTCGCGGGCATGCACATTTGACAGGTGTACCTCAACGAATGGGGTTTTCACTGCTGCAAGGGCATCACGAAGTGCAACGGAAGTATGAGTAAAAGCGGCTGGATTAATAATGATGAAAGCTACAGGTTGTTGAAACAGACTTTGCAGCTTGGTAACTAACTCTGCTTCGCTATTGCTTTGAAAACACTCCAAGCTGACTGGTACGGCAGCTGCTTTAGCTTGAAGACGCTGATTAATCGTTTCCAGCGTATCTGCGCCATAATGTTCGGGTTCTCGTTGCCCCAACAAATTGAGGTTGGGGCCATTCAACACAAGAATGCGCTTGGCGCTATTTTCTGACGTCATTGTCGGCGATGATTAACCCAAAAAGGAAACGCGAGTTTGCCGCAAATAGGGTGTAGTTGTCTAGCACAATTGCCGAAATTAGCAGAAGTTACTATTGTTTCAGCAGATTACAACGGGTTATTCGGGATAGCTTCAGGTCAGCGATGCAAGTGTTTTTTCCAACTCGGAATTATCCACTATCCCGAACCAGATTTTAACGATTCTACCAGCCTTATCGACCACCACCGTGTACGGCAGAATACTTTTGTCGTTACCCAGATATTGCGCCAAAGCCATGGCATCAAAGTCGCCAGCCAATAAAGGATAACTGACTTTCACCTCGGTGGAAAACTGATTTAGCTTATTTACATCTTCTGCAGAAATGCCGACGAATTGCACATTTTTAGACGCATATTTGGCCTGCAATAAGTCAAAAGTCGGCATCTCCTCACGGCAGGGCGGACACCAGCTTGCCCAGAAATTGAGTACGATCACTTTGCCACGCCATTGGGTAAGCTTTTGCGGTTTATTTTGTGCATCCGGGAAGCTGGCAGCGAATAAGGCTTGCGTCGTCGCAGAAGCAGGCACAGTGGCATATAATCTGAATATGAAAAACGCAACGACGCAGAAAATCAATACAACAGGAATCAACACTCTTGAAGTTTTGGACATACCCCATCCTTGCTGGAAAAAACACGGGCGAGCGTACCCAGAAATTGCTCTTCTGCCTGGTAACCTGCCACTTTTAACGGAGTAATCTGCCGGCCTGATTCATCAAAAAATGTGATGCCGGGAGGACCGTAAAAACCGAAACGTGCCATTAACGCCTTGTCTTCATCCGTATTGTTGGTGACATCCGCTTGCAGTAGCGTCACCCGTTCAAGCTGCTTGCGCACGCGTGTATCGGCAAAAGTGGTGCGCTCGTACTCCTTGCAGGAGGCGCACCAGTCGGCGTAGAAATCCAGCATCACATAATGTCCTTTTGCTGCATGTATCGCATCATCAAGCTCAGCCAGATTCTTAATCCGCCTGAATGGAGTGGAATCACTATGGCTGATGCTGCCAGATGCTGAAAACACGCCGGATAACGGTTGCATCAGATTGCGGCTGCCGGAAAGCGCTCCCACCAGCAAGGCTATCCCGGCGATCAGCACCGCTATGCCCACTCCCTTGCCGAGTTTTACTGCATAAGTGGAACCCGCGGGTAATGCATCAAGCGCATGCAGGAAAACAGATAGGCCTATCAACAGCAATGCCCACAAGCCCATTTGCACACCAATAGGGATGACCGGGGCAATGATCCAGATCGCCATCGCCAGCATCAGTACGCCAAACAGATTTCGGACAAAAGTCATCCATTCACCCGCTTTGGGTAATACCCTGTGTGCCGAAAGCCCCAGCACCAGCAAAGGAATGCCCATACCCATGGCCATGGCAAACAACGCAACACCGCCCAGCACCACGTCATGAGTTTTGCCGATATAGAGTAATGCACCCGCCAGCGGTGCCGCCACGCATGGACTCACCAGCAACGCCGACAGCGCACCCATCGCAAATACCCCGATAAAGCGTCCACCCTTAATGTGATTGGTTGCATCTGCTACGCGTGTTTCCAGCGCGCTTGGCAACCTGATCTCATAGATATCAAACATGGACAGCGCAAGAATAACAAAAAGTAGCGCGCCAAAACCCAACGCCCATGGGTTTTGCAAAGCATTGCTGATCAGGTGTCCGGACAGCCCTGCGGCAACACCGGCCAAGGCATAGGAGACCGCCATGCCCAAGGTATAAGCAAGCGAAAGATTAAAGGCATGGGCACGACTGGGATGATCGCTATGCCGGACAATGATGCCGGACAAGATAGGGATCATGGGATATACGCAAGGCGTCAGGGAAAGCCCCACGCCCACACCAAAAAACAGCAATGTCACCAGCCATAATTTTCCGCTGGCCAAGGCACGGCCAAGCTTGTCGGGCTCTGGGCCAGACTGGCTGGCGTTACTTTCTGTAACACTGCTCAGATCAATATTGAAAGTCTTTTTGATCGGCGCATAGCACAAGCCTTTTTCACTGCATCCCTGATAACTGGCTGCCAGCTTGATGCCTTGCGGTGCACCGTGATCATGATGCAGCTGGATACGGACTTGGAATGGGTGATGATAAACCTCGGATTTTCCAAAATTCGGATCGTCCTTGATTTCACCTTTAGATAATTCGACCTTGGCGATTTCGCTGGTTTTGGGATCATTGAGCGTGAATAAAATACGCGATTGATATAGATAATGACCGGGAGCAACAGCAAACTCTGCAATCAGCGTTTGATTATCCTGCGCGTGCACTGATAGCTTGAAGGCCTGATCCGGTGGCAAAAATTCGTCTCCGCCGGATTTCTCTCCGAAAACATCGGCAAATGATGATTTTTCATTCGATGCGGGTCGATCCGGTAGTAGACCTGCCTGTGCGGGCAGTATGCAAAACAACAGCAGCAGCGCAAATTTCTTCATTTCGTTTCGTTTTCAACCCAATTCAAATATTCAGGTAAACCGTTGTCTACTGCGACACAGATGATCTCAGGAAGTTCATAGGGGTGCTGTTCCCTTATCATGCGCTGAACTTCCTGATAACGGGCTTCTGTTGTTTTGATCAGCATGGGAAATTCTTGTATGTTCTCGATCTTTCCTGCCCAATGATAAATCGATGTACAGGGTGCCAGGATGTTGATACATGCTGCGAGATGCGCTTCAATCAACTGTTGCGCCATCTGTTCGGCGGCCTTAAGATTTGGCATATTGGTTATCACCAGCTTCATCGGACGCTCTGCATGCAATTATTCATACTCATTATTTTACTTGGTTTCCCCATTCTCGAATTGTTCATTTTGATCAAGCTGGGCGAGCTCTTCGGCTGGTGGGTCGGCTTTTATCTACTGTGCTCCGCCGCTATTGGGTGGACATTGATACAAGAAGAACGCCTGGCCGTGTTCGGGCGTTTGTTTCAAATAACGCAAAGCGGACAATCGCCGATCTGGGCGCTGCTGAGCAGCGCCAAACGTCTGCTGGCAGGCGTATTACTGATCTTGCCCGGCGTCATCAGCGATGTTCTGGCCTTGATCATATTGATCATTCCCTGCAAATCAAGAACGCCGCCTGCGCCGGATGACGTGATTGAAGGAGAGTGGCGGCGAGAAGAGTAATATTCGCGCCTTATTGAACAGTGGCACGCAAGGCATAGCTACTATCTGCCTATGATAAAATGTGCGTTTCCGCTTAGCTTTGTGCCATCCGATGCCTTACCACATCACTATCCAATCCAGCGGACATACCTTTACCGCCGCCGCAGGCGAAACCATACTCAACGCAGCCCTGAATGCAGGGTATAACCTTCCCTATGGTTGCCGTAATGGAAGTTGCGGTTCATGCAAAGGCGGGGTGATTTCCGGCACTGTAGAATATGGCGATACACCAATCAGTGCTTTGACCGTGGTGGACGTAGCGGCAGGTAAAGCGTTGTTTTGCTGCGCCCAAGCGAGTTCGGATATGGTGATTGCCTGCCGCGAAATAGAAAATACCATGATCCCGCCGCGCATTCTGCCTTGCCGCGTAGAGAAAAAGATTCAATTAGCGCATGATGTGGTGGCATTGTTTTTGCGCCTTCCCGCCAACGAACGGTTGCAATTCATGGCTGGGCAATATCTGGAATTCCTGCTCAAGGACGGCAGCCGTCGCGCCTACTCTCTGGCTAATTCGCCAACAGATGATAACTTGCTGGAATTACATGCTCGTTTGATTCCCGGCGGCAAATTCACTGAATACGTCACCCACGAAATGCCGGAAAAGGCCATTTTGCGTATCGAAGGCCCCCTAGGCAGCTTTTACCTGCGTGAGAAAAGTGATAAACCCATCATTTTTGTTGCCGGCGGCACCGGCTTCGCACCCATCAAAGGCATGATAGAGCATGCCTTGGCTGCTGGCAGCAAGCGCCCGATGACACTCTATTGGGGAGCTCTGGCAGAACGCGACCTGTATATGCCGGGGTTACCGGAGAAATGGGCGTCCGAACATGATAATTTTTGCTTTATCCCGGTACTGTCCAACCCCATGCCACAAGATGGATGGACCGGTCGCACTGGATTGGTTCATCAGGCAGTGCTGGAAGACAAGGTTGATCTGCGGTCGGTACAGGTCTACTGCTGCGGCGCTCCAGCGATGGTAGAAGCGGCACATCGCGACTTCACAGCCGAGGGCTTGCCGGAAGATGAATTTTTCTCCGATGCGTTCACCTTTGCTGCGAAAATGGCGGCGACATGACTCCGGAAAAGCAAAAAGGCGCCGCTAAAACCGCGCGCATCCCAATCAAAATCATTCCGCAAACCGCATTGCGCAAACCGGAGTGGATACGCATGAAAGTGCCGGACAGTGCGAGGTTTCGCGAGATCAAGCAAATATTGCGCGATAACAATCTGCATACCGTATGTGAAGAAGCGAGCTGCCCTAACATAGGTGAGTGCTTTAGCGGCGGCACCGCAACATTTATGATATTGGGTGATCTATGTACACGCCGCTGCCCATTTTGCGACGTTGCGCATGGCAAACCACTCCCTCCGGATGTGGATGAGCCGGCTAATCTGGCACGTACCATTGCGCAGATGCAATTAAAGTATGTAGTAATCACCAGCGTGGACAGGGATGACCTGCGCGATGGCGGTGCCAGACACTTTGCTGACTGTATCAAGGCAGTAAGAGACGCAACACCCGGCATTCGCATTGAAACCCTGGTGCCCGATTTCCGCGGACGCCTGGCTCCGGCTCTGGCTGCGATGGCGGATAACCCGCCGGACGTTCTCAACCATAACCTGGAAACCGTACCGCGGCTTTACAAGCAAGCGCGCCCGGGCGCGGATTACGCACACTCGCTGAAGCTGCTGGCTGAATTCAAGGCACAACATCCGCACATACCGACCAAGTCCGGCTTGATGCTGGGGCTGGGTGAAACAGATGAGGAAATACTACAAGTGATGCAAGACTTGCGCGATCATGGTGTAGAAATGCTGACCCTTGGACAGTATTTGCAACCCAGCCCGCACCACCTGCCGGTACTTCGCTTTGTCGAACCTGCCCGCTTTGTCTTATTTGAGCAGCAGGCACTGGAGATGGGTTTCTCGCAAGCAGCTTGCGGCACCATGGTAAGAAGTAGCTATCACGCAGATGAACAAGCGCAAAGCGCCGGTTTATGAGAACATATATAAGTAAATGAGACAATGTATAAGATAATGATACTTATATAGCTTCTACTGTCAATTTAAGTCAGTCATGTCACTCTGGCCTATTCGCGTAGAACCTAAGAATGGCGAGCTTCTCAGCTCATGGCTGACTCGCATCGCTACCGCTTTTTCTGTTCCAACTTCTAAATTCTGTAGTTTCAGTTTCCCGGACTTCAAGATAACGCTCAAAGAAATCGATCGCATCTACAGCGAGGAAATGATGACTTCCATAGCTGAAGGTGCAGATGTCAGCGTGGACCGGGTTTGGCAGACATCCATTCTCTCTGACGAAAGTTATGCTTTCTCCTTACGCCGAGGAGGTGGCTCAGATTGGATATTTCCGGCAATGAACATCAGCGGCAAAACAAGTAAAGGGCTAGCTTACTGCCTACATTGCCTGACATCCGACAAGGAACCCTACTATCGGAAATCGTGGCGCTATGTTTTCAACCCCGTTTGTCCGAAGCATAAGGTACTTCTACAACAAGGCTGCCCGGGGTGTGGTGAGCTGAATCGCCCCCTAGTGCAGTAGACACCTTTCAGCCTTAAACTTAGGCTTAAATAGGAGGTGTCATGAGTAGCAAACGATATACAGAAGAATTCAAGATAGCAGCGGTCAAGCAAATCACCGAA
>CAILHX010000013.1 GCA_903834185.1 uncultured Methylophilaceae bacterium
AACCTGTTCGTACGCACCACCGAAGGCATACTCGAAGGCGGCGTCAGGGCTGAATTGCTGGACGGGCTGCATATAGGCCTGCAGCTTGCCTATGAAGAAGGCAGGCAGACCGGCGATTCGGATCTGCTGAAACGGCACAACTTTCAGACGCTGGATGCCAGCGCATCCTATGGCGGATTCATGCAATACGAGACTGATCTGGGTCGGGTGCCGATAGACCTGCTGGCACGCTATCGCAAGGATGTAGATATCGACAACGGCTCCCAGTTCGACCTCAGCGCTACCGTGGGTGTATATGGCGGGGACGACAAGCCGCTGAATATCGAAGTCTATGCACAGACCACATGGGCAGACAGCAAATCGTTACAGAGCTTCTACGGTGTCACTGCCGCGCAAGCCGCCAGCTCCGGGTTTTCCGCCTACACACCCAATAGCGGATTCCTGAATAACCAGGTGGGCATCTATGTCGCCTACAACCTCACCCCGCAGTGTTTGCTGATCGGCAATGCGGAAGAGCATCAATTACTCGGCGATGCCAGGAACAGCCCATTGACCGAAGTACGCTATAACCATACGCTCACACTGGGCATAGGCTATCTTTTCGGCCAGGATAAATAATTAATAAACTACAAATAAGCGATAAAAAACAGGCGACGCCCTTAGAAAACGTCTCCGGGTTTACTCGCTAGTACAGATAGACTAAGTGTTTAGTCAGACCAGACACTTAGGACTTGTCTGGCACTACCTTGATATTGTTCTGTACTGAGGTCACACCTTCGGTAGCGGTTGCTATCGCACCGGCTTTGTCGGCACCTTCCTGGGTTCTGGCAGTACCGCTCAGGGTTACCGCGCCCTTGTTGTCCGTCTCCACAGAGACATGAATCAGCGTGCGCAGTTTTGCTTCAGCCAGCTTGGCCTTGATCTTGGTGGTGATGACGGAGTCCTTGACATAAGTCTTGGTGGTCGAGGTAGTCCCGCTGGTATCTGCATCGGCAGCATAGGTGGTCAGCGATACCATCATCGCGCCAAGTAAAAATGTAGTCACTGTAAGATTCCTGTTCATGATGTACCTTTCAAAAATTGAGTTGAAGTAAGTTGCGTTGAAAGCATGTGTATGCAGCACATAAGATGCATGTTAAGCATCCGTACCAAGCCGGTCTGTGCGCTACTGCACATATACGAAGGATAGAAGTTGATATTATTTTGCTGTACGCATTTTTATAATTGGGACAAAGACAAATATGAGCAAACTATTCAGTACCTATAAGTTGGGCGACCTGACGCTGGAGAACCGTATCGTGATCGCGCCCATGTGCCAGTATTCCGCCGTTGATGGCGTGGCGACCGACTGGCACATGATGCACCTGGGACAGCTGGCGGTCTCCGGCGCAGGCATGCTCATCATCGAAGCCACCGCAGTCAGTGCCGAAGGCCGCATCACGCCCGGCGACCTTGGCATCTACTCGAAAGATGCGACCAAAGCGATAGGGAAAGTGATCAGCGCCATCAGGAAATACGCCCCCATCGCCGTCGGCATCCAACTGGCGCATGCCGGGCGCAAAGCCTCGTGCATGCTGCCGTGGCAAAGCGGCGAACAAATATCTACAGAAGCTGCCAACGGATGGGTGACTTACGCCCCCTCCACCCTGCCCTTCAACCCGGGTGACGAGCCACCGGTCGCACTCGACAGCACCGGGCTGGCGCGTGTGCGCAAGAACTTCGTCAAGGCCGCGCTGCGCGCCTGCCGCGCCGGAGTCGATTTCATCGAACTGCATTCGGCGCATGGCTACCTGCTGCACGAATTCCTGTCGCCGCTCGCCAACGAGCGGCAGGACAAATACGGCGGTTCGCTGAAGAACCGGATGCGCTTTCCGCTGGAGGTCTTCGATGCCATACGCGCGGCAGTGCCGAATCACATCCCGGTAGGCATACGCATTTCGGCGTCCGACTGGGTGGAAGACGGCTGGGACATCGAACAGAGTGTCGCTTACAGCAAGGAATTGAAACGCAGGGGTTGCAGCTATATCCATGTGTCGGGCGGCGGGCTGTCGCCACGGCAGCAGATACCGCTGGCACCGAATTATCAGGTGGATTTTGCCGCGCGCATACGCAAGGACGTGAAGATGCCGGTGATCGCCGTCGGCCTGATCACCGAAGCGCAGCAGGCGGAAAAGATCATCACCTCAGGGCAGGCCGATATGGTGGCACTGGGGCGCGCCATGCTCTACGACCCGCGCTGGCCGTGGCATGCCGCTGCCGAACTAGGGGCGCAGGTAACGATTCCGCCGCAGTACCTGCGTGCGCCGCCGCATGACGTGAAGGATCTGGCGAAAAAGACCGTAAGGAAAAAGACGTAAGGGCTCAGGCATAGACTTCCAGCTCAGAAAGCTTGCTGAACATCTTTTCGATGGACAGCACGATTAGGATGCGTTTTTCCTTGTCGTTGGGTTGCGGCTTGACGATGCTTTCAATCAGGAAATTACCGTCCGTCATCATGGCAGGCACCGCCTCGATCTGCGAAGCAGGTATTTCCGCGATATCACCCAGGCTATCCACCAGAATGCCGAAGCGCGTATTGTTGTGCGGCGCTTTCAGGATGAGGATCTGGCTCTTCTGCACCGGCCCGTTACGCGCAGCACGCCGTTCTTCGATGGCCTTGTGCTTGGACACGAAATCCGAGATCTCGAAGATGGTCAGCGCCTGATCCTTGTACATGAGGAAGCCCTTGGATCGCGAAGAATTGCCCGGCATATTGGTCAGGCGTTCACTGTCTATCGCTTCTACCACGTTGACTGAACGGATACCGTACCAGTTGCTGCCGATATAGAAGCTGGCGATATCCACTGCATCGCCGCCTCTGGTCTGGCGCAAGGCATAAGTATCAATGGCGATGTCGCGTATCGAATGCAGGCTTTCGCCGTCTATCAACTGATCGGACAACGGCGAGAAGATCAGCGCCACCACATCGGTGGCTTTGGATACATCTTCCGAGTTGTATTCGCGATATCCGGCGCGCATGCAGGAACCGACCGCATAGTAGCAATCGTTGTAGATAATGATATTGGAATAGCTCTCGCCGCGTGGCAGGTTGAAGAACTCCTGGCCTATGCTCAACTTGCTGCCCGGTGGCAGGCTGTCATCGGTGGAAGAGATGACGTGACCGTCGCGCGAGGCGAACACCGCGAAAGCGCCTTCCACCAGGTTGCCGTCGGTCTGACGCGGCAACGAGTCGCGCAACATGGCATGAAACTGCGGCGCGGAATCGAACACGATGGCGATACCCCCCACCGGATCAATGCTGTCCATGGCACGTACCGCTGCGGTATAGATATAGGTATGGCGGCCTGAATACAGCACCGTCGGGATATAGCTGGAAACGCAATAACTCTGGGTATCGCGCAAGCCCAGGGTGGGGCGCACCCAATCCTCGGCGATGGTCTTGCCCAACATGTCGTTGTAGGCAGGGTTGGAAACAGCGACCACATGCCCGGTGTGATCGAACAGGATCAGGTTCTCGTAAACCGTGTACAGTGAATTGATCTTGCGCAGCACATCGGTCAGCTTCTGCTTCTGCTCCGGGCCTGCAATCATGATCTTCGCCAGTTCCTCGCGGAAGATCGGCGTCAACGCCCACCAGCGGCAATCGTTGGCACGCTCGTACAGGTTGCGGTCCATGATATCGATGGCCAGCGCTGCCTGCGTGCTGCAGTCGAACAGCACCGAAGACACCACGGTCTTGTAAAGGTTGGTGGTGGATTCGCTATACACATTGCGCGTGCGCACCCCGGTACTGCCGATCTCGCGCAACAGCACCTTGGCGAAATTGGCATTGTTGGCTGCTTCACTTGCCAGCCAGATATGGCCGTTCCATACTGCTCTATTCAATTCCTGCTGGATGCTTGCCGCCTTGACCGGGATATTGCGCAGCTCCTGGCTGAACAGCGTCGCCGTCTCCAGCACGCAATTCAGCAGGTCTTCCGGCACATCTTCGAGCTCGTAGGCTTCCGACATCTCGAACGCATGGTTCAACGGTGCCATGGCATGGCCGAACCAGCCCGGGCCGTTGTAACCCTGATAGCCTTGTGCAAGGCGTGAGGTTGCCAGATATTCGCGCCCGCCGAAACGGATGATGCGGCAATCGTCGTCATTCACGGTCTCGATGTGCACGCCGATCGGGAACTGGTAAGGGTCGCTGCTGGCGATGATGCGGCCTGAAGTATCCAGCATGGTGATGATGGTCCAGTCGTCTTCCGCCACCAGACTTTCGAAAATGCGCTTGCACTCGTCCTGAAAACGGAAACACAGGCACAGCACCCCCACCGGATGGCTGCCGTCCCTGGACATGATGCGGTAGGCATAGATCAGCGGACTGTTATCGCCCGGCAGCAGATCCGTGGGGCGGAACACCTCGACGTAACCGGCTTCGGTGGTCAGCGCCTCCTTGACGAAACTTTCCGACGTGTGGGTGACCGGATTATCACCATCCAGCTGGATCAGCACCTCGCCCGTGGGCGACAGCACCACGATGTTGTGATACACCGAATACTTGTCTACATATTCCTTGAAGCGCGATTGCAGTTTGGCTTTCCACAACGGGTCATCTCTGGTCGCGGCATCGTTCTCCACCGCCTCGGCGAAATTGCATATCTCGCTGTCGGTCGCCAGAAAACCGATATCCGCAGTGCGTTCGTACAAATTGCGCGTCAGCACATCAATCGCCACGCGCGAACATGAACCCAGATTCAGGGTAGCCTTTTTGTAGTGCTCCTTGGCCAACTGGTCAAGCAGCAGCGATGCCAGACTGCTGAAATCCTCGCGCATGCGCGTGATGTCGGTGCCTGCGCCCAGCAGCTGCCCCAGCAGCGTCAGGTTATCGTAAACGGCCTGGATCTCGGTGAGACGTTTCTGGTCCGGGCGCAGACCGCTCATATAACGGGTTAACTGGCTCAACACAGTCTTTGAATACGCTTGATTCCTTTTTCTCATTCTTCTCTTCCACAAGTAGATACATGAGCAGCATCGGCCATTTGATGAGTCACATCATGGCTTCCACTAAAATCGGGTGATTGTTACAACAGACATGGAATTGTTAAGCAAGGAAAATGCCATTGCCCTGCATGGCAGAAGCAAGGCGGCTACCGGACGTTAACAGATTGAAAATACAATGAAAAAATGTCTGCCCGCGCCTGTTATTGGAATATGAAATAACCGGACAGGCACCAATGATGTGCATGCATACGCCAAACAGCCGCAGCCTTTACTTGCGGCTGGAACACTTTATTTCCGGTTGGGATTATTTCTGGTTCGAAAACAAGGTGGAAATAGCCTGTTCGGCAGTCGGCAGATCGGCAGACTGATACACCTCCAGCTTCGCCTTGCTCTCCGGCCAGCGGCACACCACATCAAACTCATGCCAGGCCATGGTGCCCTTGGTGATGTCTTCCCAGCCTGCCGTCGCATCGGCATCAGCGGCGTGATCCTCGGAATCGCTTTTACCCAGATGACTGACCGAAGAAACCGTTTTCCAGCGGTTACCCGCGCAATCCGCCTCCATGACATCGTCGTTCCACAGAAAAAACGCCGAAATATTGGCGATATGCGCCCGCTTGTGATGGTCTGCCGTCTCACTCACCGAAGTGGGGTCAAGCAGCAACGCGCTTTCTTCTTCCAGCGAAAAATAAAGCACGTAAAAATCGGCCGCCATGGCACTCACGGCGAACCAGGTTAAAGCCGCGCCTAACAACACTGCAATCGTGATTTTCTTATTCATTTTTTCTCCCCAGCCCTTCTCCAAAGCCCATTATTCCACATCGTACCCTAGCCCACCACCAGCACCTCATCCCAGCGCGTGGTGTAGTTGGGGCTTTTGCTGCCCTGCTTCATGCGCCACGGCTGGCTGAAGCCCTGCGAAGCAAGGATCAACGAACGCTTGCCCATGTACTGGTTAACGCTATCCATCACCGCCATCAACTTGCTGTTTCTTGTCGCTACCGCATCCGGCCGACCGAACAGATCGCTCTGCGCGTTCTTCACCGCCACGATCTCCGACAGCATCACCCCCGCCTTCTGGTAGCGGTAGCCCGGTTTATAGATGCGCTCCAGCCCCCACAGCGCAGCTTTCACCAGTTGCCGGGTGTCGTCCGTCGCCTGCAGGGGAACCGTCATGCTATTCGCATAGTACGCTTCGCGTTCCTTGTGCGGGCTGGTGCGGATATACACCTGCACCGCCCCGGCATACGACTTCTGCTTGCGCAGCTTCTCCGCCGCACGGCTGACGTACAAGGTCAGAGATTCCTGCAAACTTCCGATATCCGTCACCGCAATTCCGAACGAGCGCGAACTGATGATCTGCTTCCTGGGTGCGGCTATCTGCTCCAGTTCGATACACATGGTGCCATTAAGTTCACGGATGATCTGCTCCATCACCACCGAAAAATTTGCATTCAGGGTGGCGCTGTCTGCCCGCTTCAGGTCAAGCACCGTGTTGATGCCTATCTTCTGCAAGCGCGGCGCAAGCTGCCGGCCTATGCCCCACACCTCGCCCACAGCCAGACTGCCCAGCCATTCATCCTGCTGGTGATTGGTGAACGCATTAAAATCGCACACCCCGTCGAACTGCGGTTTCTTCTTGGCGATATGGTTGGCGAGTTTGGCGAGCGTTTTGGTGGCGGCAAAGCCCACGCATACCGGCAAGCCCGTGCACTGTTTGATGTGCTGCCGCATCTGCCTGCCTTGTTCGGTCAGGCTGCGCCGGGTGAAGCCCGTCATATCCAGAAAGCATTCGTCTATGGAATACACCTCCTGCTGCGGGCTGAAGGTGGAGAGTATGCTCATCACCCGGTTGCTCATATCGGCATACAGGGCAAAATTGGAAGAAAGCGCGACGATGCCGTGCTTCGCAGCCAGCCCCTTGAACTTGAACCAGGGCGCGCCCATGCCCACTCCCAGCGCCTTCACCTCATTGCTGCGCGCGATGGCACAGCCATCGTTGTTGGAAAGCACCACCACCGGCTTATGTTGCAGACTGGGGTTGAATACCCGCTCGCAGGAAACAAAGAAATTGTTGACGTCGATCAGCGCGATAGAGTGCATAAGGCAGTGCGGGCAAATGGTGAGTTTTTACACCCTGCCAGCATCAAGCCACTAACCGCTCCAACGGCTGAATAGCCACTGACGGCTTTTGTTTGGCTTGCCATAAGTCATATTGCGACTGCATGCCCAGCCATAGATCAGGAGATGTCGCGAGCCATTGGGACAGCCGCAGCGCCATCTCTGCGCTGATACCCGCCCTGCCGTTGAGTATTTTCGACAGCATCACGCGCGAGAGCTTGAGCGCACCGGCAGCATCGGTGACGGTCATGGTTTCGGGTATCCATTCGCGTAGTACTTCGCCGGGATGCGGCGGGTTGAACATTCTGCTCATTTTCGTTTCCTTAATAGGGTTTCCTTAATGGTAATCCTGATAATCCACCAGCTCGGCATCTGTGCCATCAAACCTGAAAGTCATCCGCCAGTTACCGCTGACCCATATTGCGTAATGTCCCGCGAGCTTGCCATCCAGCGTGTGTAATCGCCATCCGGGCGCATTCATATCTCCGGGGTCTTTGCATTGTCCAGCGCCGCAAGCTGCAACCGCAATTTCCCGGCATGGTGCGGCTGAATCCCGGCTTTGCTGCCAGTTCTGAAAAACTGTTCCAGCCCCTTATGGCGGAAACTTTTTATCATGGTTTAATTAAACCCAAGGTGAATAATTGTAAATCTATAGTTAACAGATCACAACTATTTCGGTATCTAAACATCACACGAACTTGCGCATGGAACCCGTAATTACGCCCCACACTTCGAACAACTGCTCCTCGCCCACCTCGATCACCGGGTAATGCTTGTTGGCGGGGATCAGGCGCACGTTGCTACCGGAATGCCCCAGTATCTTGACGGTGAATTCGCCGTCAAGCATCGCCAGGATGATGTCGCCCACCTGCGCCACGCGCTCACGGTCAACCACCAGCATATCGTCCTCGAAGATACCCGCATCTATCATCGAGTCGCCTTTTACGCAGACGAAGAACGTGCTGTCGTCGTTATCTACCAGATAGCTGTTGGGACTGAGGCGCTGCTCCACATGGTCGTCGGCAGGCGAAGGGAAACCGGCAGCCACCTTGCTGGTGTAGAACGGCAGCATCATGTCGCCATTGGCGGCATCCATCTCCATCCACCCCGATACATTGCCCAGCGATGCCGAAGCCCGCTTGCGCTGCAACGACTGCAGAAAGTCGCGGATCACGGGTTGCTTGCTCTGCGGCACCCGTATCGCCACCGTAGGTTCACCGTAAACATTACTGCCGGCTTTGCGCCCGGCATTGGCGCGTTTTCCACCGCGATTGGTCTTCGTCATGATCATAAACGTCTTGTTTGAATTATGTACATAATTCAAACATAAATGCGCGGTGGAGTCAAACAGCCTTACGGCAAGCCATTACATGTCAATGTCCAGCTGATGTAACTGCTGCCTGAGCAGTTCTATCTGCACCGGCTTCACTTTCCAGATGTCGTCGGCGTATTCCTGTATCGCCCTGTCCGAAGAGAAGAAGCCTGAGCGCGCGGTGTTGAGGATGGACATGCGCGTCCAGCGTTCCTGGTCGGCGTAGGCGGTTTCTACCGAGGCCTGGGTTTCGATGTAGGACTGGAAATCGGCCAGCACCAGGAACGGGTCGTGGTACACCAGGTTATCCATCAGCGGCCTGAATATTTCGCGGTCGCCGTGCGAGAAGAAGCCGCTTTGTACCAGTTCGATCACTTCGCGCAACGAGGTGTTCTGATCCACCACTTCCATCGGGCGGTAGCCCTGGCGCAAGGTCTGGGCGACTTCGACCTCGTCCATGCCGAACAGGAAGAAGTTCTCCGGCCCCACCAGTTCGCGCATTTCGACATTGGCGCCATCCAGCGTGCCTATGGTGAGTGCGCCGTTCATCTGGAATTTCATGTTGCCGGTGCCGGAGGCTTCCTTACCTGCGGTGGAGATCTGCTCGGAAAGCTCGGCTGCCGGATAGATGCGCTGGCCGTTGCTGACGTTGAAGTTGGGCAGGAATACCACTTTCAATTGATCGCGCAGCGATTTGTCGCGGTTGACCAGTGCACCCACCGAGTTGATCAGTTTGATGATGAGTTTCGCCATGTGGTAGCCAGGCGCAGCCTTGCCGCCGAACACTACGGTGCGCGGCACTACGTTTAGGTTGGGGTTGGCCTTGAGTTTCAGGTAGAGGTGGATCACGCCCAGGATGTTGAGGTGCTGGCGCTTGTATTCGTGGATGCGTTTTACCTGCACGTCCAGCATCGCGTCCGGGTCTATGCCGATGCCTGTGCTGTCGCGCAGGTGCTTGGCGAACTGGTGTTTGTTCAGGCGTTTGACGGCGCGCCATTGCTGCTGGAAAGCGCTGTCGGTCGCCAGCGGCTCCAGCTTTTTCAACTGCGACAGGTCGGTGGCCCATTTGCCGCCTATCGCCTCAGTGACCAGCCCGGTCAACCTTGGGTTGCTCAACACCACCCAGCGGCGCGGGGTGACGCCATTGGTCTTGTTCTGGAACTTCTCCGGCCACAGGTCGTAAAAATCCTTCAATACGTCGCTCTTGAGCAACTCGGAATGCAGCCGCGCCACGCCGTTGATGGCGTAACTGCCGACGCAGGCCAGATTGGCCATGCGCACATAGCGTTCGCCGCTTTCGTCTATCAGCGACAGGCGGAATATCTTGCCGTCATCTCCAATGAATTTCATGCGCACTTCGTCGAGGAACACGGCGTTGATCTGTTCGATCAGCTCCATGTGGCGCGGCAACAGGCTGCTGAACATGCCCAGCGGCCAGCGCTCCAGCGCCTCCGGCAACAGGGTGTGGTTGGTATAGGCAAAGGTCTGCTTGACGATGCCCCAGGCCTTGTTCCATTCAATGTCATGCTCGTCTACCAAGAGGCGCATCAGCTCCACCACGGCGATGGCGGGATGGGTGTCGTTGAGCTGGATGGTGAATTTCTCGTGGAATTTATCCAGCGGGATATGCTGCACCTTCATGATGCGCATCATGTCCTGCAGCGAACACGAGGTGAAGAAGTATTGCTGCTCCAGCCGCAGGCGCTTGCCTTCGATCTGCTCGTCGTTGGGGTACAGCACCTTGGTCAGGTTCTCGGAACTGACCTTGCGCTCTACCGCGCCGTAGAAATCGCCACGGTTGAACAGGCCGATGTCGAACGCCTCCGGCGCGTTGGCCTGCCACAGACGCAGGGTGTTGGCGGTGTTGTTCTCGTAGCCGCAGATGGGCGTGTCGTAAGGGATGCCCAGCACGCTGCGCGCCGGTACCCAGCGCGACATGGTCTTGCCCATGCTGCCCTGAAAATGCTCGATCTGCCCGCCGAAATGGACTTCCACGCCCCATTCCGGACGCGGGATATCCCACGGGTTGCCCTGACGCAGCCATTTATCGGTGCGTTCCAGTTGCCAGCCGTCAACGATGGATTGCTCGAAGATGCCGAATTCATAACGGATGCCGTAGCCTATGGTGGGCATGCCCAGCGTGGCGAGCGAATCCAGATAGCAGGCAGCGAGACGGCCCAGGCCGCCGTTGCCCAGCCCCGGCTCGGCCTCTTCACGCAGCAATTCATCCAGGTTCATGCCCAGCTCCTGCACACCCTCGCGCGCCACCTCCATCATCCCCAGATTGATGAGGTTGTTACCGAGGTGCGGCCCCAGCAGGAATTCCGCAGACAAATAACAGACCGTGCGCGACTTGTCGTGCGTGTAGGCCGAAGCCGTGCTCACCCAGCGGTGCAGGATGGAATCGCGCACCGTGTACGCCAGTGCCATGTAATAGTCATGCGTGGTCGCCAGCGCCGGAAATTTTCCCTGCACGTAAAACAGATTATCCAGAAAATCGCGTTTGAACTTTTCCTTGTTCGGTATCGGATGCACGTCACCGGAGATGGTTTTGGATTTCGCTGCTGCAGGCTTTTTATCGGTCTTGGTACTCATGGTTTTGTCCTTGAACGGGGATGAACATGCTGAATGAACACAGCAAAGCAATAACTATGCTGGATTAAGCGACTACCGCCAGGAATGAGTAACCACATTGTCAGCCAGCAGATCCGCCGGTAAAAAAACACCTGCGTCATGCAAAGCCATACGCTTCAAAAGAGTGCGTAAATGTCGTAGAGATCAGGGATGCACCATCGTAATGCCAGGCATTTGCTAACAAGCAGAAACCGACCGTCAAACTTGAAATAACGCACCACTTGTTGGAT
>CAILHX010000014.1 GCA_903834185.1 uncultured Methylophilaceae bacterium
GTATTGAATGTAGGCTAAATAACAAAATCCAGCTTGCCGTCATATTGCGCCGAGAAGTTATCTGCGGCAGAGCCATAGGCGTGCGCCGGATCCTGTTTCAGAAGCGCGCTGTTGGCATAGCTTACGGCCATACCAAAGATGTGCAGCAGGGCATGACCTGCACTCAATCCCAGGCCGAGCAATGGCTGCTGCAAGATGTGGAGGAATGCGTAAGCTGGCTGAATAACTTCGTCACTCCGTGTGTGCAACTGACTCAGGGCGAGTTCGATGCGCTGGTGGATTTCAGCTTTAATCTTGGCCTGCACGCGCTGGCCGGTTCCACACTTTTATCTGACGTGCTTGCCAACAAGATGGCACTGGCCGCTGCCGAATTCGAGAAGTGGGACAGGGCCGGCGGCCAGGTGGTTGACGGATTGCTGCGACGCCGCCTTGCAGAAAAACAGGAATTCATGGCTTAGCAATAAGCATTCCTGCCACGCAAACCCGCATAGCGCAGGTTTTTGCATTGATGAGGATCACTATGACTGTCTCCGGAATTTCACCCGACCCCGAATCCGACCTGACACATCTTAAACGGATGCACATGCTCAATTGGCTCAATCGTGTTTTTTCCGATGCAGACGGCGAACCCGATGATGCCCGTATCGCTGCATTCATGATGGTGCTGACTTTTCTCGGCAACAGCATCGCTTCAGTAGTGCTGAACGAACACCATGTATTCGATGCGCAAGCTTTCGGCATAGGTGCCGGAGCAATTGCCGGCGGTGTAGGTGTCTGGTTCGGTGCAAGAATGGGAAATTGAACATGAAAATCACGATTGAGAACGTCGCCGCCATCCGGCACGGCGCATATCAACAAATCCTGAAGGAGAAAACGCCATGAGCTGGTTGCTTGGACTTATCCCCGCGCCGTATCAATGGATCGCCAGGGTCATTGCGGCCGCAGCATTATGTGCCGCACTGTTATTCGCCTGGCATCAATTTACCGGACACTACGTCAGCATCGGCAAAGCTTCGCGCCAGACGGAGATAGATGCACTCAAGCTGCAATTGCAGAAATCCATGTTCGCCGCCCAGCAATGCAACCAGTCCGTTGCCGATCTGCAAACAGCAAGCAGCAACAAAAAGGCCTCATATATACAGGCGATGGCAGAAGCGCAAAAGCGTGCGAGGGGGCTGCAAGATCAGTCTGACTGGCTGCTGGCGCAACTGAATAAACCGGATGCAAAGCGCAAGGGCTGCGCGGATGCGCTGAAACAGTGGAGGGCGCAACCATGAAGGTGATTGTCTTATTACTGGCAGCATCACTGACTGCCTGTGCAGCGCAACCTGCGCGAGATGTGCAAGCGGTGCAGGTAGTGGACAAGGCGGTGGCGGTGTCGTGTGTGCAGAACCCGCCGCCAAGTCCGCGCTTCAGAACCGATAGCGAGCTCAAAGCCATGACGGATTACGACGTTGTGATCACCCTGCTGGCGGAGCGCATCCAGCGCGAGATTTACCAGAGTGAATTGGAAGCAGCGCTGGTGGCCTGCAAATGATGCGATATCGTTCCTGCTGCTAACACAGCTCCGTAATCGAATGCCCGGTCAGCAGCCATGCCAGATTCGCCAATACCGGCAAAAAGATGATAAAAAGCCAGAACCATAGCCCCGTTTTATATAAGCGATGGCGGAATGCTACGACATTCTCCGGTTGCGAACTGCGTTCTCGCATGGGGCCGATGCGGTAAGCCATATTGGCTAACGGCAGCGCGATAATGAAAAATAGCGCGCCAAAGAAAATAACGAAGAAAGTCAAATCGCGGCAGGGCAGGCGGAACCCGAACAAAAACCAGAGCAGAAGAAGGCCTGCAAAAGATACAGGCGCACAGGAGACCAGCGTCTCGTTAAAATTACGCCTATGCGTCTCCCACCACGCATCCGTAGATACTTCCATTTCGTTGGCAATCTGTTCCATAGTTGCTATTTAGGCGCACAATGATAAAAAAGTCCAGTGCTCAGATGATTTTTTAGCACTATGGGCACTACTTTTCCGGCAATTTATTCGATTTGGCAGTAAACCTTGCCCTTGATTCAGCTTACACTAGGCATAATGATTCAGGTTTTGCCATACGTAATCGCAATACGTCAGCGCAATACGAAAACGATATGCACTTGAAAATTCTCACAAAAACTCTGGTTATCTTCCTGTTATCAATATGTGTGATCACATCGTCGTACGCGGATTGCGCTACGGAAGGTCAGGCGACAAGTCAGTCCGACGCGACGGTCAGCTCGAAAACCAACAAGCAGGCCAGCCTGTTTCTGGAGAACGACTTTTTTTCCACCCATCTCGGCCTTGGCGATTCGGATAAGTGGTACACCAACGGCGTCAAATTCACCTATAGCTACGATGAAGACACAGCGGCATTGCCGACGGCTACCATGAGAAATGCGGTCGACCGTCTGGCAAAAGCCGTGCACATCGATGATTTCTGCCGTGCCAGATACGGCGTTGCCTTCGGCCAGCTGATGTTCACGCCCAGCAACACGCTCACCCCACTGCCGCAACCGAACGACCGCTACTACGGCGGCTGGCTATATATGGGTGGTGTGATTCAGGAGCACAGCGCGGCAAAGACGGTCACCGCTGAATTGGATGTCGGCGTCACCGGGCCTCTTTCCGGTGCGGAGTGGGCACAGAATCTGGTACACCGTATGTTCAACTATCAGCAGTCGCAAGGCTGGAATAACCAGATCAAGACCGAGCCCGGCATACAGTTTAACTACAACAGCATCAGCAAGCTGCAAGGTAACAAATACTTCGATGCCAGCGGCTATTGGGGCGCGGTGGTGGGCACCATCTTCGATAACGCCAAGGTGGGCATGATACTGCGCCTGGGCGAGTTGTCGGACAGCGTGCCTGCATCGGTGATAGAAAGCCCGGTGATCGGCGGCGACCTGCAAACGCACGGCTGGTATTTCCTGGCCAAAGGCGAAGTGGAGGGCGTACTGCACAACACCTTCATCGACGGCAGCCTGTTCCGCTCCGACCCTTTTACCAATAACACCGAAAGAAAGCCGGTAGTCGGGCAGGTTACGCTCGGGTTTGTGAAAGAAGGGCTGTTCGGCGAGCCGGTCAAATTCAGCTTTCTGCTCAGCCGCCGTACCCAGGAATTCACTTCGCCCACTGTAGGTCAGGGGCAGTTGTTCACCTTCGGCACGGTCAATGTAGAATTTCCGATCTAGTCGATAGCACTTTGTTGCTCGCAGATATTCATCATTGCGCAATATAAGACTGTTATTTTAAGGCAAATATGGCACAGGCAAAATTATCAGGATTATCCGGCAATGAGATCTATTGCATGAGTCTGAAAGGTCTCACGCCATCGGGTCTGTTCATCGGCAACAGCGTACAGTCCATGGGTTTTCTGGGCGGCGTCAGCTCCACCTTCCGTGGCGCCATCGGCGGCGAAGTCTCCGCAGTCACCGAGATGATCCACGATGGCCGCGCGGTAGCTTTTGAGCGCATGGTGGCCGAGGCTAAAACGGCGGGAGTGCAAGGCATCGTCGGCGTGTCGTCGGAGCTGCGCTCGCTGGCCGGTAACTCCGAATTCCTGTTCATGGGCTCGGGCGTCTCCAGCAACAATAGTTACACGCTGTTCAGTAGTGCCGGGGATGCGCAGGAACTCTATTGCCACATGGATGCCGGATATCAGCCACTTCATTTCGTGTTCGGCAATATCGCCTATGCGGTCGGCATCGTCGGCGGCGTCTCCGGTTTTCTCAAAACCATGGTGCGCGGCGAGATCAGGGAATTCAGCGATATCTTCAATGCCACGCGCCACCACGCGCTGGAGCGTATCATCGGCGAAGCTAGGAAAGCAGGGGCCAATGCCGTGGTCGGCATCAGAACCTCGGTGCTGGGTTTTAGCGGCGTGCATGAAATGTTCATGACCGGCACTGCCTGCAACCACCCGCAACTGCCTGCCGAATCCAGTGCTACGCCAGTCACCAGTGACCTGACCGGTGAAGAACTGTGGGCGATGACCAGTCTGGGTTACGCCCCGGTGAAACTGCTGATCTCAACCTCGGTATATTCGCTGGGCGTGGTCGGTGGCATCAAGGCGCTGTTCAAGGGCTTCGTCAAAGGCGAGATCAGCGATCTCACCACCCTGATCTACGAAGCCAGGGAGAATGTATTCGACAGGCTGCGCGCAGATGCTTCCGCCATCGGCGCAGAAGAAATCGTCGGCATCAAGACCTTCATCGTCGAGCTGGGTTCAGGGCTGGTTGAGATCGTGGCCATCGGTACCGCAGTCAACAAACTGCCGGGCTTTAAAACCGAGAGCGCAGTGCTACCGGCGCAGGCCATCATCCGCGACAAGGATACCTGGATGAGCGGCGACAGTTCCTTCATGTTCGAATCCGTCAACGATTCAAACTGAACGCCAGCATCATGCAAAGCTAAAAGCCGGGAGTGCAAATCCCGGCTTTTTATTTGGTGCTAATGATAGACGTCCGATAATAAACGTCTAGTGGTTCAGGAAGAAATTTGCAGTGTTCACGAAAGAATCGTGGTACTGGAAGATCGAGCCATGACCAGAGTCCGGATAAAGCACTAATTGAGCATTGCTCAGATGCTGGTACAGCTCGATAGAGCCTGCTGTCGGTAACATGGTGTCATTGCTGCCGGTAACTACAAGTACCGGCTGCTTGATGGCTTTCAGCGTGTTGAATTCCGGGTCAGGTGTGCTGGTCCATACGATCAGCGCCTTACCGTGGGCATCGGCGATGGCCTTGCCACTTTCAGGGTCACGGCCATCCTGGCGTGCATAAACGCGTGCCAGGAACTCACCGGCTGCTTTTTTGCCAGCATCGGATTGCGAGAAGAACAGATAATCGCGTGGATCAGGGGCATTGGCACGTGAGAATGCTTCGCCCAGTACCTTCATCAGGTTATTTCCACCACCCTGGTGCGTAGTGCCGGCCAGGATCATTTTATTCGCCAGTTCGGGATGTTGCGCGGCCATTTCCTGCGCGATGAATCCACCCATCGAGAAGCCGAGCAGATCGACTTTTTTATAACCCAAGGCAGTGATAAAGGCATAAGCATCCGTGGTCATCTGCGCAATGCTGTCTGCAACCACACCATCGGTTGCACCCACGCCGCGGTTATTAAACACGATCACCGGACGGGTTTTCGCCAATGCGTTCACTACAGCCGGATCCCATGAGTCCATGGTTCCGATAAAGTGTTGCAGCAGGATAAGTGGTGTGCCACTGCTGGGGCCAAGCGCGCGGTAGGAGAATTTGATGCCGTTGGCTTCGACATACTTGGTAGGCGTAGTCTCCAGCGTGTCTTGAGCTGCGCCAGCAGTTCCGGCCTCTGCCGCCAGCAAGGAAGTTGCAAAGAAGAGTAATGATTTTAATAGCTTGTTCATGGTCGTTTCCTTTTAAATAAGTTGAAAGTTTGTCAGCTACATAGGTATAAATTTGACTAATTATGTAACTCAGATTACATTATTAACACGCTGTTGGTACTTGTCAATAAATATTTGTAATTCGTGTTATATAATTAGTTAAGTAAATGAAATAAAGCAATTTACATAAAGGAAACGATATGGCTTCTGTAGGCAGGCCAAGAACGTTCGACCGCGACGAGGCGCTGAAAAAGGCGATGCTGGTGTTTTGGGACAAAGGGTTCGAAGGCACCACCATGTCCGACATCATCGCCGCCATCGGCATGAAAGCCCCCAGCGTCTATGCCGCATTCGGCAACAAGGATGCATTATTCGAAGAAGTGGTGCAGCACTATACCGGCATGTTCCACCAGGGGCCGCTTAAAGCATTGAATGGCTACAGCGACATTGGACAGGCGATAGAGCATTGCCTGAAAGCGCACGTCGACATGTTCACCAGCCAGGAGAAGGCATGCAGCTGCCTGCTGCTCACTGCGGCCAACAACTGCTCTCCTGAGCACCAGCAGCATGTGATCAGTCTGCGGAACATCCGGGCCAGCTATAAAAGCGCGCTACTCGCCAGATTCAAAAAAGCACAAGCTGAGGGGCAATTGACTGACGAGGCAGACCCGCGATCGCTGACCAATTTCTATGCAACCTGCATTCAGGGGATGGCGATGAGCGCCAAGGACGGCGCCAGCAAGCAAGTGCTGCTAGAGTCGTGCGGCTATGCGCTGAGTGTGCTCAAGCCATTTTTGCGTGCATCGGGTTGATTAATATTGATGATTAAAGAATCCGGATTTTTGTCAGGATACTGTCAGGAAAAACGTTCAAAATTCTGTTAATCACAATTAACCGAAAGGAAAGCAATGTCCAAAATCGTTACCGGAAAAAACGACATCCATCAGGATACCGGAGTGCCATTGAGCCAGTTTTATACCGGACCAACCGCACAATGGCAGACATATCAGCATGCGTTGAAGACCTTACCCTCGCTGGAACATTATCAGGGCGTCCAGAACCTCAAGTTTATCGTGCTGATCCCGGAAGCAAAGGAAAAAGACAGAGGCAATTTCAGGGATACCCGCTGGGACTTTCAGGCGCATAACTTTGTGGATGTGGTCACCGGCGAGACCTATGGCGAAGCAGATGTGATGGGATGGACTGTAGGCGCATTCCCGTTCTGATTTGTCTTGATTGGTGCGGCGAAGAGGACTCGA
>CAILHX010000015.1 GCA_903834185.1 uncultured Methylophilaceae bacterium
TTCAAGTTTATCCACCAGCAATAACACACGATCCAGTGCAGCTAAAAAAGGTTCGATCTCTGTGAGTTGGGAACCAATATGGCAATCTATGCCATGGATGTTGATGTGCGGCATGGCTGTAGCTTTCAGGTACAGGTGATATGCCGATTCGTAACTGACGCCGAACTTATTGTCCTTGAGCCCGGTGGAGATGTAGGGGTGGGTTTTTGCATCCACGTCAGGGTTTACCCGTAGCGATATCGGTGCCACCTTACCCATCGCACCAGCGACCTGATTAAGGCGTACCAGTTCACTTTCCGATTCAACGTTAAAGCAAAAAATGCCTGCAGTGAGTGCCTGCTCCATTTCAGTCGCAGTTTTGCCTATGCCGGAAAATACAATTTTTCCGGGATCGCCACCTGCCGCCAATACGCGCGCCAATTCACCCCCGGAAACGATGTCGAAACCGGCCCCAAGGCTTGCAAACACCTTGAGCACTGATAAATTTGGATTCGCTTTGACCGCAAAACAAATAAGATGGTCATACGTTGCAAATCCATCATTGAATTGCCGGAATGCTTCGGTCAGTGCTGCGCGCGAATAGACATAGCAGGGCGTAGCAAAACGCTCTGCAATCGAAGTAAGCGCAACTTCCTCGGCGCACAGCTCCCCGCTTCTGGTTACAAAAAAACTCATTGATGCGTGTCCTGTGGTTGTGAATTATCCAGAGGTTGTGAAGTGTCGTTGGGTTGCGGATATTTTTTTTCCGGTAGATACAAAGACCCTCTGGCACCGCAGGCATTAACCAGCAATGCCGTTAAAAGTATAACTATTGTCTGACGCATCATGTCTCCGGATTAATCTTAATAAAGCTGTTCCATGATCTGAGGATCCGGCAAAGGAGTCTTAGGAACGGCCAAAGGCAAAAGCTGTTTGATCATCTCGTCTTGCAGTTTGGAGTCCGGCAATTTGGCATCTGGCACTTTGGCACCCGGCAGTTTACTAGGCAAAGCTCCTGGTGGCATTTTGGGTTGCGGAGTAGTCGTCATCTCCAGCGGTTTTGCCTTTAATGCGCTACGCTGCGTTGACGGCGGTGGTGATGGCTTATCATCTGCCGATTCCTTGGGTTTGCTTTCGTCCTTCATCTCCTGCTCTGCTGCTTTTTGCTCATTCTTTATGCGTGCCTCTTCCTGTTTGCGCCACACCATGGGGCATAACACGCGATCATAATTATCACCCACCGTATCCGGAACAATAGGCATCGCCGGGGTTTCATCCTCCGGTACGTATTCAACCGTATCCCCTGTTGCCGAATAGTATAGATAGGTCAGCAACTTGGCACTATGCTCTGCGCAATTGATGCGTTCCCGCAATACCCCAGAGACGACATCAGTGCCTTTGAGCGCCTGCGGTGTCTTGAACTGTACTTTTTTCCAAAAGGTGACCTCGTCATCCTTGATCATCAGTTTGCTTTTGTCATAAAAGTACTGGTCGCCATTGGGAATCGCCGGTAACGCCACCCATTCGGCAGCAAGCGCGGTAGCGCTTGTGCATAAAAGTATCAAGCAAACCAACCTCATCAACATATTTACCCCGTTGCCAGCAATTTTGCAGTAATCAATCCATTAAGTGTACCAAACAGCAAGGCGGCTGCGGAGAACACCGGCACTAAATAAAGAATACCGCTATGCGGAATAAGCCATAACCATGCCACCAGTAACTGCCCGGCAATGTGGGCGAAAGCCGCAAATATGCTCACAGACACACAACTAAAGTATTTTTCGCTAAGGTTCTGGGCCAACCACAACACGGCTAGACTCAGCAACGCACCGGTCAGACTTAACACGAAAGTCGGCGATAGAAAGTTACCGAACAACAGGCTTACCGCGAACACCCGCAACAAACTCACCCACACTGCCGTGCCGAATCCATATTGATACAAAGCATATAATGTCACGATATTGGCAATGCCCGGTTTTACCCCCGGCAGCGGAGAAGGCAATACCGCTTCAGCCAGATGTAAGGTGATCGCCAATGCAGCCAGCCTGGCGATATGGTGATCATCTGCAACCGTCTCAATAGTTAAGGGAGTCATATGACTTGGTTCCCAACAGTTCCAGACTGACGCGATTGGGCAGACATATCGCCACTTGCCCGGCTTTGTGCAGCCACCCCTGGTGTACACAATACTGGTTACGGCACGGTGATTGTTCAAAGCGTACCTGACCATTGTAGATGACGATGCGGCTGACACCCAAAGCACCCGGCACGTCCACCGTACGCTGCTGATCAAGACTTAACGTTGCGTAAATTTGATTACCGCTGCGTATGCGCACCTTGCCTGCAGGTTCATTACTCCATAGCGCCATGAACAACCAGATCACCGTGACCAGACCGAGCGCAAAAACCAGCCAGTCACCTGCTTTTACCTTAATCTGCAATGTTTTAATGACCATCGACTTCCAGCTTGATTTTCTGCCGCATGCCCGGCGTGAGCTGTATCGCGCCGTTTTTGTCTATCAGCATTGCATACTGTACCCCTAATTTTTGCGCTGCCTCCCGCCAATGCACACTACCGGAAATGAACAGCGGCTTTGAGTCTGCATCGGACAAGGCGCCCGCATGTTGCTGCGGCGGTATCAACACCGTAACCGCCTGCACCCCCTCTGCGGGAAAGCCGCTACGCGGATCTATGATGTGGCAGTAGCGCTTGCCGTTCAATTCAAAATAACGCTGATAATCCCCAGATGTGCCGATCGCCCAGCCATCCGGCAGGTCAAGCGTAGCCATTGCTCCGGCATGTCGTGGATGCTGAATACCTACGTGCCAGGGATGATCTCCATGCTGGCCGATGGCAATGATGTTTCCGCCGATATTGATCAACGCGTTTTTGACTTTTTGCTCATGCAGATAGTCTGCTGCGACGTCTAACGCATAACCTTTGGCATAGCCGCCCAGATCCAGTTTCACTGCCGGATTACGGCTGCGTATGCTGGTGCCGTCTATCTCCAGATCTGTCATGCTGGGGTTAGCTTTTATCAATACGGCAATCTGCTTGGGGTCTGGGCTTACCGGAGTAAATTCGTCGCGCTGGAAACCCCACAGGGCTATCAATCCACCGATTGCAGGATTAAATAATCCATCGGATTCTTGTGACACTTTTGTCGCGTGTTTCAGAATGTCGGCTACTTGCGGACTGATTGTAGTGCTCTGTCCCGCAGCAAATGCCGCATTCAAACGAAAAAGTTCACCACCGGGTTTCCAAGCATGCAAATTATCATGCAGCCGCTGAAATTCCTGTTGAATATGACCGGATATTTGTTGCGCGCGTTCGTCGCTTTCACCATAAATGCTGATATCTACCAGCGTGCCGAACACATAACTTTGGCTTTGATAAAGAGGTTCCCGGGAACAACCTGCCAGTAGCAGGAACAGCAACAACAAGACATTACGCACGAGTCTCATGACCTGATGCGTGCGGATGCTGCCTTCTGCACCACGAACTCCACGATGACGCTTGCATGCTCGTCATTCAGCCATACCTGCCCGTCCTGAATGGTGCACTGTAATTGCATATTGCGCTGCGCCAGCGCGGCAATGGCACGCGTGCTTTCCTGTGCAAGATTGATCACTGTCAGGTTCTGCAATCGTTCGAATTGGCTGTGATTTTGTTCGAACCACATTTCTGCAACACGCCCGCCATAACAATAAACGATAACCTGATTGGCACGCCCGCATGCTTTACGGATAAGCTTTTCATCCGGTATTCCTACATCTATCCACAGCTCTATGGCACCTGTCAGATCCTTTTTCCATATATCTGCTTCATCATCTGCCGTCATCCCCTGGCCGAATTCCAGAAACTCGTGGGCATTTAATGCAAACGCCAACAGGCGTACCATCATCCGCTCATCGGTTTCTGAAGGATGGCGCGCGAGTGTCAGCGCATGTTCCTGATAATAGTTTCGCTCCATATCTGCGATCTGCAGATTGGCCTTGAACACGGTCGCTTTGATCGCCATAGGTAAATTATCAGCCTAAGCTGCCAGACGCTCCAGCGCATCCACAAACAGCGCCGCTGGGTCGCAATCTGTCTGTGCAGCGATTTCCACCATGCAGGTCGGACTCGTCACGTTGATCTCGGTCAGGTAATCGCCAATCACATCCAACCCAACCAGGAACAAACCACGTTCCCGCAGCGTCGGTCCTATCGCATTCGCAATTTGCAAGTCCCGCGAAGATAGGAGTTGCGCTACGCCCGTACCTCCCGCCGCAAGATTACCCCGCGTCTCACCAGGTTTGGGAATGCGTGCCAGGCAATAAGGAACGGGCTCGCCGTTAATCATCAGGATGCGTTTATCGCCTTGCTTGATTTCGGGAAGGTAGCGTTGCGCGATTACCAGCTGCTGCTCAAACTTGGTGGACGTCTCCAGGATGACACCGATATTCGGATCATCCTTTTTGATGCGAAAAATACCTGCACCGCCCATTCCATCCAGCGGTTTCACCACGATATCGCCATGCTCGGCCAGAAAATCCCGAATCAGCTGCATTTGTCGGGTCACCAATAACGGCGGCACAAATTGCGGGAATTGGGTGACGGATAATTTCTCGTTCCAGTCACGCACGCTTTGTGGTCGGTTGAGTACAGTCGCCCCTTGCTGCTGTGCCAACTCCAGCAAATAAGTGCTGTAAATGTACTCCATGTCTACTGGAGGATCTTTACGCATCATCACCACCGCAAAATCCAGTAGTGTCAGTATTTTGCTCGGCACAATGGAATACCAGGCAGCTCCGTTTTGGGTAAAGCTGAATTTTTTGCAGTGAACACTGACTGTAGTATCGCGTATGACCAAATCCGTCTGCTCTGCCACAAAAAGCTCATGCCCACGCCGCGCCAATTCACGCATGATTGCAAGGCTAGTGTCTTTTTCCGGTTTGAGGCTGCTTAACGGATCAAGGATAAACAGCAGTTTCATGCTTCGGGATCGGTTTCTTGTAACTCGATAGCGGCTGCCAATAACGCCATACGCGCCACGACACCATATGCATAGAAGCGATTGGGAGGCGCATCCGGCTGGCCCTGACAATCAGGTAAAGAACAGGTGCGGTCAAACGCCAGGGGCACAAAATGCATGCCGGGTGCATTCAGGTTCTCATCAATTCCCCGTCCGGTATGGACGCGATAAAAACCACCTACCACGAAGTGATCAATCATATAAATAACGGGTTCAGCCACTGCCTCGTTGATACTTTCAAAGGTATAAACGCCTTCCTGAATGATGACTTCAGAAACTTCCATACCCTCTTTAATCACTGACATTTTGTTGCGCTGTTTACGGTTCAGGCCGCGTACGTCATCAGGACTTTTCACGGTCATAATGCCCATGCCATAAGTACCGGCGTTGGCTTTCACGATCACAAACGGATCCTGGTCGACCCCGTATTGCAGGTATCTACTGCGTATCTTGCCCAGCAACTCATCCACTTTGGCCGCCAGACATTCTTCGCCCAGGCGTTCCTGGAAATTGACTTCTTCACAGGTGGAGAAATAAGGGTTGACCAGCCAATCGTCAATACCGATCAGTTGGGCGAAATCCTTTGCCACCCGGTCATAGGCAGCGAAATGCTGGGATTTTCTGCGTGTCGCCCAGCCTGCATGCAACGGCGGGATGACATTCTGTTCCAGATTTTTCAGGATATCAGGGATGCCTGCAGAAAGATCGTTGTTCAATACCACCGCGCATGGATCAAAACCCTCCATCACCAAACGGTTTCCTTTGCGCTGTACCGGGGCCACCTCTATGAAATGACCATCACCTGTGTCCAGCCTGGTAGGCTCTGTGATTTCGGGTGACAGGCTACCCAGTCGTAATTCCAGGCCTGCTTGACGCAAAATGTTGGCGAGTGCGGCCACATTGCGCAGGTAGTAAATATTACGGGTATGGTTTTCCGGTATGAGCATGAACCGACGTGCTTCCGGACAGATCTTCTCAATGGCAAGCATCGCCGCCTGCACTGAAAGCGGTAAAAACTCCTCGGCAAGATTATTGAAACCGCCGGGGAATAAATTAGTATCTACCGGTGCCAGCTTGAAGCCGCTGTTGCGCAGATCAACAGAGGCATAGAACGGTGAGCTGTACTCCAGCCATTGCGTGCGGAACCAGTATTCAATTTCGGGTCTGGCGCCCAGTATGCGCCGCTCTAAATCCAGTAACGGGCCGGTAAGTGCTGTTGTAAGATGGGGAACCATAAGTTCGAAGATTGTAACATGTGGGCTAATTTCAGGTTCTGAGTCAAGGAATCCTTAACCCTTCAACCGTTGGCCACTTCACAAATAGGCACAAACTTCTCCGCTACCAGCGAGGCACGTCCTACCAAACCACCATCTACATCCGGCATGCCGAACAGGCTTGCAGCGTTATGAGGACGTACGCTACCGCCATACAAAATACGTACGTTGGCAGCAATCCCGGTATCGCAGCGTGCAACTCTCTTGCGGATAAAATCATGCACTTCCTGTGCCTGCTCCGGTGTCGCCGGTTCATCTGCGCCCACTGCCCATAACGGTTCATAAGCCAGTACCGCATTTTTCAGCACCTCCGGCCCAAAGCGACGAATAATCGAATCAAGCTGACGGCCTACAATATAATCTGTCCAGTCCGAGTCCCTTTCTTCGCGCGACTCGCCCATGCAAAAAATAGGAATCAGACCAACTTCCAATGCAGCATTGAATCTGGCTGCTGCCGTATCATCCGTTTCATTGAATAATGCCCGCCGTTCTGAATGTCCGATGATGACATGGGTACAGCCATAGTCCACCAGCATGGAAGGGGCGACGGCACCTGTGAGAGCACCGTCTTTCGCAGAGCAAAGATTCTGCGCACCCCATGCGATATTGCTGCCTTGCAGCATAGCTTGCGCCTGACCAATATAGGGATATGGTGTACACACCACAAAATCCGCATCATGCAGATCGCGTAACCCTGCGATCAGCCCTTGCAGCAGAATTTCATTCTGCTTGATACTGCCATTCATCTTCCAGTTGCCTACTACCATTTTGCGTCGCATCTTGTTTCCCGTCAGTTTAAGTTCAATGCTAATTATGAGGGCTGATTGTTAAAAGACAATAAAAAAAGCGGGCACTTTCGTGCCCGCTTTCATATTTGCTTCAGTGCTACAGATTAGAAGTTGTAAGCCTTCTCGCCATGGTCGGCGATGTCCAGACCGGCTTCTTGATCTTCGTCACTGGAACGAATACCAATCGTGTACTTCAGAACGATCAGAATCACAAAGGCAACGCTACCAGACCATGCCAGGGTGATGCCGATATCCCAAAGTTGCGCAATGATCTGCGCAGTTGCATCAAAGTCAGCGACCTTGTTGGCTACGTAGTCATATACGCCTGTACCACCCAGTGCCGGATTAACGAATATGCCGGTACCAATGGAACCGATGATACCGCCAACACCGTGCACACCGAAGGTATCCAATGCATCATCGTAACCCAGCCATGCTTTCAGCTTGGTTGATGCCAGCAGGCAAACTACGCCAGCAACGGCACACAGAATCAGTGCTCCCATTGGGCCGACGAAACCGGCTGCAGGCGTGATCGCAACCAGACCGGCAACGATACCCGAACAGACACCAAGCAGACTCGGCTTACCCTTCAGTACCCATTCGGTACACATCCAGGCAACCCCGGCAACAGCGACACCGAACAGGGTGTTAAAGAATGCCAGACCAGCAGCACCAGTTGCTTCCAGAGCGGAGCCGGCATTGAAACCGAACCAACCCATCCACAACAAGCCGGTACCGATTGCCGTCATCATCAGGCTATGCGGAGGCATCGGTATTTTGCCGTGACCTGCACGCTTGCCCAACACCAGCGCAGCAACCAGAGCAGCAATACCGGAGTTGATATGCACCACGGTACCACCTGCAAAGTCCAATGCGCCTTTATTGAAGATGAATCCAGCATGACTATTGGCTACTGTGGCTGCAGCTGCACTTGTGTAGGCATCAGGACCGTCCCAATACCAAACCATGTGTGCGACAGGCAGATAAGCAAAAGTAAACCAGAGAACGCTGAATATGAGCATCGCACTGAACTTGAAACGTTCAGCGTAGCCGCCACAGATCAGCGCAACGGTAATTGCTGCAAAGGTCAATTGGAACATGCAATAAACATAGTCCGGCAGGTATTGTCCTTTACTGAAGGTCGCAGCGACCGCAGTAGTAGGATCATCACCAGCCATAAACAGCTTATCAAGCGAACCGATAAACGGCTGTAACGCACTGCCATCGTGACCGGCAGTAAACGCCAAGCTATAGCCGTAAATCACCCAAAGCACGGAGATCACACAGAAAATCGCAAAACTCTGCATAACCGTTGACAGCGCATTCTTTTGGCGAACCATACCGGCGTAGAACAAAGCCAGACCAGGAACCGTCATCAAAAGCACGAATGCGGTGGAGGTCATCATCCACGCTACGTCGCCCTTGTTGCAATCAAACCCCTTATCGCCACATTTTGGTGTGGCAGCCGCGGCAGCAGCAGGAGCTGGTGCAGCAGCAGCGTCAGCAGGTTTGGCAGCATCAGCGGCGGCAGGAGCAGCAGGAGCTGGTGCAGCAGCATCAGCAGGTTTGGCAGCGTCAGCGGCGGCAGGTGCCGCTGCTGCGGTATCAGCCGGTTTTGCCGCTGGAGCAGCGTCATCTGCTAAGGTCACGCCCGTGAAGCCGAGCGCGCCCAGCATCATCAGAGTAGTGAAAAAGCGTTTCATGTTGTTCTCCTTATAATGCATCCGCGCCGGACTCGCCGGTACGAATACGATGGACTTGTTCGAGATCGAAGACAAAAATCTTGCCGTCGCCGATTTTGCCTGTGCTGGCGGACTTTTCGATCGCCTCGATGACCTGATCCAGCATGTCATCTTTGATAGCGGCTTCCAGCTTAACCTTAGGCAAAAAATCCACGACATATTCTGCGCCGCGGTATAGCTCGGTGTGCCCTTTTTGTCTACCGAACCCCTTGACTTCGGTCACCGTGATGCCCTGTACGCCAATGGCGGACAGAGCCTCACGAACCTCGTCAAGCTTGAACGGCTTGATAATGGCTGTAACGAATTTCATGATACCTCCTGAGAAAGGTCTAACAACGAAAGTTTCACGGACTTAGAATGCGCGTCCGACAGTGACCACAAAGTGACCAGCGGCAAGGTTGGTACCTCTGTTAGAATTAGTAAGGCTTACACCGCCCCAACCGCTGCTGCCCCAGTAACCGCTGCTGCCGCCATTGTTGGCGCCAACATAATAGATACCGCCAGTCCAACCGGTAGAACCTGCAATCGCGAAGGATTTGGTTAAACCAACTTTATAATCGGTATAGCTTGGGTCAGCTTCATGAGTACCTGCATTGGCCTTGGTAAGCTCGTCGGAAACTTCTTCACGAGCAACATGACCGATCAAGGTAAAGCTACCATCGCCGAACGGCAGAGGGTACGCAGCATTCAGTTCAGCGTAGTATGAACCATCGGTGCTACCTTTGAAGCCGGTTTTGCTGTTTGCGCCATACCAGTCAGTGGTATCAACAGAAATCTTTGCGCTCAGCCATTTGTAAGCAAGGCCAGCATTCACTTCGAACGTATTCAAATCCTGGTTTGCACCACCAGCCGTGGCCTGTTTGAAGTTTGCGCCTGGGTAGTAATAGCCATAACCGCCTACGGTCCAGCTCAGATCCTTGATCGCATCACCGAAGGTGCCGTTGTAGCCACCGTAGTAATCGATTTCCAGACCGCCGCCAGGAAAGGTATCCTCAGCAACGTTGGACAGCCATGTACCTACGTAGAAGCCGCTGGAATGAGAAATATCCAGGCCGCCTTGAACAGCTGGCTTATGCCAGGTTTGCGAAATACCACGGAAGTAGTAGTCGGAAACCAGGTTTACGTTCGTTGTAACAGTCCAAGGTGAAGCAGGTGCAGCTGCTGGAGCGGCAGCAGGTGCTGCGTCGTCAGCCAGAACAACAGTAGACATACCCCCGAGTGCCGCCAGTATTGCAAGCGATACGATTTTCTTTTGCATGTTAAATCCTTTCAAATATTAAAATAAAAACTTTCAGGCAATAAATCAAAGCAACAGCCATGCCAACCAATATAATACATATTAATTAACCAGTTAGAAATGCAACTCATAAATTGGCTTAGAGTAAGGTTTGCTTTTGGTGCATGTCATTTGCTTATTGCACCGCAACTGTGCTTTTAGGGTAAGGTAAATCTGTGCTTTTCTTTGATAAACTCCCTATTCAAGGAGAGAACCAACATGCTCAACAATAAATTGATCGACGACATCAGCAAAAAGATCAGTACCCTGATTTCCGAATCACCAATGGCCGATGTTGAAAGCAATTTGCGCGCCTTGTTACAGAGTACTTTTGCCAAACTTGACCTGGTGACCCGCGAAGAGTTTGACGTGCAAACGCAGGTGTTGCTGAAAACACGTGCGCAACTTGATCGGCTTGAACAAAAGCTGAACGAACTCGAAAAGTAAAATTACTACTGACCACTCAACACCATCACTCATGTCTTTAGCTGTACTGTATAGCCGTTCTCTGTCCGGAATGGATGCACCACCGGTCACGGTGGAAGTACATCTGGCCAATGGCCTGCCCAATTTCACTATTGTCGGCCTGCCCGAAGCCGAGGTAAAAGAAAGCAAAGATAGAGTCCGCGCTGCTTTACAGACGCCCAGATTTGAATTCCCCGCGCGTCGCATCACCGTCAATCTTGCTCCTGCCGACTTGCCCAAGGAAAGCGGGCGGTTCGATTTGCCTATCGCACTGGGCATACTGGCAGCTTCAGGGCAGATCCCCATGGATCATCTCAAACAATACGAGTTTGCCGGAGAGCTGGCACTGACAGGTGAGTTGCGACCGATACGAGGCGCTTTGGCAATGACGCTGAAAGCGCATGGTGATGGCCGCGCTTTCATTCTGCCGCAGGAGAGCGCTGCTGAAGCCGCCCTGGTACAGGATGCGACCATTTACCCCGCAACTTCCCTGTTGCAGGTGTGTGCTCATCTGGGCGGAGGAGAATCTTTACCTCGCCAGACCGCCACGTTACAAAGTTCACTGCAACATTTTCCCGATTTTAGTGAAGTCAAAGGCCAGTTAGCCGCCAAGAGAGCATTGGAAATCGCCGCTGCAGGCGGGCATAGCGTACTGATGTCGGGCCCGCCGGGCACGGGCAAGTCCATGCTGGCTGCGCGTTTCGCAGGGATTTTGCCCAACATGACTCAGGATGAGGCACTGGAAACTGCCGCCATTGCTTCGCTCAATGGCGGGTTCAAACTGGAGCAGTGGAAACAGCGACCTTACCGCGCACCGCATCACACCGCGTCTGCCATCGCCTTGGTAGGTGGTGGCAGCAATCCGCGGCCAGGCGAAATTTCTTTGGCACACAACGGGGTACTGTTTCTGGATGAGTTCCACCGGAATTTGCCAGAACAGTGCTGGAAGTGTTGCGCGAACCGCTCGAGTCCGGGCATATCACGATTTCCTGGGCTGCGCGGCAAGCGGATTTCCCCGCCAGATTTCAATTGTTAGCGGCGATGAACCCCTGCCCTTGCGGTTTTCTCGGACATCCTAACGGTAAGTGCCGCTGTACGCCTGATCAGGTGGCGCTGTATCGCGCCAAAATCTCAGGGCCATTGCTGGATAGGATAGATCTGCAGATTGAGGTTCCTGCATTGCCCGAAGCCGACCTCACCTCCCAATCCGGAGGAGAAGCTAGCCATATGATCAGAGCAAGAGTCGAAGCCGCGCGTGAACGACAACTTAACAGACAGGGTAAACCCAATTACTTGCTTTCTACGCTTGAAATCGATACGTTGTGCGTGGCTGACGAACAAGGGCAAAGCCTGCTCAAACAGGCGATCACTCGGCTGGATCTTTCTGCGCGTGCTTATCATCGCATCCTCAAAGTAGCGCGCACCATCGCTGATTTGGCCAATCATGACGAGATAGGCGCAGGACATATTGCTGAAGCCGTGCAATACCGGCGCTTCGATAAGAACCGTTAGGAACCGATGATGCATGAGCTTGATAGCTGGATTGCAGAAAAGCGTTCAGCCTACCTATATCGCATCCTTTCCGATGCCGAATCGGGCAATGCCAGACAACTATTATTTCTCGAATTGGCACGCGAAGCTGATGAGCAATCTGCACTTTGGGTAACCGAGATGCGCAAAACCGGCATACCTGTGCCCGAGAAATACATTCCGGATAGGCGAACCAGACTAGTGGTATGGCTGATAAAGAAATTAGGGCCGGGTAACATAAGGCCAGTGCTGGCGGCGATGAAGATACGCGGGCTTTCCGTTTACTCCAGCCGTAGGCCAGGAGAACACCAGATACCCGCTTCGATAGAGCAAGTAGGGACAAGCCATAAAAATATGTCTACTGCCGGCAGTCTGCGCGCTGCCATATTTGGCATGAATGACGGGCTGGTTTCCATCACTTTGCTGGTTTTGGGGGTGGCAGAGGCAAGCAACGAGTACGGCATCACTCTGCTGACCGGTGTTGCCGGCTTGCTCGCTGGCGCATTCTGCATGGCCACCGGTGAATACATTTCCATGCGCTCACAGTTTGAAATGTATGAATATCAAATCAGACTTGAACGCGATGAATTGGCACAATACCCGCAACAGGAAGCTGCAGAATTGGCGCTTATATACGAGGCGCGCGGAATGCAGCCGACGGAAGCCAAAGCTTTGGCATTACGCATGATCTCGGATCCGGAAATGGGGTTGGACACATTGGCTAAAGAAGAGCTGGGGATCAACCCGGATGAACTCGGTTCTCCCTGGCAGGCAGCCATGTCATCATTTTTTGCCTTTGTGGTAGGCGGGCTGGTGCCGTTGACGCCTTATTTACTGAGTTTACAGCGCCACCCCTTGTTGATTTGTGTGTTCATGTCCACCATAGGCTTGTTTGTCGTGGGTGCCGCTATTTCACAGTTCACCGGCAGACAAGCGCTTTGGGGCGGGTTTCGTATGTTAGGTATCGGTGGCTTGGCAGGGCTGGCGACCTATTTTATCGGTCATTTTGTAGGCGGCAGATTAGGTTAATACGCTAGCTAATGCGCGCGTTTACGCATTAAAAACGTAAATTCCCGCCTACCCGCCTGCTCACTTTCTACAGACGACAACATTTCATGCCCCGTTTGCCTGGCGAAGGCACTAAAATCCTTCACTGAGCCGGGATCGGTGGCAACCACTTTCAGCACCTGACCACCGCTTAATTCCGCCAGTGCTTTCTTGCAGCGCAAAATCGGTAACGGGCAATTCAACCCGCGCGCATCAAGCTCCTTATCAAATTCCATCCCGTATCCTAATTCTTCGGCATCCAAATTTTCGACATGCTAGTTTTTTGATATCAACGGTAACCCGGCCTTACCCCAGGCCAGAATGCCACCCTGCAAATTATATAGCTGGTCGAAACCCTGCTCCGCCATATAAGCACAAGCATGTGCAGAACGCACACCGCTATGACAGTAAAACACGATGGGAATTTCATCTTTGAGCTCATTCCAGCGCATAGGCAAGCTGTTGAGCTGGATATGAACAGAGTCGCTAATCACGCCGCGCGCTACTTCATCATCATTGCGCACGTCGACCAGTTGCAACGGACCTGCCTGCAGCGCTTGTAATTCGGCAGGGCTGATTTCTTTATATGCTGACATAACGATTGAGGCCTCATTTAGAGGCCTCAATGATAAACGGGTTGCCAGCAGTTTGAAACCGGAAAAATGTCCTTAAACATCAAGCCCGGCTGTTATCTGAGTCACCTGGAACTGCCCGGCCAATCCATGTAGGCGCTGCGCAGTCTGACGCGCTTCCACCACCGAGTAATTCAGATCCTCCAGTGCAGAGCGCATGGTCTGAGTACCTTCTGCCACGCCTTTTACGCGACTGCCATGGGCGTATGCGCTTTGTGAAATATCATGCAATAAGGTCAGCATACGTTCCAGTATTTCCTGCATACCACCGGTATCCGATGCTGCCGCTTCTGCCATTTTCAGACCGTCTTCCATGGTTTTGACGCCACTGTCCATATTGGTCACCGCCTGACGTGCCTTGCCTTGTACATTGCTGATCATCTGGCGGATCTCATTCGTCGCGGATGCTGTTCTTTCCGCCAGTTTTCTAACTTCATCCGCAACCACTGAGAACCCTCTGCCCGCATCACCCGCACGCGCAGCCTCAATGGCAGCATTCAATGCCAGCAGATTGGTCTGCTCGGCAATCTCGTTGATCACATCGACGATCTTGCCGATCTGGATGGTACTTGCACTCAGTTCGTGTATGGTCTGCGTGGACGTATCAATCGACCTGCGAATATTCTGCGTGCGATTCTTGACCATCTCCAGCTGACTTTGCGAGTTGGTTACCGCATGGTTCATTGCTGCACGAATATCCGCGGTAGTCTGATTGGCAGAGTCGATATTCTTCATCTGCGTTTCCAGCAGAGACAAGATTTCCTGAACGGAATTAATCACTTGCAAACTGGAATCCGTTGCCACACTGTTGCGCTGCTGCATACTATCGTGGTTGCCGTTGATTTCATTGGTAGCTACGATCACCCTACCTACGGTCGAATCCAGCGTATCAATAAAGCTGTTGACCCACTGCGCCATGACTGCGATTTCATCGGTTGCGGCCTCCTTCCGTTCCAGACGTTGCGAAAGATCACTGCCACCTTCAGCCAGCCCGCGTATCACTTTAGCCATGCTGCGCATGCGTTCCGTCATCTTGGTCACTGATGATTTCTGATAGATAAAAGCACCGATGAAGATCATGCCAAAATTTAACATCGTAGTTTGCAAGCCATTCAGGTGCAATAAATATGCGGGTACGCTGCTGAGTAACCAGACGCCGAATACCACGGAGAGATAAGCCAGTTGCTGGCGATAAGCGATGGAGCGAAAACGGAATGCCTCCTCCAGGTCTGCTTCACACATCATTCCCCAGACATCAGGCGATCCCGGCATCTGAAAAGTCACGCCCTTGCCGATCACGGGGATATGCCTGTAGTCGGAATAACCAGGATAGGTCACGAACATGTTGTTGCCTTTGGCGATTGTCTCACGCACTCCCGGGTGCAACTTGCCGGTGGATGGGTCATTGAATATCAGTTCCAGTTCGGTGTGGTGCTTGACACGCACTATTCCATAACTGGTATTTACCCCTTGCTTCAGATTCTCACCCAGACTGAAAGTACTATCCTCAAAACGCGAGCGCGAGAGTGCAGTCCCTGGTGCGATGGAAGGATTAAATTCCGATCTCACCATGAAAAGGTAATTGTCGCCAGACTCGATAAACACATGCCCGGCTTCACGTTGAATGATGTCGGAAATGACATCATTGGGTACACGGGCACAAAGACATCCTTTCACCGCCCCATTGACTACGATGGGTTGGTAGAACATCAGGGTCACAGCATCGTGAAACTTTGAGGTGCTGGGACCGATCGCCTGCGTCTGCAGATCAACATAAGGTCCATGCATGAATGGGGCCTTGAGGCCTTGCTGAACCGCGGCTACAGGCAAGTCCGACATGCCGTTGCGGCGGGAATAGGTTGATACCAATACTTTTCCGTTGGTATCAATAATAAAAATCTCGGAGAAATCCTTGGCCCCTAACTGCTTTTTAATCAACAGGTTCACATCCACATTCGGAAAATGCTTGGCAACTTCTTCAGCAAGACTTTCCAGTACATTCCATTGCTGAGCACCCCAGCCACGCAGCATTTTGACCCGTTTCGACGCAATACCTTCGAAAGTCTCTTCCAAAACAAGATAACGACGCTTGTTCAAATAACACGCCCAGCGCATGGCCAGTTTTCCGGCCTTACCAAACCAGGGAAGCCAGTGTTTTTCTGCACTGGACAAGTTCATTTGTTCACTTTTTAGCATTTGTTGTGACCTGAAATTTGCATACCTATAGAATCAGCAAAATACATGCCTATTCGGCAGATTCGAGTGGTAACGGTGTTTTTTAATGATGTGCCTACGCAGATTTAATGCCATGAAATCCAATTGTAGCAGCTAGTTATGCGTTGCCTTGCTTAAAGAAGCTGCTGCATCACCACTAGAGCACCTCATTGCTCCATATAGGTGCCAATATCGTATTTCGCTAAAATAGCTCCCAGTAATGGTGCGCAGTACAGTAAGTATTTACCTTCCTGATAGAAACCCTAAGTTCGTGCTTTGATTAATTTAACAATCTGGCTTAATGTTCCACATAAGGACATTTTCTTCAAAAATTAGAAATTCTTATGATATTGAACCAAGACCCCTTTATCGCCGTGGACGATAGCCGGTTGCCACTGGAATTGCTGAACCAGATGCTTGCTCAACAATATTTTGAAGAAAGCCTGGGTTGGGACGTCGCTACTGGAAATCAGTCAAAAGTCGAACACAGAACGAGTTCGACCTACTTTGATATAGAAAATAGATTCAAACCTGCGATAGAGCATTTCATTGCGCTGTTATCCAAAGAATACGGTCACCATTATGATTTAAGTGATGCCGAAACCTGGCAACTCGCTAAATATGAAGTCGGGCAACAGTACAAACCTCACTATGATTACTTTAATTTTCCGGGCTATCCGCAAACAAATCCGGATCGAATAGCGTCGGTCGTACTCTATCTTAATGATAATTTCGAAGATGGCGGTACAGCCTTCCCGGAACTGGATCTGATTGTCAAACCAAAAGCCGGCTACTTTCTTTACTTTAGATATCCGCCGGGTGATGCGGCGAAACTGACCTTACATGCAGGGCTGCCGGTAAGCTCGGGGGAGAAGCGTATTGCGACTTTGTGGATTCGGGGAAAGGCTGAATAGCATATATGGTGGCCAGGGGCAGAATCGAACTGCCGACACGCGGATTTTCAACACAAGCCAGTTGGTGCAAAGAACGCTAATTAGTTGAAGAATAATAACAAAATTTTCCCTCGCACTCCCAAGATGCATCGCCCAGCCGAACCAATATGCCGAACCGGTGACTTATCAAAACTGCAATTCGAATTGCCAAACACGAAGAATTTCAACGACTTTCGCTTCCGCTTTTGAGCATCGAACCGACCGAACTAAGCCGAACTGAACCGAACTGGCAATTGCCCCGTTCTCATGGGGTGCATGGCAAGCGCTTCTCCACTAAAGCTGTCTCTCAAATTTACTGCAAAGCAGCCGTTGGGAATTACGCTATGGATGCAATCCCCATAAGGAAATCCAGCAGGCATGCGCCGGCAAGCAATAGGCGAGGCTGGTACGCAAGACCGAGTCGATCCAGCAAGGCGAACGACTCTGCTTGAGGGTAGAAAAACCAGGAAACGATAGCTGTCCATATCCATATAAAAGCTATGCCTATCCTCATTGCCCAATAAAGCCGAATCAAATCGTTCGTCTTTTGCATTACAGGAATTTCTCTCATACTCAAAAATCCGGCTTAACTACCATTAACCAATACACAACGAGAAGCGCAGTGAACGCCGGAATACCTAGCCAAAACCAAGCACGTGCAAATGTCCAGTATTGCGGTGGCAGTTGGGTATTAGTGCTGTCTGCTATTCGTGCAATATCACGCATACGTATCTGTAACCAGACTACTGGGAGCCAGCAACAGCCAGCAACAACATAGAGACAGATTGCATAGAAGACCCATCCAGTGAATATGGGGTAGCCAGAAAGATGAGCTAGAACGAGCCCGGATAAAGGTTGCAGGATGACAGCCGGGGTGGTGAATATCCAATCGGCAAACACGGTTCGTTCTGCCACGATACGGATTGAACGGATATCGTCGCTACGGTCAGTCATCCACTTGAAAAATGCAATGCCTAAGCCGGTTCCAAATAAAATCGTCGAACTCAAGATATGCAAATATTTGAGAATGAAGTACTCGGTCATGCTGGTAACTCCCGTATATCGAATCCATGTAGCGCAGCAAGATAATCTTCGACCGTAAGTATGCCCATGCATGGCATTGCGCCGCTTGGCAGTTGATCGCCACGTGCCAGCTTTGTGGCGAGTGCTATTGCAGCACCGCAAGGAATATATGGGCCGTGATTCTGTGCGGCAACCAAGTGCCACTCTAATTTGAGCGGTTGATCGTCAATGCCAACTCCTTCCATCGCAACAAACATAGCGCCTTTGTCGCTGATAAAAGGCTCAAGCCACTGACTTATCCAATGCAGTGGCGTGACAAAGGAACTGAGACTGGGAATGATGCCAAGGCGAACACACTGCGAAGCCCCCCATACAAAAAGATGAGCTGAAGCGCTGGCAAAGCCCGCATGAAAAGTGACTGTCTGAACATCCTGATAACGCCGGGGAAATAAAACAAGATCGGGCACATCGCAGCTCCCCAAAAACCTTGCTCCGACAGGCTTTGGGAAATGATAGTGCTGCAAATCCAGCCAGCCATACACGGTTTGCCAATGACCTGCTTGCAACCGAGTATATGGCTTTCCGCAATAACCAAACACGCCTTGCATGGTTGCCAAACCGGGGGCTCTTGCACCCGAGCCAATGCCATGGCGAATAGTCTCAAGGCGCTTAAACCTGAGCAGATAACGATCCACGACTGCTGAGGAAAGTGCCGGTAAAGAGCTAGCGCCACTGGTGACAAATACCCCACGTTCACGCGCCAAAGAATCTAGCTGTTCGATGCCAGCAACAAAGTCCCGGCCATCGGCAAGATCAATGTAGTTTACGCCTGCGGAAATTGCAGCAAGAGCAACGCTGTAATCCTGATTCTGGAATGGGCCCGCGGTGTGAATCAGGGTGTTTACCTTTAACTCAACAAGCCGTTCTGATAAATTTGCAGCATGGGCATCAATAGCAATTGCTTGGCTAGATGATAATTCAAGCTTACTCACTGCCGACTGAGCTTGTGCAATATTGCGTCCGCCTATCAGCAGACGTATTCCTTCATTTGCTGCAAGAGCCTGTGAAATACGGCTACCGAAAAAACCATAGCCCCCCAGGACAAGAATAGTGTGCATGTTTGCCGTTAGATTCTGAAAGTGGTTTATTTTATGCTAGAACGAGAAACATCTTACTGAGACTCATCACTTCACCATACTTGGAAGCAATGAATGAAGGTTATAGGCAGGGAAGGGACCATCCCCATGATTCCTGAAAGCTGACATTCAACGCTCATAATGCTACAGGTCAGAATACGACCCTTAGCAGACATTAACCGACTAGACTTTAAGTAATTTATGCGGTTAAAAATGAATTACTAATATTCGCATTTAGTTGCAATGAAGCCATCCTTACCAAGGAGCCCAACAATAAGATGCGCTAGTTTTCCCAGTTTGTCTTTGTCCATAGACGCGGCATCTGTATTCACTGATACTTTTAAATCCCATATCTTGTTTTCACTACCTGGAA
>CAILHX010000016.1 GCA_903834185.1 uncultured Methylophilaceae bacterium
AATTGGGAGCTGGCGCGCGAATTTCCATTATGGTCCAGCATCTCATATCAAGATGCCGTTGTTAGAGACCGAATATACGTGAGCAGTCGAACCTACCAACCAGAAAACGGATTACTTGCAAACGAGGTGGAGTCCATATACAGACATTCATTTTTATTACTGCGGGGTAACATTGGTCAAACGCACATCGCGCTGCGGATAAGCGATCTTGATGCCGTTGGCGCGGAAACCTTGTAGTATTTTCAGATAAAGCATGGATTGCAGCGAGCCGTAGCCTGCTTCCGGGTCATTCACCCATAGCGCCAACTCCAGGTGGACGCCGGTCTCGTTCAAAGCCTTGATATTCACGTCCGGCGCGGGGTCCTTCAATATGCGGCTAATGTCTTGCGTAGATGCCCGCATCACGTTCATCGCGGTCTCCAGCGGGCTGCCGTAGCTCACATGCACCGGCACCAGCACCTGCGCTTTGCGGTCGGAAAGCGAGTGGTTGATGACGGTGGAAGTGATCAGGGTGTCGTTGGGGATCACTACTTCAGTGCCATCCAGCTTGCGCAGTACCAGATAACGCGCACGTAACTGATTTGCCACTCCCTGGTGGCCATCCACGGTCAATACATCGCCCAGATGGATGGAGCGGTCGAGCAGGATGATGAAACCGCTGACGTAGTTGCTGGCGATCTTTTGCAGGCCGAAACCAAGACCGACACCCAATGCACCGCCAAATACGGATAGCAGGGTGATATCAAAGCCGACGAAAGACAGCGACGACAATACGCCGACCAAAATCAGTACCACCCGTAATAGCTTGGACAGCACTACCCGCAGATTCATGTCCATGTTGTCGGCATGCATCAAACGGTTTTCCATGATGCGCCCCGCCCATAAGGTCACCACCAGGGTCACCACGACAATGAGCGAAGACTGGATGAGCAGCAATACCGAGAATTCGTGTTTGCCCAGATTGAAACTGAGCCCTTCGAGGAAAGCGGAGAGTATGGTCAGCAAGCCTGCGAGACGCAGAGCCACCAGCCCCCAGATCACCCAGACGATGAAAGTCTCGGTGGTACGCGCCCAGCCCCCTGCAGGGAACACATACCGCAGCGCATACACTGTCAGGCGTATCACGCCCATGGCCAGCAGCATTATAGAAGCCAGCTGTAGCAGGGAGGTATGGTAATTCCATTGATTCAATACGAACTGTCCAATATGGACGGTGATGAGTGCCAGCAGAGGAAAGATGATTCTTGCCACACCGCCCATGCCGACTTTCCAGGATTCGGGGGCGTTATCGAATACAGTCGCGAGGATCAGCTTGTTGAATATCCAGGCCAGTACCAGCCCAAACGCCAGAACCACGACTTCCCACACCACCATATAGCCGTGGATGTCGCCTGCTAACTGATCCCAAAGCTCATAGCCACTCACTTTAACCAGCCCTTTTTATGGAATATCCAGAATGGTATGGCGATACTCACCATCATCAGCAAGATGGAATATACATATCCATATTTCCAATCCAGCTCCGGGATACTTTTGAAATTCATCCCGTAGATACTGGCGATCAGGGTAGGCGGCAGCAATGCGACCGATGCCACCGAAAACAGCTTCACGATCTTGTTCTGGTTGATGTTGATGAAGCCAACGGTAGCATCCATCAGGAAGTTGATCTTGTCGAACAGGAACGAGGTATGCCCATCCAGAGAGTCGATATCGAGCAATATCTGGCGGGCATCTTCCAGTTGCGTGGCATTGAGGAATTTGCCGCGCATCAGGAAAGAAACCGCGCGCCGGGTATCGAGTACATTGCGGCGAATACGCCCATTAAGATCTTCTTCGCGTGCAATTTCTGCAAGGACTTTTGCCGCATTGGTATCCGACATGTTCGAATTCAGCACTTGCTTGCCTACCCCGCCCAATGCGGCATAAACGTCTTCCAGGGCATCTGCTGAGTACTCCGCATCCGCTGAATACAGGTCCAGCAGTACGTCCTTGCCATCTGATACATAACCCGGCTGGGTGCGGGCACGCAAGCGTTGTAACCGGAACACCGGCAGTTCTTCCTGACGCACTGAAAACAGGATATCGCGATGCAGGATAAAGGCCACGGCCACGTTACGCGACTCATCTTCCAGATCCAGCAGAAAGTCTGAAATAAGGTGTATCTCGCCATTATCTTCTACATAGAAGCGGGCGCTTGCCTCCAGATCGGTGAGTTCGGCAGGGTTGGGCAGTTGCAGACCGAAAAACTCGCCTACCCAGCCACGCACTTCAGCAGTGGGCGCCACCATATCTACCCATATCGGCTTGAGATTTGCAAGATCTGCCTTATCGTTTATCTGCACCTGGCGCAGCCTTCCGTTATGCAGCTCAAATGCATTCAGCATCACCTTGCTTTCCTGGGAATGCTGTACGCTCACCAAGGCTTCACGAATATCATCGGACACCAGTTCCAGGATATCGTCGCCGCGCTCGCCTTGAATCTGATCCCAGATCAACAACCGATCATCTTCCGGAACAACCTGGATAATCGCCGACAATTCCCCCACGCCCAGACGTGCCAGAAAATTGCGTAATTCCATCAGGTTCTGCTTTTGCACCAGCGTTTCCACCAGGTCATGTTTCGGCATGTCCTGTTTATGCACCATTCCAGCCACGATGCGATGGCGTGACATCAACTTCTGCACTTCGCTCAAGTGCAGTAATAGATTCTTGCTGCTGCCACTAGATTTTTTTTGCATGATGTTCTAATTCATTCACCGGGATAAGGTAGCTGTGCGCAACAGATTATAGCCCAGCCGATTCTTTCTTTTGTTGCTGCAAGTGCGAGTAGTACAATCCAAATTGATTTCATTCCTGCGCTCTGTAAATATTGCTTACTCAACTTATACTTTATAGCACTTCCGATTGCCATTTATGCGACGATGCGTTGGCGATACTGACCCCTGTATGTCGCGAATTAGAGTTGGAGGTGCTTGAGGTGGAGATTTGCACAAATGAAGCGCTGGAACAGAAATATGAAACGCGCATACCCGTGCTGGCGATTCAGCAAAACGAGCTCGACTGGCCATTTTCGACTACCGAAATACGCAATTTTATAATGCAAAATTCCTTGCTGCAAAAAAACTAAAGCCGGATCGCGCTTGCGCACGTCCGGCTTTAATTTGCATCACTATCTTCTTACTTTATGCCGTCGTCACTTCGTCCGTTACATCCGGACGGTCTACCAGTTCAACAAAGGCCATAGGCGCATTGTCACCTTGGCGGAAACCGCACTTGAGGATACGCAGATAGCCGCCATTACGATTGGCGAAGCGTGGGCCCAGTTCGTCAAACAGCTTGACCACGATCTCACGGTCACGCAGACGATCAAACGCCAGACGGCGATTAGCGACAGTCGCTTTTTTACCCAGAGTGATCAAAGGCTCTACGATCTTGCGCAGCTCTTTTGCTTTGGGCAGAGTGGTTTGAATCGCCTCATGACGCAATATGGAATTGGCCATATTACGCAGCATCGCCAGGCGATGGCTGCTTGTACGATTCAGTTTTCGATGACTAACGCGATGACGCATGATATTTTCCCTTAGACTCTTTCCAGATTAGCCGGTGGCCAATTCTCTAGCTTCATGCCCAGTGTCAGGCCTTTGGAGGCCAGCACATCCTTGATTTCGTTTAACGACTTACGTCCAAGGTTAGGCGCTTTAAGCAATTCATTTTCGCTACGCTGAATGAGATCGCCTATGTAAAAAATGTTCTCGGCCTTCAGGCAGTTTGCCGAACGCACGGTGAGCTCCAGATCATCTACCGGACGCAAGAGGATAGGATCTACTTGTGGTGCGCCACGGCCACTGGCCTCGGCTTCCATCGGCGAACCTTCCAGATCGGCAAACACGGAGAGCTGACCCATCAGGATGCGCGCAGCATCACGAATGGCTTGTTCAGGATCAATAGCACCGTTGGTTTCCACGTCCATGATCAACTTGTCCAGATCGGTACGTTGTTCAACACGCGCGCTGTCAACATGGTAGCTCACCTTGCGGATAGGGCTGAAAGATGCGTCGACCTGAATGAAAGTCAGCGCACGATCTTCATCGCTTGCCTTCTGACGTGCTGCCACTGGCTGATAACCACGACCCATTTCCACTTTGACTTCAATTGACAGCTTGCCACCCTTGGTCAGATGCGCGATGACATGCTCAGGATTCACGATCTCGACATCATGACCACCAGCGAAATCACCAGCAGTCACGGGACCTTCGGTAGACTTGCTGATGCTCAGCAAGGCTTCGGTCTTGTTGTGTAATTTAAGTGCTACACCTTTGAGGTTGAGCAGAATATCCACGACATCTTCCTGCACACCATCCAGCGTAGAGTATTCATGCACCACGCCATCGATCTTGACTTCGGTAATAGCAAAGCCGGAGATGGAGGACAGCAAAACGCGGCGGATAGCATTACCCAGCGTATAGCCGAAACCACGCTCCATCGGCTCCAGCGTTACACGTGCACGCAGAGGAGAAAGTTGTTCAACTTCAGCCACACGTGGCTTCAGATATTCATTAGGACTACTTTGCATCGTCTATTCCTATTTAGTTAAGAGTTAATTTCTCTTACTTGCTTACATAGTGTTTGTTACTTGGAGTACAACTCAACGACCAGACTTTCATTGATGGTCGATGGCAACTCGTCACGTTGCGGACGTGACTTGAATGTGCCTTTGAGTGCTTTCACATCCACTTCAAGCCATTCCGGGAAACCGCGTTGTACCGCTGCTTCAACAGCACCCTTGATACGCAATTGTTGCTTGGAGGCTGCATCCACTTCAACCACATCACCAGGACGTACCTGATAAGACGGGATGTTGACGCGACTACCATTCACCAAAATGCTGTTATGGCGTACGATCTGACGCGCTTCAGTACGGGAAGAACCCAGACCCATGCGATAGGCAACGTTGTCCAGACGGCTTTCCAGCAGTTGCAGCAGGTTTTCGCCGGTGATGCCTTTGATACGATCAGCCTGAGCGTAGTAGCTGCGGAATTGTGCTTCAAGTATGCCGTAGATACGACGCAGCTTTTGCTTTTCACGCAATTGCACGCCATAGTCTGACAATCTTTGCGTGCGCTTCTGGCCATGCTGTCCGGGTGGGAAATTGCGCTTTTCGATAGCGCATTTGTCAGTGAAACACTTCTCTCCCTTTAGGAAAAGTTTTTCACCTTCACGACGGCACTGGCGGCACTTAGGATCAAGATTTCTTGCCACGTTTGTTTCTCCTGATTAAATACGGCGTTTCTTGGATGGGCGGCAGCCGTTATGCGGAACCGGCGTCACATCGGAAATACTGGTAATTTTGAAACCTACTGAGTTCAGCGCACGCACTGCAGACTCGCGACCAGGGCCTGGGCCCTTGATACGCACTTCCAGATTCTTTACACCACATTCCTGCGCAGCTTTACCTGCAGCTTCTGCAGCTACCTGTGCAGCAAATGGGGTACTTTTACGTGATCCCTTGAAGCCTGCGCCACCGGAGGTTGCCCATGACAGCGCATTGCCCTGTCTGTCGGTGATGGTGATGATGGTGTTGTTAAAAGAAGCATGAACATGCGCGATACCTTCGGCGATGTTCTTCTTAACTTTTTTACGAACTCTGACGTTTGCTTTAGTAGCCATATTGCTCTATTCCTTACTTGGAAGCCCGAATCGGCTTGACCGGACCTTTACGGGTACGGGCATTTGTTTTGGTGCGCTGACCACGAACCGGCAGGCCGCGGCGATGACGCACACCACGGTAGCAGCCCAGATCCATCAGACGCTTGATATTCATTGAAACTTCGCGACGCAAATCACCTTCAACCTTGAATTTGGCGACTTCATCACGCAGCTTTTCAACTTCACTGTCGCTCAGGTCTTTGACCTTCGCAGAAACCGCAACACCAGCGGCCGCGCAGATTCTCTGTGCGGTGCTGCGACCGATTCCAAAAATCGCTGTTAGTGCGATTTCGGTATGTTTATGGTTGGGGATATTAACCCCTGCAATCCGAGCCATGCTTTACTCCAAAAAAATGGCAAATTCAAAAAAGCCGCGAATTCTAGCAGCTTCACAATACCCCATCAACCCTGGCGTTGCTTGTGACGCGGGTCAGAACAAATAACACGCACCACGCCTTTTCGACGGATAACTTTGCAGTTACGGCACAACGCTTTTACTGAAGGACGAACTTTCATCTCACACCTCTTCTAAATAAGCTGCCTATTTGGCGCGGAAAATAATACGTGCCCGCGACAAATCATAAGGCGTCAATTCAACGGTGACCTTATCACCAGGCAGGATCCGGATGTAGTGCATCCGCATCTTGCCGGAAATGTAGCCCAACACCACATGACCATTTTCCAATTTGACCCGGAAAGTCGCATTGGGGAGGTTTTCAACAATCTCCCCTTGCATCTCAATCGTGTCTTCTTTTGCCATATCCTTTTAGCGCGCCACGCCACCAGCACTACCACCTTTGAAATTCGCCTTTTTCAGCAGACTTTCATACTGGTGTGACATCAAGTGCGCCTGAACCTGCGCCATGAAGTCCATGGTAACGACTACAATAATCAGCAAACTGGTACCGCCAAAATAGAACGGCACGTTGTACTTCACAATCAAAAATTCAGGCAACAAGCACACTGCGGTAATGTAAGCCGCACCCACCAATGTCAGACGCGCCATGATGTGATCTATGTACTTTGCAGTCTGCTCACCAGGACGTATTCCGGGAACAAACGCACCGCTCTTCTTCAGGTTATCTGCCGTTTCCTTGGGGTTAAACACCAAAGCGGTATAAAAGAAGCAGAAAAACACAATCGCTGAAGCATACAAAATCACATACAACGGCTGCCCCGGCGACAGGGTGGAACTCAAATCCTTAAGCCATAACATGTTTTGGCTACTGCCAAACCAGCCTGCCATCGTGGCAGGGAACAAAATAATACTGGAAGCAAAAATAGGCGGTATCACCCCGGCCATATTCAGCTTCAACGGCAAATGCGAACTTTGACCGCCAAATACTTTGCGTCCTACCTGGCGCTTGGCATAATTCACCGTAATCTTGCGTTGACCGCGTTCTACAAATACCACGAACGCTGTCACTAAAACCGTTGCTGCAAACAGGAACAACACCAGCGGAATGGAAAACGCGCCTGTTCTTGCCAGCTCCAAAGTACCACCAACAGCTCGTGGCAAACCGGCAACGATGCCTGAAAAGATGATGATGGATATACCATTACCAATCCCACGCTCGGTGATCTGTTCACCCAGCCACATCAAAAACATCGTTCCGGTCACCAGGGTAATAGTCGTCGTCAGACGGAACATCAATCCAGGCTCCAGCACCAAACCACTTTGATGCTCCAGCGCAATGGCTATACCCAACGCCTGGAACATCGCCAGTATCACCGTGCCGTAGCGCGTGTACTGCGTAATCTTGCGGCGACCACTCTCGCCTTCTTTTTTCAACTGCTCCATCTGCGGCGAGACCACTGTCATCAGCTGCATGATGATGGAAGACGAGATGTACGGCATGATGCCCAAGGCAAACACCGTAAAACGTCGCAACGCATCACCGGAGAACATATTGAACATGCCCAGAATGCCGCCACCCTGCTGCTCGAACAATTTTTCCAGCATGGCAGGGTCTATGCCCGGCACCGGAATATGTGCGCCTAACCTATAGACGATCAAGGCTCCGAGGACAAACAGCAGGCGCCCTTTAAGCTCCTGCATCTTTCCTACTGCACCAAGGAGATTATCGTTGTTTGCCACTACTCTACAATCTTGCCGCCAGCCGCTTCGATTGCTGCACGAGCGCCTTTGGTCAGCAATAACCCTTGTACTGTCACTTTGCTAGAGATCTCACCGGCCAGGATCACTTTGGCTGATTTTGCATTTGCAGAAATCAACTTGGCTTGTTTGAGTACCAGAATATCAATGGTCTCTGCATCCAGTTGGCTCAAAGTACCGGTTCGCACTTCGGCGGTATCGCCTTTGGTCAACGAGACAAAGCCACGCTTGGGCAAACGGCGTTGTAAAGGCATTTGACCGCCTTCAAAACCAACTTTATGAAAACCGCCTGCACGTGATTTTTGACCTTTGTGGCCACGGCCTGCGGTTTTACCCAGACCAGATCCGATACCACGGCCAACGCGACGCTTTGCGTGCTTGCTGCCCTCCGCGGGCTTAATCGTATTCAGTTTCATTTAGCCTTCTACCTTAAGCAAATAGCCCACTTTATTGATCATGCCGCGCACTGCCGGAGTATCTTCCACTTCAACGGTGTGATGCATACGGCGCAAGCCCAAACCACGTACACATGCCTTATGTGATTCGATACGACCGATCGCACTTTTGATCTGCGTGACCTTGACCGTTGCAGCGGCTGTCTTTTTAGCTTTAGCGACCATGATTAACCTCTAATTTCTTCAACTGTTTTGCCGCGCTTGGCTGCTACTTCAGCTGGGGTGCTGGTTGCTTGCAACCCATTCAGGGTTGCACGAACCACGTTGTATGGATTGGTAGACCCGATACATTTGGCCAGCACATTGGTGATACCCATCACTTCAAAAATAGCGCGCATCGCACCACCCGCAATAATTCCGGTACCTTCTGAAGCTGGCTGCATAAACACTTTAGCTGCGCCATGGGTGCCCACTACTGCATGGTACAAAGTGCCGTTGTTGAGGCTGACTTTCACCATGTTGCGGCGTGCTTCATCCATTGCCTTTTGTACGGCTACCGGCACTTCACGCGCCTTTCCTTTACCCATGCCAACAGCGCCATCGCCATCGCCTACTACGCTTAGCGCAGCAAAGCTCATGATTCGACCACCCTTAACCACTTTAGTCACGCGATTGACCGAGATCATTTTCTCGCGCATGCCGTCTGTTTGTTGTTCTATTTCAGCTTTTGCCATAGTAAGAAACCTTAATAATCTTGTTTATTAGAACGTCAGACCTAGAAATTCAAACCATGCTCGCGGGCTGCGTCGGCCAGTGCCTTAACGCGACCGTGATAACGGAACCCTGAGCGGTCAAACGCTACTTTCTCAATACCTGCTGCCTTGGCTTTCTCGGCAATACGCTTACCAATGGCTGCCGCTGCTGCAATGTTGCCGCCATTTTTGACCTTGGTACGCACTTCTTTTTCCAGCGTAGATGCACTTACCAGCACCTTTTCACCAGCGCCATCAATGATCTGCGCATAGATATGCGTGTTAGTGCGGTGCACGCTCAAACGCGTCACTTTCAACTCGGAAATCTTGGCGCGGGTTTTGCGCGCACGACGTAAACGTGAATCAGCGATAGTCATAATAGTCTTTACCTTATTTCAGCCTTACTTCTTCTTGGTTTCCTTGATTGCTACTACCTCATCGGTGTAGCGCACACCCTTGCCCTTATAAGGCTCAGGACTACGATAAGCACGTACTTGCGCGGCAGTTTGCCCGACTACTTGCTTATCGGCGCCCTTGAGAATGATTTCCGTCGGAGTTGGTGTTGCCACAGTTACGCCAACAGGCATCTTGTGGTTTACCGGATGCGAATAACCCAACTCAAGATTCAGCGTATTGCCTTGTGCCGCTGCCTTGTAGCCCACGCCGACCAAAGTCAGCTTACGTTCAAAACCTTCAGACACACCACGCACCATATTGGCAACCAGTGCACGCACGGTACCTGACATTGCCTGAGAATGCTTGCTGTCATTAGCAGCAATAAATGTGATCGCATCACCTTCGCGGGCTACCGTAACAGCACCACATAACGCCTGCGACAACTTGCCCAAGGGGCCGCTGATGGCGATCTCCTGATTGGTAATCGACACTTCCACCTTGGCGGGGATAACAACTGGATTTTTAGCAACGCGTGACATGGTTCACCTCATCAAGCCACGACGCACAGCACTTCGCCACCGATGCCGGCTGCGCGCGCTTTGCGATCTGTCATTACACCCTGGGAAGTAGACACAATCGCTACACCCAGACCGTTCATGACGGTTGGAATAGCCTCTGTGCCGCGATAAATACGCAACCCAGGGCGACTAACTCGTTCGATACGCTCGATGACTGGGCGACCGGCATAATACTTGAGACCGATCTCCAGTTGCGGCTTGCCCGCATTTTCTTGTATTGCAAAATCTTCGATATAACCTTCATCCTTAAGCACGCCAGCGATGGCACTCTTAAGTTTAGATGCAGGCATGGTAATGCGCGGCTTGCTCACCATCTGAGCATTGCGGATGCGCGTTAGCATATCGGCGATAGGATCACTCATACTCATAGAAATTCCCCTCTTACCAGCTCGCCTTAACGACACCCGGCACTTCGCCGCGCATCATCAGATCACGCAGCTTGCTGCGACCAATACCAAATTTACTGTAAACACCACGCGGACGACCCGTCAAAGCACAACGGTTACGCTGGCGCACCGGGCTTGCGTTACGCGGCAATGCCTGTAATTTGGCACGTGCTGCATAACGATCTTCCGGACTTGCCTTCACGTTATTGATAACAGCAAACAGCTCAGCGCGTTTTGCCGCATACTTTTTAACTGTGTCGCTACGCTTTTGTTCGCGTTCTATCATGCACAACTTAGCCATTTGCCTTAGCTCCTGAATGGAAAGCTGAATTCGGCGAGCAATGCGCGCGCTTCATCATCAGTTTTCGCAGTCGTTGTAATAGTGATATTCATGCCTCGCAGGGCATCCACTTTGTCATAATCAATTTCAGGGAAAATGATTTGCTCTTTAATGCCCATGTTGTAGTTGCCACGACCATCGAAAGACTTAGCGGAGATACCGCGGAAGTCACGAATACGCGGAATGGCAACAGTTACCAGACGATCCAGGAATTCATACATACGCTCCTGACGTAAAGTAACTTTACAACCCACTGGGTAATTGTCCCGAATCTTGAATCCTGCAATGGACTTGCGTGACAGCGTCACCACAGGCTTTTGCCCTGCGATTTTCTGCATATCTCCCACCGCATGCTCCATGATCTTCTTGTCGGCAACCGCTTCTCCCACACCCATATTGAGCGTGATCTTCAGGATGCGCGGCACTTGCATCACGGACTTGTAACCAAACTTCTCGGTCAAGTTCTTGACAACCGTATCTGTGTATAACTGTTTAAGTCTAGCCATGATTATTCCTTAGGCATCAACAACTTCGCCATTGGATTTGAATACGCGCACCTTGCGCCCATCATCCAAAGTTTTGAAACCAACACGGCTTGCTTGTTGTGTTGCACCATTAAAAAGCGCCACGTTAGAGATATCGAGTGACATTTCCTTCTCTATAATCCCTCCGGCAACACCCTTCATCGGGTTGCCGGCGGTATGACGCTTCACCTTATTAATCCCCTCGACCACGACACGGCCTGTAGACAGCACTTCAAGTACCGCGCCACGCTTGCCCTTGTCTTTGCCGGTAGTGACGATCACTTCGTCACCTTTACGTATTTTATTCATCGCCTGTTCCTTACAAGACTTCGGGTGCCAGTGACACGATCTTCATGAAGCGCTCAGTACGCAACTCACGAGTAACTGGTCCGAAGATACGTGTGCCGATAGGCTCGAGCTTATTGTTCAGCAATACCGCAGCGTTGCTGTCGAATTTCACCAAAGAGCCATCAGGACGACGTACGCCCTTCACAGTGCGAACCACCACGGCGCTATATACTTCACCTTTTTTTACACGACCACGCGGCGCAGCATCTTTAATGCTGACCTTGATCACATCGCCTATGCTCGCATAGCGACGTCTGGAGCCACCTAAAACCTTGATGCACTGAACTTCACGTGCACCAGTGTTATCGGCAACCTCTAAACGGGATTGCATTTGAATCATGAAATTTCTCCAACTTAATCCGTCAAAACTCGGCTATACGAAAATCGTTTTCTTGCCGATACGGTCAGTATTGGGGTGCTAGCTTTAAGAGCACCAACAAAGCCGACGATACTAACTTAAAAAACCTTGTGTAGTCAAGCAAAACCAACTGTAACTTGCTTAAAGCGCCTGACCTTTTTCCAAAACTTTAGCCACCACCCAGGTTTTGGTGCGTGACAGAGGACGGCTTTCTTCAATTACAACCAAATCACCTTCATGGCACTGGTTGGTCTCATCATGCGCATGAAACTTGTTTGAACGGCGCATCACCTTACCGTAAAGCGGGTGCTTCACCACTCGCTCAACCAGCACCGTCACTGTTTTGTCCATCTTGTCGCTGACCACACGACCGGTCGCAGTGCGCACCACCTTGTTTGTCTTAACCTTGGCTACTGGTTTAGCTACCTTGGCTTTGACAACTTTTGGTTTAGCAACCTTGGCTTCTACAGCTTTTTTTTGTTCTGCTTTGGTTTCAGCAGCCTTTTTTGGTGCTGCCTTCTTTGTTTCTTTGGCTTCAGCCATATTGACCCCCGTTATGCTTGCCTGGCTTTTTGAGCCAGAATGGTGCGAACACGCGCAATGTCGCGACGCACTTTTCCAATTTGATCCACTTTAGCTAGTTGCTGAGTCGCCACTTGCATGCGTAATGAGAATTGCGCACGCAGCAGATCGATCAATTCGCTTTTCAGATCGCTTTCAGATTTTGCTCTTAATTCAGCAGCCTTCATGATTAACTCCCTATGTGACGGCTAGCAAAAGCCGTAGGAATCGGCAGTTTAGCCGCCGCAAGCTTGAATGCCTCGCGTGCCAGTTCTTCTGTCACGCCATCCATTTCATATAACATTTTTCCCGGCTGGATCTGGGCAACGTAGTACTCGGTACTACCTTTACCATTACCCATACGCACTTCAGCCGGTTTCTTGGAAATAGGCTGATCAGGGAAAATACGGATCCATACGCGACCACCACGTTTGATATGGCGAGTCATCACTCGACGCGCCGCTTCAATCTGACGTGCGGTCAGACGACCACGACCTATCGCTTTCAGGCCGTATTCACCGAAACTCACTTTATTGCCGGTCGTTGCAATGCCTTTGTTACGGCCCTTCTGCATCTTGCGGTATTTTTGTCTAGCTGGCTGCAGCATTTTTTACTCCTGATTTTCTTGTCTTTTTCTCAGGCTCGGGTGCAGCAACTGGTGCAACCGCCGGTACAGCAGCAGTCGCGAGTTGCTCGTTCTTACCCACAATCTCACCCTTGAATACCCAGACCTTGATACCGATGATGCCGTAGGTAGTACTTGCCTCAGCCACGCCATAATCTATATCGGCACGCAATGTATGCAATGGCACACGGCCTTCGCGATACCATTCGGTACGGGCGATTTCAATCCCGTTCAATCTGCCGGCGCTCATGATCTTGATCCCTTGAGCACCCAGACGCATCGCGTTTTGCATCGCGCGCTTCATTGCACGACGGAACATCACGCGCTTTTCCAGTTGCTGGGCAATATTTTCAGCAATCAGCGTTGCATCGATTTCAGGTTTCCGTATCTCTTCGATGTTGAGATGCACCGGCACCCCCATCATTTTCTGCAAAGTAGAACGCAACGTTTCGATATCTTCACCCTTCTTACCGATCACGATGCCTGGACGAGCACTATAAATCGTGATCTTGGCATTCTTTGCCGGACGCTCGATCAGAATCTTGCTCACAGCGGCATGTGCCAGTTTCTTTTTCAGGTAATCACGCACCTTGATGTCCGCTTGCAGCATGGCCGGGAAATTCTTGCTATTGGCATACCAGCGTGAAGTCCAGTTCTTTTGTACTGCCAGGCGGAAGCCTGTTGGATGGATCTTTTGTCCCATATTCTTTAGTCTCCGACCATAACGGTAATGTGGCAGGTCGGCTTGATAATGCGACCAGCGCGGCCTTTTGCTCGCGGACGAATACGTCTTAGAACCGTACCCTTGTCCACGTAAATTGTGGTGACCTTCAACTCATCAATGTCTGCGCCTTCGTTATGCTCGGCATTAGCAATCGCGGACTCAACCACGCGCTTGATAATGTCTGCACCCTTCTTGGGACAGAATGTGAGAATGCTAAGTGCGTGCTCTACTTTCTTGCCACGCACCAAATCAGCTACCAGCCTTGCCTTTTGAGGGGACAGGTGGACTCCTTTTAATACTGCGGATACATTCATCGTCATCGCTCCTACTTCTTAACTACTTTTCTATCGGCTGCATGACCCCTGAATGTGCGGGTCAGGGCAAACTCACCCAGTTTGTGACCAACCATATTTTCCGAGATCAGCACAGGGATGTGCTGCTTGCCGTTGTGAACCGCAATCGTGAGACCAACAAAATCCGGAAGCACCGTAGAACGGCGTGACCAGGTTTTGATAGGACGACGATCCTTGTTTGCGCTGGCAGTTTCCACCTTTTTGACCAGATGTGAATCTACGAACGGACCTTTTTTTACTGAACGAGCCATGTTGATTACCTCTTACCAGATGGACGACGGCTTACGCGCATATTGTCTGTCCGCTTGTTGTTACGTGTACGATAACCCTTGGTTGGGGTTCCCCATGGGCTGACCGGGTTCATACCGGCTGCAGTACGACCTTCACCACCACCGTGCGGGTGATCAACCGGGTTCATCACCACACCGCGCACCGTCGGACGTACACCGCGCCAACGCATGGCACCGGCTTTACCAATGGAACGCAAGGAATGCTCTTCGTTGCCTACTTCGCCTATGGTTGCTTTGCAGTCAACGTGCACGCGTCTTACTTCGCCGGAACGCAAACGCAATTGTGCGTAACTACCTTCCCTGGCCAGCAACTGGATGGAAGTGCCTGCGGAACGAGCCAACTGCGCGCCCTTCCCTGGCATCAACTCTACACAGTGGATGGTGCTACCGACTGGAATGTTACGTAGCGGCAAAGCATTACCTACCTTGATCGGAGAATCAGCACCCGAGATCAGCTGTGCACCGGCAGCAATACTGCGTGGCGCGATGATGTATCTACGCTCTCCGTCGGCATAGCACAACAGTGCCAGATGCGCGCTACGGTTCGGATCGTATTCGATACGCTCAACGGTCGCGGGGATTCCATCCTTGTTGCGACGGAAATCCACAATACGGTAATGCTGCTTGTGACCACCACCCTGATGACGAATGGTGATGTGACCGTTGTTGTTGCGGCCTGCCTTTTTGCTTTGTTTTTCCAAAAGCGGTGCATAAGGCGCACCTTTATGCAGACCTGGGGTTACTACCTTGATTACCGCGCGACGACCGGGGGAAGTCGGCTTGACTTTAATCAGTGCCATTTTTCTCTCCTTATTCGCCAGCCGCGAAGTTGATTTCTTGACCAGGCTTGAGGCTTACATACGCCTTTTTCCAATCCTGACGGCTACCCATACTGCGACCAAAACGCTTGGTTTTACCCTTGACGTTGATCACGCTCACTTCATTCACTTCCACCTTGAACAAGAGCTCTACCGCACCCTTGATTTCGAGCTTGGTGGCATCCGTGCGTACCTTGAAAGCGATCTGCTGATGCATATCAGCCAGACGTGTCGCTTTTTCGGTAATTTGTGGAGCCAGGATCACTTGCAGCAAACGCTCTTGGCTTATAGATTTCGTCTTCATGCCAGCATCTCCTCAAGCTTCTTGACTGCTGCCTTGGTCGCAATCACCCGAGGGAAACGTACCAGACTTACTGGATCGGCGTGTTGCGCCTCGATAACGAGCACATGCGGCAAGTTACGGGCAGACAAAAACAGGTTTTCATTAAATGCATCGGTCAACACCAGCACACCTTCCGTGCAGCCCATAACCTTGATCTTGTCAGCCATCAGCTTGGTTTTTGGAGCATCAATCACAAACTCCTCCACCACTGACAAACGGTCCTGACGTACCAACTCGGACAGGATGGATTGCATCCCGGCGCGATACATTTTTTTGTTGAGCTTCTGACTGAAGTTTTCATCAGGCGTATTTGGGAAAATACGACCGCCTCCGCGCCACAAAGGACTTGAAGTCATACCGGCACGAGCACGGCCAGTACCTTTCTGATTGAAAGGCTTCTTGGTGCTGTGATGCACTTCTTCACGATCTTTTTGCTTGCGGGTGCCGGTACGGGCATTGGCCATGTAGGCCGTAACCACTTGATGCACCAGAGCCTCGTTGAACTCGCGGCCAAAGGTCACTTCCGACACTTCGACGCTAGTCTTGGCAGCTTTGCCATTGTTATCTGTCATGTTGATCTTCATTATGCCCCCGCTTTCACTGCTGGACGCACGATCACGTTACCGCCTTTGGAACCGGGAACAGCACCCTTGATCAGCAGCAGATTGCGTTCGATATCCACACGCACAACTTCCAGATTCTGCACGGTACGTTTGACATCACCGAGGTGACCCGTCATGCGCTTACCGGGAAACACACGACCAGGATCCTGGTTCATGCCGATTGAGCCCGGTACATTGTGCGATTTGGAGTTACCGTGGGTTGCACGGTTAGAACTGAAATGGTGACGTTTGATCACGCCGGCGTAACCCTTACCCAGAGTGGTACCAGTAACATCAACCATTTGTCCTACCTGAAAGGTTGCTACGGTGACTTCGCCACCAGCAGCAAGATTAGCCAGCACTTCAGCGGTTACGGGAAATTCATGCACACCTCGACCAGCGGTAACCCCGGCTTTGGCGAAATGACCCGCCATTGCTTTGGTTACGCGGCTTGCGCGGCGCTCACCGTAAGTGACTTGGACGGCAGTGTAGCCGTCGCTGTCTAGAGATTTAATCTGCGTCACACGGTTGGGCGAAACTTCCAGCACTGTTACCGGGATGCTAGTACCATCATCGGTAAAAACGCGGGTCATGCCAACCTTGCGACCTACAAGCCCTAAGCTCATGGTCGTTTCCTTATTAAAATCCAAGGGCCAGTTTCGATTGACTGGCCTGTTTGCGAAAGGGCGCGATTATATCCCGCCCCCCTTAAAATTACAATTAAAACTGCGTTAATACTTACTACGAATGCAAAAACAGTTACTTACAGCTTGATTTCTACGTCAACACCAGCCGGAAGATCAAGCTTCATCAGCGCATCTACCGTCTTGTCGGTAGGGTCGAGAATGTCCATCAGGCGCAAATGTGTACGAATTTCAAACTGATCACGTGAAGTCTTGTTGACGTGCGGCGAACGCAAAATATCGAAACGCTCGATACGTGTAGGCAACGGCACCGGGCCTTTGACTACTGCGCCGGTACGTTTGGCGGTTTCAACGATTTCTTGTGCAGATTGATCTATCAAACGATAGTCAAAGGCTTTCAGGCGAATACGGATTTTTTGACTTTGCATAATTTTTCCCAAAGAGCGTTTTTCAAAGAACAAAAAGGCAGACCGCTACGGTCTGCCTTTCAAGTTAAATCTTACTCGATCACCTTGGCCACGACACCGGCACCAACGGTACGACCACCTTCACGGATGGCGAAACGCAGTCCATCTTCCATCGCGATCGGCGCAATCAGCGTCACGGTGATCGAAATGTTGTCTCCAGGCATCACCATTTCTGTGCCTGCAGGCAGTTCTACCGCACCGGTAACGTCAGTGGTACGGAAGTAGAATTGTGGACGATAGCCATTGAAGAATGGGGTGTGACGGCCACCTTCATCTTTGCCCAGTACGTAGATCTCGGCAGTGAATTTGGTGTGCGGGGTGATGGAGCCCGGCTTGGCCAATACTTGACCGCGCTCGACTTCTTCACGCTTGGTACCACGCAGAAGCACGCCTACGTTGTCACCCGCTTGACCCTGATCCAGCAGTTTGCGGAACATTTCAACACCGGTACAGATGGTCTTGAGGGTGGGCTTCAGGCCTACGATTTCGATTTCTTCGCCGACTTTGATGATGCCGCGTTCTACACGACCAGTCACTACAGTACCGCGACCGGAGATGGAGAATACGTCTTCTACCGGCATCAGGAACGGGCCGTCAACGGCGCGCTTAGGCATGGGGATGTAGCTGTCCAGGGCTTCTGCCAGACGGAAGATGGCGGGCTCGCCCATTTCCGATTGGTCACCTTCCAGCGCCAGTTTGGCAGAGCCGGTAACGATGGGGGTATCATCTCCAGGGAAGTCGTATTTGCTCAGCAGTTCACGCACTTCCATTTCCACCAGTTCCAGCAGTTCCGGATCATCCACCATGTCTGCCTTGTTGAGGAAGACGACGATGTATGGCACGCCAACTTGGCGAGCCAGCAGGATGTGTTCACGGGTTTGTGGCATCGGGCCGTCGGCTGCAGAACACACCAGGATGGCACCGTCCATTTGGGCGGCACCGGTAATCATGTTCTTGACGTAGTCGGCGTGGCCCGGGCAGTCAACGTGCGCATAGTGGCGGTTGGCTGTTTCGTATTCAACGTGGGCTGTGTTAATGGTGATGCCGCGTGCCTTTTCTTCTGGCGCCGCATCAATCTGATCATAGGCCTTGGCTTCGCCGCCGAATTTCTTCGACAGTATGGTGGTGATCGCCGCCGTCAGCGTCGTCTTGCCATGGTCTACGTGACCAATCGTTCCTACGTTTACGTGCGGCTTTGTCCGCTCAAATTTGCCTTTTGCCATGATCGATTTCCCCTTCTGCTAATTGGTGAGTTTGATTACTTTTTGTTAATGATCGCGTCAGCGACGTTTTTAGGCGCTTCAGTGTAATGCTTGAATTCCATGGTATAGCTGGCACGACCCTGTGACAGGGAACGAACCACTGTGGAATAACCGAACATTTCGGCCAAAGGCACTTCGGCACGAATGACCTTGCCTGTAGGTAGGTCTTCCATACCCTGAATCATGCCGCGACGGGAGGACAGATCGCCCATCACATCGCCCATATAATCTTCAGGCGTTTCCACTTCCACTGCCATCATCGGCTCCAGCAGTATAGGGTCCGCCTTACGCATACCGTCCTTGAAGGCAATGGATGCAGCCATCTTGAAGGCGTTTTCGTTAGAGTCCACATCATGGTAGGAGCCATCGAACAGCGTCACTTTTACGTCAACTACCGGGAAACCTGCCAGCACACCGTTCGGCAACGTTTCTTTCAAGCCCTTTTCTACCGCAGGAATAAATTCGCGCGGTACAGTGCCGCCCTTGATCGCGTCAACAAACTCGAAACCTTTACCGGCTTCGTTAGGCTCCATGATCAACCATACGTGACCGTATTGACCCTTACCGCCGGACTGCTTGACGAACTTGCCTTCGATCTCGACTTTACGCTTGATTGCTTCACGATAAGCCACTTGCGGAGCACCAACATTGGCTTCCACGTTAAACTCACGGCGCATACGGTCTACCAGGATTTCCAGGTGCAACTCACCCATACCGGAAATGATGGTCTGATTGGTTTCTTCATCGGTGCGCACACGGAACGAAGGGTCTTCCTGCGCCAAGCGATTCAACGCCACGCCCATCTTTTCCTGGTCAGCCTTGGTCTTAGGCTCAACTGCAACGTGTATCACAGGCTCAGGGAAAATCATGCGCTCAAGAATGATTTCGTTAGTCAGGTCGCACAACGTGTCACCCGTAGTAGCTTCTTTTAAGCCAACTGCCGCAGCGATATCGCCCGCATAAACTTCCTTGATTTCTTCACGCTGGTTGGCATGCATCTGCAGGATACGGCCCAGACGCTCTTTCTTGCCTTTGATCGGGTTATAAATGGTATCGCCGGACTTGACGATACCAGAGTAAACGCGGAAGAAAATCAATTGGCCGACGAACGGGTCAGTCATGATCTTGAATGCTAGCGCAGAGAACGACTCTTTGTCATCCGCCTTGCGTGACACTTCCTGACCCTTGTCGCCCTCACCTTTGACGGGCGGTTTGTCAGTAGGTGCCGGCATCAACTCGACCACCTTGTCCAACATGGCTTGCACGCCTTTGTTCTTGAACGCCGAACCGCACAACATAGGGACAATCTCAAATGCGATGGTACGCATACGCAAGCCGGCAATGATGTCTTCTTCACTCAAATCACCTTCTTCAAGGTATTTGTTCATCAGCTCTTCACTTGCTTCTGCCGCAGACTCGACCATGTTTTCACGCCACTTGTCGCATTCTGCTTTCAAGTCGGCGGGAATGTCGCGATAGTCGAACTTCAGTCCTTGTGAAGCCTCATCCCAATAGATAGCCTTCATCTTGATCAGATCAACCACGCCTTCGAATTTTTCTTCGGCACCGATAGGCACTTGGAGTGGGACCGGGTTCGCCTTCAGGCGCGCGCGCATCTGGTCGTAAACCTTGAAGAAGTTGGCTCCGGCACGGTCCATCTTGTTGACAAAGGCAAGACGCGGCACTTTGTACTTGTTGGCCTGACGCCAAACTGTTTCAGACTGAGGTTGTACACCCCCCACTGCGCAGTACACCATACAGGCGCCATCCAGCACGCGCATGGAACGTTCAACCTCAATAGTGAAGTCCACGTGTCCCGGGGTGTCGATGATGTTGATGCGATGCTGATCAAACTGACCGGCCATACCTTTCCAGAAGCAGGTAGTGGCAGCAGAGGTAATGGTAATCCCGCGCTCTTGCTCTTGCTCCATCCAGTCCATGGTGGCCGCACCATCATGCACTTCACCGATCTTATGGTTAACGCCGGTGTAAAACAGGATGCGCTCTGTAGTCGTGGTCTTGCCCGCGTCAATGTGCGCACTAATACCAATATTACGGTAGCGTTCAATAGGAGTTATACGAGCCACAGGAATTACCTTTTTGTTTTATATAATTAAACTAATATTTAGCAAACTGAACAGAGTCTAAAATTAGAAGCGGAAATGCGAGAATGCCTTGTTGGCTTCTGCCATACGGTGCACTTCTTCACGTTTCTTCATCGCCGACCCACGGCCTTCGGAAGCTTCAACCAGCTCAGCAGCCAGACGCAATCCCATTGACTTTTCGCCACGCTTGCGCGCTGCATCGCGCAACCAGCGCATGGCCAATGCGGTACGGCGTGAAGGACGCACTTCTACAGGAACCTGATAGTTGGCACCACCGACACGCCGACTCTTCACTTCCACCAGCGGACGCAGATTGCTGATCGCCAGATTGAACACTTCCAGCGGATCCTTGCTGGCTTTTTGCGTGACTTGGTCGAATGCGCCATAAAGAATGCGCTCGGCCACAGACTTCTTGCCACCGGTCATCAGTACGTTAACGAACTTGGAGACTTCTTGGCTACCGAATTTAGGGTCGGGAAGAATGTCGCGTTTGGGAACTTCTCTGCGTCTTGGCATGGGAATATAACCTCAGATTGAAACAGCGATTAAGCTGCTTTAGGGCGCTTGGCGCCGTATTTGGAACGGGATTGCTTACGATCCTTAACACCTGCAGTATCCAGACTACCGCGCACCATGTGGTAACGCACACCCGGCAAGTCCTTTACCCGGCCGCCACGCAACAGCACCACCGAGTGCTCCTGCAGGTTGTGGCCTTCACCGCCAATGTAGCTGATGACCTCGAAACCATTGGTCAGGCGCACCTTGGCAACCTTACGCAATGCGGAGTTCGGCTTTTTCGGCGTGGTAGTGTAAACGCGAGTACATACCCCACGTTTCTGAGGACATGCTTCCAGCGCAGGCACTTTGCTCTTGCTGATGATTTGCTGGCGACCCTTGCGGACCAACTGGTTGATCGTAGGCATTGCTTAATCCCTAAAAAGACACTTCTATAAAAATTACGGGATGGCGCTCGTCTTATTCAGACTAATCGGCCACCCCGGAAAAGGCAGGCATTTTATTGACCTACCACGTTAATGTCAAGCCGTTTCGGTATCTCCAGCAACCGCCTCAACCGAGACTTCACTTTCGACGACTTCATCCGTTTTTGTGACTTCCGCAAACTCTGCTTCCGCCTTTGCAACCGCATCAACACCGATAGCCTGACGCTTGCGATTTTCGTGATACGCCAAACCCGTACCAGCAGGGATCAGACGACCAACGATCACGTTTTCCTTCAAGCCACGCAGCTCATCGCGTTTGCCCAGAATTGCCGCTTCGGTCAACACGCGCGTGGTTTCCTGGAACGATGCCGCAGAGATGAAGGAGTCGGTAGACAAAGATGCCTTGGTGATACCGAGCAATACATATTCATAAGCAGCCGGTTCCTTGCCTGCAGCGATTGCCAGATCATTGGCCTCAAGTACGTCGGCACGCTCCACCTGCTCACCCTGAATAAAGCTGGTATCGCCCGAAGCCGTTACACGTACACGACGCAGCATCTGACGCACGATCACTTCAATGTGCTTGTCGTTGATCTTCACGCCTTGCAAACGGTAAACGTCTTGCACTTCATCGATGATGTAGCGCGCCAGAGCCTCCACGCCTTGCAGACGCAGAATATCCTGTGGTTCGGCCGGACCGTCGACGATGGTTTCACCCTTGGTCACCACTTGACCATCGTGCGCAGTCACGTGCTTGTCCTTGGGAATCAGAAACTCTTGTTGCGCGCCATCCAGATCGGTGATCACCAGACGCTGTTTGCCCTTGGTATCCTTACCGAAGCTGACAATACCCGTGGTTTCCGCCAGCATGCCGGCATCCTTGGGTGAACGGGCTTCGAACAATTCCGCCACGCGCGGCAGACCGCCGGTGATGTCACGGGTCTTGGAGGACTCTTGCGGAATCCGTGCCAGTACTTCACCCACACCTACTTCCTGACCATCTTTCACTGTAATGATGCAACCCAGTTGGAAGGTGATGTTCACGGGAACTTCACCACCGGCAACCTTGACTTCATTACCGGCATCATCCAGCAACTTCACTTGCGGACGCAGACCCTTGAATTGCTGACCTGCACGCTGTTTAGGGTCAACCACCACCAGGGTGGACAGGCCGGTCACATCGTCAATCTGCTTGGCAACGGTAACGCCTTCTTCCACGTTCTCGAACTTCACTCGACCGGCATATTCGGTGATGATAGGGCGCGTATGCGGATCCCAGATCGCCATCGCCTGACCAGCCTTTACCTGCTTGCCATCGGCAGTCTGTAAGGTAGAGCCGTACGGCACTTTATGACGTTCACGCTCACGGCCTTGGTCATCGGTAATGACCACTTCGCCGTTACGCGAAATCACAATCTGCTCATTACGGGCAGTGGTGACATAACGCATGGTGGGACTGAAGCGTACTACACCGTTAGATTTGCTTTCCACCTGGCTGACAGATGCCGTACGCGACACTGCCCCGCCGATGTGGAAGGTACGCATGGTGAGTTGCGTGCCAGGTTCACCAATGGATTGCGCAGCGATCACACCGACTGCTTCTCCCATGCTGATGAGCTTGCCACGACCCAGGTCGCGTCCATAGCACTTGGAACAAATACCGTAGCGGGTTTCGCAAGTCAGGGCAGTACGCACCTTGACTTCATCAATACCCAGGCCTTCGATCTTTTCTACTTCATCTTCACCCAGCAAAGTACCTGCTTCATAGATAGTCTCTTGCGTTTCAGGATTGATGATGTCCAGCGCAGCCACACGACCCAGAATACGGTCATGCAACGGCTCGACCACTTCACCACCCTTGACCAGCGCCTTGGTGACCAGACCTTCGGAAGTGCCGCAATCATGCTCGGTGACTACCAGATCCTGTGTCACGTCCACCAGACGGCGAGTCAGGTAACCTGAGTTTGCGGTCTTCAGTGCAGTATCAGCCAAACCTTTACGTGCACCGTGAGTAGAAATAAAGTATTGCAACACGTTCAGACCATCACGGAAGTTAGCAGTAATCGGCGTTTCGATAATGGAGCCATCCGGCTTCGCCATCAGACCGCGCATACCGGCCAATTGCCGAATCTGTGCTGCAGAACCGCGGGCACCGGAGTCAGCCATCATGTAGATGGAATTGAACGATTCCTGACGCACAGCCTTGCCGTCCTTCATCACCTGCTTGCCATCGTCGTCCAGCACTGGCTCTTCGCGCAGTTGTTTCATCATGGCATCCGCCACTTTGTCACCGGCACGGCCCCAGATATCCACGACCTTGTTATAGCGTTCACCCTGAGTCACCAGACCGGAAGTGTATTGATCTTCGATCTCTTTCACTTCGGCTTCGGCAGCGGCGATCAGTTCGCCTTTTTCTGGCGGTACCAGCATGTCGTTGACGGCGATGGAAATACCACCGCGGGTTGCATAACGGTAACCGGTATACATCAGCTTGTCGGCGAAAATAACCGTTTCACGTATGCCCACACGGCGGAAACTGGCGTTGATGAGTTTGGATATCTCCTTCTTCTTCAGCGCGCGGTCGATGTAGCTGAACGGCAAACCTGCAGGCAGGATTTCTGACAACAAGGCACGGCCGATGGTGGTCTCGTAACGCGTGACCTTCTCAGCCTCGGTGACCGCATCAAATTCCTTAAGGCGGATGGTGACTTTGGCATGCAGATCAACCAGACCGCAATCATAAGCGCGTTGCGCTTCCAGAATGTCGGAGAACTTCATGCCTTCTCCACGTGCAGCCACTTTTTCGCGGGTCAGGTAGTACAGACCCAGCACGATATCCTGCGAAGGCACGATGATAGGTTCGCCGTTAGCAGGGGACAACACGTTGTTGGAGGCCAGCATCAAAGTGCGGGCTTCCATTTGCGCTTCCAGACTCAATGGAACGTGAACCGCCATTTGGTCACCGTCGAAGTCGGCGTTGAACGCCGCGCAAACCAGCGGGTGCAATTGAATGGCCTTACCTTCGATCAGGATAGGTTCAAACGCCTGAATACCAAGGCGGTGCAAAGTCGGAGCACGGTTCAGCATCACCGGATGCTCGCGAATCACGTCTTCGAGAATATCCCAGACTTCTGGACCTTCTTCTTCAACCTTTTTCTTGGCAGCCTTGATGGTAGTCGCCAATCCCAGCACTTCCAGTTTGTGGAAAATGAATGGCTTGAACAATTCCAGGGCCATTTTCTTCGGCAGACCGCACTGATGAAGTTTGAGTTGCGGACCAACCACGATCACGGAACGGCCGGAGTAGTCCACGCGTTTTCCCAGCAGGTTCTGGCGGAAACGACCGCCCTTACCCTTGATCATGTCAGCCAGGGACTTCAAAGGACGCTTGTTGGCTCCGGTCATGGCCTTGCCGCGACGACCGTTATCGAGCAGCGAGTCAACAGCTTCCTGCAACATGCGCTTTTCGTTACGCACGATAATTTCTGGTGCTTTCAGTTCCAGCAGACGCTTCAAGCGATTGTTACGGTTGATCACGCGACGGTATAAGTCGTTCAGATCGGAAGTAGCAAAACGGCCACCGTCCAGCGGCACCAATGGGCGCAGCTCTGGCGGCAGCACTGGCAGCACTTCCAATATCATCCACTCGGGCTTGATACCGGATTTCTGGAATGCTTCCAGCACTTTCAGGCGCTTGGCGATCTTCTTGATCTTGGCTTCAGATCCGGTCTCGCTCAGATCCTTGCGCAACGTTTCGATCTCGGTGTGAGCATCCATGGTACGCAGCAATTCGCGTACACCCTCTGCACCCATGCTGGCCGAGAATTCATCACCGTATTCTTCCAGCTTGGCCAGGTAGTCTTCTTCCGTCAGCAATTGGCCGCGCGTGAGCGGGGTCATGCCCGGGTTCACCACCATGTATGCTTCGAAGTACAGCACACGCTCGATGTCGCGCAGGGCGATATCCAGCACCATGCCCAAACGGCTAGGCAGAGATTTGAGGAACCAGATATGTGCCACTGGCGAAGCAAGGTCGATATGACCCATACGCTCACGGCGTACTTTGGACAATGTCACTTCTACGCCGCATTTCTCGCAGATCACGCCGCGATGCTTGAGACGCTTGTATTTACCGCACAGACACTCGTAGTCTTTGACCGGCCCGAATATCTTGGAGCAGAACAAACCATCGCGCTCCGGTTTAAAGGTGCGGTAATTGATGGTTTCTGGCTTTTTAACTTCGCCATAGGACCAGGAGCGTATCTTTTCAGGAGAAGCCAGCGCGATCTTGATCGCGTCAAATTCTTCTGTCTGCGTGACTTGCTTGAATAGGTCTAATAGTGCTTTCACCCGATTCTCCTTAATTGCGTTCTAGGTCAATATCAATAGCGAGGGAACGAATTTCCTTCACCAACACATTGAAAGATTCCGGCATACCGGCATCGATCTTGTGCTCGCCCTTGACGATGTTTTCGTAAACCTTGGTACGGCCAGACACGTCGTCCGACTTGACCGTAAGCATTTCCTGCAAGGTGTAAGCCGCGCCGTATGCTTCCAGTGCCCACACTTCCATTTCACCGAAGCGCTGACCACCGAACTGGGCTTTACCACCCAGCGGTTGCTGCGTAACCAATGAGTATGGGCCGGTGGAACGTGCATGCATCTTGTCATCCACCAAGTGGTGGAGCTTGAGTACGTGCATGTAACCCACAGTCACAGGACGCTCGAACTCTTCACCAGTGCGCCCATCGCGCAACACAGCCTGAGTCTTGGCGGGTGTCAGTCTTAACCTGCCTGCCATTTCATCGGGGAATGCCAGATCCAGCATAGCTCTGATGTCACTCTCGGCAGCGCCATCAAATACCGGGGTTGCAAACGGCACGCCATTTTTCAGGTTGCTTGCCAGCTCCAGTATTTCGTCATCGGACAAGGATTTCAGATCTTCCAGCTTACCGGTATTGTTGTAGATCTTATCCAGCAACTTGCGGATCTCGGCGACCTTGGTTTCGGTATCCAGCATTTCCTGTATGCGCAGGCCCAGACCTTTGGCGGCCCATCCCAGATGGACTTCCAGTATCTGCCCGATATTCATACGAGACGGCACCCCTAGCGGGTTCAGCACGATGTCCATAGGTGTACCATCGGCCATATGCGGCATGTCTTCCACCGGCACGATCTTCGATACCACACCCTTGTTACCGTGACGACCAGCCATCTTGTCACCAGGTTGCAGACGGCGTTTTACTGCCACATAAACCTTGACCATCTTCTGAACGCCAGGCGGCAATTCGTCGCCTTGCGTCAGCTTGCGCTTTTTCTCTTCAAACATGGCGTCAAAGTTGACTCTGGACTGTGACAGACTGTCTTTCACTTGTTCCAGTTGGCGTGCGGCTTCTTCATCGCTCAGACGAATGTCGAACCAGTCATGACGGTTCAATGCGTCCAGATAAGCAGCGGTCAATACATCGCCTTTTTTCAGCTTGTTCGGACCACCGTTAACGGTCTTGCCTTCGATGAGGCGACGGATACGACCAAATGCATCGTCTTCCACAATACGCATCTGGTCGGCCAAATCCTGCTTGTAGTGACCCAGCTGGTCATCAATGATCTGCTGCGCACGCGCGTCGCGATCGATTCCTTCACGGGTAAACACTTGTACGTCTATCACCGTGCCAGACATGCCGGAAGGTATGCGCAAGCTGGTGTCTTTTACGTCGGATGCCTTTTCACCGAAAATGGCGCGCAGCAGTTTTTCTTCCGGCGTGAGTTGTGTTTCACCTTTAGGGGTTACTTTACCGACCAGCACATCTCCGGCTTCCACTTCAGCACCGATATAAATAATGCCCGACTCGTCCAGACGTCCCAGCATGCGCTCGGACAGATTCGAGATATCGCGGGTGATTTCTTCTGCGCCCAGCTTGGTATCACGCGCCACTACAGTCAGTTCTTCGATATGGATGGAGGTATAGCGGTCATCAGCCACCACTCGTTCGGAGATCAGGATGGAGTCTTCGAAGTTGTAACCGTTCCATGGCATAAACGCCACCAGCATATTCTGACCCAATGCCAGTTCGCCCATGTCCGTAGATGCGCCGTCCGCAATGATGTCGCCACGTACGATTACGTCGCCTATCTTCACGAGCGGACGCTGGTTGATGTTGGTGTTCTGATTGGAACGGGTGTACTTGATCAGATTGTAGATATCCACACCGACTTCACCGGCGCTGGCTTCTTCATCATTCACACGTACCACGATACGGCCTGCATCCACGTAATCCACCATGCCGCCTCGGTAAGCACGCACGACAGTGCCGGAGTCAGCAGCCACGGTACGTTCAATGCCGGTACCCACCACTGCCTTTTCGGCACGCAAGCATGGCACAGCCTGGCGTTGCATGTTGGCGCCCATCAGTGCGCGGTTGGCGTCGTCGTGCTCCAGGAACGGAATCAGCGAAGCGGCCACAGATACGATCTGACTTGGCGCGACGTCCATATACTGGACTTCGCCCGGAACCTTCATGGTAAATTCATTGTGATGACGGCATGACACCAGGCCATCCGTCAGCTTGCCATTCTTGTCCAGCTCGGCATTGGCCTGGGCGATCACATATTGTGACTCTTCAATCGCCGACAGGTAATCGATCTGATCGCTTACCTTGCCGCCACTTACTTTACGATACGGGGTTTCCATGAAACCGTAACGGTTGGTACGTGAATACAGTGCCAGCGAGTTGATCAGGCCGATGTTCGGGCCTTCAGGCGTTTCAATCGGACATACCCGACCATAGTGCGTAGGGTGTACGTCACGCACTTCGAAACCGGCGCGTTCGCGCGTCAGACCGCCTGGTCCCAGTGCAGAAACACGGCGTTTGTGCGTGATTTCAGACAGCGGATTGGTCTGATCCATAAACTGCGACAACTGCGAAGAACCGAAAAACTCACGGATAGCGCTTGAGACCGGCTTGGCGTTGATCAGGTCATGCGGCATCAGATTGTCGGATTCTGCTTGCGACAGACGTTCCTTGACAGCGCGTTCCACGCGCACCAGACCGGCACGGAACTGGTTCTCTGCCAATTCGCCTACCGAACGCACACGGCGATTACCCAAGTGATCGATATCGTCGATTTCGCCACGTCCGTTACGCAACTCAAGCAATACACCAACGACCGCCAGAATGTCCTCATTGGAAAGTATCAGCGGACCTTCTTCACCCTTAGCGCCTACGCCTTCGTAGAAGCGCTTGATCCAGTTTGCACCACGGTCGTCGATTTTTTCCGGATATGCTCTGCGGTTGAATTTCATTCGACCCACTGCTGAAAGATCATATGCGTCTTCGCTGAAGAACAGGCGGTTGAACAACATTTGCACCGCATCTTCAGTCGGTGGTTCTCCCGGGCGCATCATGCGATAAATCGCCACGCGTGCGGCATACTGATCGGCAATTTCGTCAATGCGGAGGGTTTGCGACAAATAGTCGCCATGATCCAGATCATTGGAGTAGAGCACGCTCAGCTTGGTCACATTAGCGTCACGCAACTTCTCCAATATGGTTTCGGTGATTTCATCGTTGGCATTGGCGACAATTTCGCCGGAATCCTTGTCAACGATGTTGTTGGCAATGGTTCTGCCCAGCAGGAAATCATCCGGTACTGTGATCTTGCTGATGCCTGCCTTTTCCATGTCGCGGATGTGCTTGATGGTCACGCGCTTATCTTTGGCCACCACTACATTACCGGCCTTATCCACGATATCGAACTTGGCCACTTCTCCACGGAGACGCTCTGGCACCAATTCCATCTGCACGCCTTTTTTGCTGACGTGGAATGTATCAAAGTCATAGAACATGCCCAGGATCTGTTCCGGGGTATACCCCAGGGATTTGAGCAATATGGTTACCGGCATCTTGCGACGACGGTCAACACGGAAATACAAATAGTCTTTTGGATCGAACTCGAAATCCAGCCATGAACCACGGTAAGGAATGATACGTGCGGAGAACAGCAGTTTGCCGGACGAATGTGTTTTACCTCTATCGTGCTCGAAGAACACGCCGGGAGAACGGTGCAACTGGGAAACGATGACACGCTCGGTACCGTTGATCACGAATGAACCGTTTTCGGTCATCAGCGGCAGCTCGCCCATGTAGACTTCCTGCTCCTTGACTTCTTTTACGGTAGGCTTGGAAGCCTCTTTATCCATAATCGTCAGGCGCACCTTGACGCGCAGCGGTGCAGCGTAGGTCAAGCCTCGCTGTTGACACTCTTTCACGTCGAATGGGACTTGCCCGAGGGTGTAGCTGACATAATCCAGCTTCGCATTGCCGGAATGGCTAACGATAGGGAATACTGCACTGAAAGTCGATTGCAATCCTGAAGGCTTGCGCATTTCCTGCGGCACATCTGCCTGCAGGAAATCACGATAGGATTCAAGTTGCATTGCCAACAGGTACGGAACTTCTTGTACGCTTTCACGCTTGGCAAAACTTTTACGGATACGTTTTTTTTCAGTAAACGAATAGCTCATTGGTAACTCTCCACGGGCTAGTGTAGGACAAGAAACAGGAGGCCAATCCTGTTTCAAGGACGCTTTTATAAGCACGGCGGGGAAAACTTCCCCGAGTACCACACTTATAAAAACACCCTTTGCTGCTCAAAAATGCCTGACTAAAAACTGCGCCTTCTGAAAAGGCGAAGGCTGGCAGGAAAAAATCCCTTGCCAGCCCACGCACAAAAGACAATTACTTGATTTCGCCAGTCGCGCCAGCTTCGATCAACTTCTTCAGTGCAGCCTCGGCATCAGCCTTGGATACGCCTTCCTTAACTGCTTTAGGTGCGCCATCAACCAGATCCTTGGCTTCCTTCAAGCCCAGAGCGGTGATTTCGCGAACAGCCTTAATTGCACCAACCTTGTTTTCGCCTGCGCCGGTGATAATGACATCGAATTCAGTCTTCTCTTCAGCGGCAGCAGCTGCGCCACCACCAGCAGCCGGAGCAGCAACCGCAGCAACTGCGGTAGCGGCAGCGGATACGCCGAACTTGGTTTCCATTTCCTTGATCAGTTCGGATAATTCCAGAACGGTCATATTTGCAATTGCTTCTAGTACATCTGCTTTAGATACAGCCATGTTATTTCTCCTGAGATTCTTTAAGAGTTCAAATTAATAAAGTTAAGCGGCTTGCTTCTGATCGCGCACTGCAGCCAAAACACGTACCATCGAAGTAGGAACTTCGTTCAAAGTACGTACGAACTTGGCGACAGGTGCCTGCATGGTGCCCATCAGCTTGGCCAGCAATTCCTCGCGGCTCGGCATGGTTGCCAACGCCTTGATGCCTGCGGCATCCATGACGTAGTTAGGCATCGCACCGCCCTTGATCACGAACTGATCATTGGCTTTAGCAAAATCATTCAGCACTTTGGCGGCATTCACCGGGTCGGTAGAAATACCGAACACCAGCGGTCCCACCATTTTCTCTGCCAGATCAGCAAACGGAGTGCCGTCGATTGCACGACGTACCAGCGTATTCTTCAGAACACGCAGATATACTCCTGACTTTCTTGCTTGCGCACGCAACTTGGTCATATCGTCCACCTTCATCCCACGATATTCAGCCAGGATGATGGATTGCGCGCTGGCAACTTTTTCGCTTACTTCTGCGACTACTACTTTTTTCGCTTCAAGATTAAGACTCAAGGTCTTCCTCCTTCCGTTGATTAACCTTTTGCGCCCCTCCCGGTAACCGGTCAGTGCAAAAGTTCTCTACGGCGAACCTAGACTTATTCTGTCTGGGACACGCCATCTGCGTAGGGTCCAGAGCTCAGGAGACAGAGGTTGGAGAAACAATCTCTCTTTCACCCATCTGCTGTATCTGGCATTAAATCCTTACGGATGCCTACGGTCTTTGATAACCCTGCCGCCAAAAACCACTTGTCGGCAGGCCCAAAGCCTTGCAAAACCGCAGCCTGAGCTGCAGCCTTTATGCTTTAAACCAGGCTAGCCTGGTCGATACGAACGCCCACACCCATGGTGCTGGAGATCGTCAATTTCTTTAAATAGACGCCCTTACTCGAAGCAGGCTTGGATTTATTCAAGGCCTCGACCAGCGCCAGCAGGTTGCCCTTTAGTGCGTCCACCTCGAAAGATGCGCGACCTATGGTGCAGTGCACGATGCCCGCCTTGTCGGTACGATATTGCACCTGTCCGGCCTTGGCGTTCTTCACAGCCTCTGCCACATTAGGCGTTACAGTACCCACCTTGGGGTTAGGCATCAAACCACGCGGACCCAAAATCTGACCCAGACCACCCACGATACGCATCGCGTCCGGTGTAGCGATCACAACATCGAAATCCATCATGCCGCCTTTGATCTGCTCTGCCAGGTCTTCAAAACCGACGATGTCAGCACCGGCAGCCTTGGCTGCTTCCGCATTCGCGCCTTGTGCGAATACAGCAATACGCGAGGTTTTACCTGTACCGTGCGGCAGCACCAGTGCGCCGCGCACCAACTGGTCGGACTTGCGTGCATCAATGCCGAGATTAACAACCACATCCACCGACTCGTCGAATTTGGCAGTCGCTGTTTCCTTGACCAGACCCAGCGCATCCGCCACAGCGTATGCCTTTTCACGGTCAACCTTGCCCATCAGGGCTTGCATGCGTTTAGATATCTTAGCCATTTATACGCCCTCCACTTCAATGCCCATGCTGCGCGCACTACCGGCAATGGTACGTACCGCTGCATCCATATCCGACGCCGTCAAGTCAGGCATCTTGGTGGTTGCAATAGCCTCAGCTTGCGCACGTGTGATCTTGCCTACCTTGTCGGTATGCGGACGGGCAGAGCCCTTGTCCAGCTTGGCAGCCTTTTTGATCAACACCGTTGCAGGCGGCGTTTTCATAATGAAAGTGAAACTCTTGTCAGCGAAAGCGGTAATCACCACCGGCACTGGCAAACCTGGCTCCATGCTTTGTGTAGCTGCATTGAAAGCCTTGCAGAATTCCATAATGTTCAAACCGCGCTGACCCAAAGCAGGGCCGACTGGCGGGCTAGGATTGGCTTTACCTGCAGGAATCTGCAGTTTGATATAGCCGATAATCTTCTTTGCCATCATTTACTCCTTAATGTGGGTACAAGCGCCATGTACAATGGCTCCCCGTTGAAACGCTGCTTAACCACGCAGCACCTTTACTACAAAATTCCGTACTACTAAATCCTGAAAAACGCTTACGCTTTCTCTACCTGACTGAAGTCCAACTCCACCGGCGTTGCGCGACCAAAAATGGTCACTGACACACGCATCTTGCTCTTTTCGTAATTGACGTCTTCCACAGTGCCATTGAAGTCGGTAAAAGGGCCTTCTTTGACCCGCACCATTTCGCCATTCTCGAACAGCACTTTCGGCCTGGGCTTTTCAACCCCATCCTGCATCTGCTGCATGATGTCTGCCACTTCCTTATCGGTGATCGGCGTAGGCTTCAGCGCAGTACCGCCGACAAAACCTGTGACGCGTGGCGTGTTTTTCACCAGATGCCAGGTATCGTCATTCATTTCCATCTGAACCAGCACGTAGCCAGGGAAGAATTTGCGCTCAGAAATCGCTTTCTGCCCGCTCTTCATTTCAATGACCTCTTCTACCGGCACCAGAATATCGCCGAAGAAATCCTGCATACCTGCACGGCTGATGCGCTCCAGCAAACCACGCTGCACTGATTTTTCAAAACCAGAATAAGCATGTACGACATACCAACGCTTAGCCATTACTCACCCCGTCCCATCACCATTCGCACCAGCGACAATAGCGTTATGTCCACTATCCACATAAAAATCGCCATCACGATCACCAGCAACACCACTACACCTGTGGTCTGTATTGTCTCCTTGCGGCTTGGCCATACCACTCTGCGAGCTTCTGCAATCGCTTCTTTGCTAAAAGCGAATACATCCCGCCCCATGGTAGTAGTCCACATTACCGCCATGGCCGCAACGATGCCGCCCATAACCGATAACGCCCGCACTACGGCAGGGCTGTTGTCACCCAGTATGTAATACCCGGCAATACCACCAGCAATCAACGCAATAGCCAGCAACAACCTTAATTTGTCTATCATTTAACCTATCAGTCGTGCTTTAGTTAAAGTGGCAGGCCAGGAGGGCCTCGAACCCCCAACCTTCGGTTTTGGAGACCGACACTCTGCCAATTGAGCTACTGGCCTATATCTAGTCATTAGTTATCAGCCGTTAGTTATTAGTTGAACCGTTTTTACTAACAACTTACGTCTAACGACTGAATTTCTTACTCGATCACCTTGGCCACGAC
>CAILHX010000017.1 GCA_903834185.1 uncultured Methylophilaceae bacterium
CACAAGTTTACTTTCCTCCAGAGAATATCGAGGATGGGTCTATAGCTACGGCGGATGAAGACGACCGCCGCGCAGTATCACGCATGTTCAGACTTGTTTTTGATGTAGTTAAAGCAATAGCCCCTGGCTTTCAAGTGATTATTACTGAGCATGCGGATATTAATGAAGATTGGTATCAAGAAGCTATTGTTGAACGGTGGCGAGGAGGGCTAAAACTCGTCCCTGATGATTGGCCACGCAGCGAATAATCAAACCAACGCACTTAAAATATCAATTATTTCCTTGGCGCTGTCCCCAGTTGAGTTTATGACTACGTTCCGTTTCTCTATGACGATAGTCATCTTCTGAATGAAGGTACTTATTGGTAGTCTCTATGGACTCATGACCCAAATTATCTCTCACATGCCTAATATCCATCGCATTAGCCATATTTGAACTAGCTGTATGTCGCATCCAATGAGCAGAAGCCGCTTCCAGCCTGATTACCTTACTATATGCCTCCGGTCCTCGCAGCTTCAATCTGCTGGCAGTCTTTTTGAATATTTTTTTGAGAATAAGGTGAACAGCGCTTCTTGTCATAGGACGTGGCTTGCCCCCGATTGGAAGCAGTAGGGGAGTGCTCTCTCCCTCCAAGGGGCTAAGTGGAAGACCCATTTCACGACGATATCGGCTTAATTCAACCAACAACTCTCTTGTCGCCGGCACGATTCTGGAATTGTCGCCTTTTCCGGTGATATCCAGCCACCATTGGGGTTCTCCCTCCTTATCCGAATAGCAAATAAAGCCTCCCATCGTATTCTGAACGACTTCAGAAGCTCGAATGCCAGTGATATATAGCAATGAAAATAGCCATCTCACTCGATGATAGTGTTCGCTCTCCCGGTTCGTCTCACGAGGCATTTGCTCAACTGTCAGTTTCACCTCAGTCCACAAGTCTTCCTCTAGGAACCTTGTGATACGCGGTTTGGCTTTTCGTTGGCGCTGTCGAGATAATGATAAGGGGTTGCCCGCCAGATAACCTGCGTTCACGAGCCAGGAGAACATCGTATTCAGTATCACAATGGCTTGGCGCTGGCTAGTAGGAGAGAGAGGGCCTGCAAATGGCCGCCATGCAGGGTCGTTGCGTGCTACCTTGCGTTTTTGCATGACCCATCGTTCGATGGGCTGGGGATCACCAAGAAAACGCTGATAAACCAGCAGATCCTCGTGGCTCAACGACGAAAGCGGCTTGTTATGCTCTACCTGTGCCCACATTAGAAGCCGCTCGGCTTCCTTGCGGTAATTATCGAATGTCGTTTTTGTGTCGGCAAAACGCGCAAGCCATATCTTGAGAGCCTCAGCATCAGTGTTGGCCATGATTTGAGGTCGAATCCCTATTGCCCGGTTGAGTCCAGCGCTGCCATCAACGCTGGGAGCAGGGTAGAGAGTTCCAATCCCGGCAAGCGATGAGATAGTGATCAAAGAGTCATCTGAATCCAAACCAAGCACCCCATATTTTTATGAAGCATGTCCTATTGGATTATTTGACATTACATTAATAATGTCAAAAATCACTCATAAATAGATAGCATATACAATATATTACGTTGTATTATTTATTATCAGCTTTAACTAGGAGTTAACGATGAATACGGCCATAATCAATGAACAGGATATGCAAGCCGAGATCGATCAGCTCAAAAGCCAGTTTCCGAATACTCAGGATATTTATCGAGAAGCTTGCGTGTTGATGTTTTTTCGGTATGGGATGACGCCGACGGCCAATAAGCTATATCAATACGTCCGTAAAGGAAGCATGTCAGCGCCTGCCGCGGCACTCAACAAGTTCTGGTTGGAGCTCCGGGAGAAAAGCAGGGTGCGTATTGAACGGCCAGATCTTCCTGACATTCTTAAAGAGTCAGCTGGCAATCTTGTTGTCTCAGTGTGGACTCTAGCCCAGGAGGCCGCACAAGCCAATTTTTCTGTACTGATTGCTGCAGCCGATGAAAAAGTAACTCAAGCAAGTCAGGATGTTGAGCTTGCCCATAAAAATCTACAACAGGTCGAGTTAAGCCTGAACGAAACCGGGTTAGGACTAAAAGAGGCACTACAGAAGCTCGCTGAGAGCGAAAAAACGCATGCGGTTGATGTAGCGACCTTAGCCACATCCAAAAAAACGCTCCTATCGCTTCAGGAAGAGCGATCGCAACACGAACGATTGCTTGAAGAAGTCAGGCTAGGGTTTAGTCGTGATCTAGAGAAGGTCAATGTCTCGCTGGCCAAAGCAGAAGAAAGATATCGGGTCTTAGAGGCAAGGTCACTACAGGAAGTCGATCGTGAACGCCAACGCGCACGAACGCTTGAAAAGGACATAGCGGCTGTACAAAAAATTAATGCCGACCTCCGAGAGAAGCTTGGTTCCCTACAAGGCCAACTCAGCCAGGTTAAATCCCAATTGAGGCAAACAACGACCAGGCTGACAGCCACCCAGAACAAGGTTATCTCTATCAATTCTAGAGTGAATAAATCCCGCATATCCCAATCAGCATAAGGCTCAGGGCCAGTAATTGCATGGAACTAATTCTATGGAAAAGCTACGGGCCTTATTTTGTTGAAGCATTAATTGATCCGAATTGTTGGCTCAACTGGCCCCAAAGCCTGTAGGGACAAGCATTCCAGCCTCTGGAACTAATTCTATGGAAAAGCTACGTGGATTATTTTCACCGAAATAATGTGAATTCTGCCGGTTGTTTACCTTCATAACCAGTCAAACCCAATAACGACGCCGCGATTAGAAGAGGAACTAATTCTATGGAATAGATGCTGCGCACCCAATCCATAGAATTAGTTCCAATAAACACCTATGATTTAGTTGGGCGGACTCCTGAGAAGCGGTATATGATGTTAATATACTATTTAACATAATATACATTATGCGAAGTTGTATATTATGATTAATGGGGCCTAAGCCCCATTAATCAATGCGTTAGCAACTTACCGCCTATCATTGAAGTATGCAACATTCTGACAGCGGTCATTGACGAAAGTCAGTTCCACCTTGTCGTAGGTACGCTTGGGCGCATAACGTACGATGTGCTTGTAATACCACATCTCGACGCTGTCGTTCTTTTTGCTTCTGGCAGCATCACCGCCTTGACCCAAGGTAGCCCGTGCTGCTTCTTCTTCACTTGGCTGACGTCCCTGATTGGTGGATGCCGGTTTTCCCAGCGCATCCGCTACCTGCTGCCGCGTCTTGTTGCTGAACATTCGGATGAATTGTCCTTCATCAAATATTTTGGTTGCAGGTTTTGCTGATTTCTTTTTAACGGAAGCATCACCATCATCTGCATTGGCATGCACAGGCAAGGTGACCATCAGGCTTGCTGCAAAGATGGTAGAAAATATGTGTTTAATGCGCATTGAATGATTCCTTCAAACGATGATAGCTAATAATGGCTGATTATCTCACTGCAGCTGGTTTCACGCCACAGTTCACGCCTACAGTTCTCACAATCGGCTTATACCAGCGTTAACCTGAGGCCGTCATACGCCACATGCACGTTTTGCGGCAACTCGGCGCCCAGCGCCTCATACTCCAGCTCGTGCGTCATATGGATCAGATAGGTCGTGTCAGCCGCTATCTGACTGGCGTAGGATTTGCTTTGTTCCACATTGATGTGGGTATGATGCGGCTTGTGGCGCAAACAATCCAGAAATAGTACTTCCAGCCCCTGCAGCAATGCCAGCGAAGATGCAGGAATCTCCGAAACATCCGTCAAATAGGCAAAATCACCGATGCGCCAACCCAGAATCTCCGACCGGCCATGCATCACCGGGATAGGTGTGATCTGTACACCGCACACCTCAAAAGGCGCATGGACCTCGTTCGCACCCAGAATGGGGATATCCCAGCGCTCTCCTGCCTCGCGTATGGTATAGCCGAAGCGTTGCCTGATATTGTCCATGGTGTGCGCATTGCCATACAGCGGGATGCGTATGCGATTAAGCTGGCAAAATGCACGCAGATCGTCAATGCCATTCAGATGGTCGGCATGTACATGGGTATACAGCACTGCATCCACACGCCGTATATTTTCACGCAATGCCTGCAAACGCAGGTCCGGACCGGTATCTATAAGTATCACCTTCCCGCTATCCGTTTCTAACGCCACAGAGCAGCGTGTACGTTTATTGCGCGGGTTGGAAGACATGCAGGTGGCGCACTCACATCCGATCACCGGCGTTCCCGCACTGGAGCCTACACCTAGCGTGATCACTTGCATGGCTGCGCCGCCTTGAATAGTTCGAAGAAGTTGGCACTGGTAGCTTCGCCTACCTGCTCCGGCGCGATGCTGCGTAAACGTGCGATCTCTTCCGCGACATGCTTCACATAGGCCGGCTGATTGGTTTTGCCGCGAAACGGCACCGGAGCCAGGTAAGGCGAATCGGTTTCGATCAGCATGCGATCAAGCGGCACTTTCTGCGCGACTTCCTTCAGCGTTAGCGCATTCTTGAAAGTCACGATGCCGGAAAACGAAATGTAGAACCCCTGCGCTATGGCCTGCTCTGCGACCTCCCACGACTCGGTAAAGCAGTGCATCACCCCTCCTGCCCTGTGAGCACCCTCTTCCTGCATGATGCGGATGGTATCTGCAGCGGCAGATCGGGTATGGATGATAAGCGGCTTTCCGGTCTGGATGGCAGCGCGGATATGGGTACGAAAACGCAGACGCTGCCACTCCAGATCACCGGTAAGCCTGTAATAATCCAGCCCGGTCTCCCCTATTCCCACTACTTTCGGATGCTGCGCCAGTCGCACCAGGTCATCCACCGTAGGCTCGATCTCGAGTTCGTAATCCGGATGCACGCCTACTGTTGCAAACAAATTATCATGCGCCGAGGCCAACGCCAGCACTTTGGGGAAATCCGGCAAGGTCACACTGATGCATAAGCCATAGCCAACCTCGTTGCTGCGCATGGCGGCCAGCACGTCATTGATATTGGCGGCAAGCTCGGGAAAATCAAGATGGCAGTGAGAGTCTATGTACATAGTTAGAATATTTGCGCGTATTTCAGTAACAACGCTTCCAGCTGCAATTCGGCATTCAAGGGGTGTGCGGCATGGGCACGCGCTTCAGCAAGCTGGCGTTGATAATCCAGTAAACGCCGCAGATCCGCACGTTGCCCAAGTTTTTGCAAGGCAATGGTATTGGCCGGGAAGTAGCGCACCACGTTGTAGAATCTGACGCTCATCAGGTCGTAGACCCACTTCTGCAACAAGGTTACGGTCGTTGCCATGCCTGTTTTTGCCCATCCGGATGCGATCAGGAACGGGTCTATGCGTTCCGCCTGGGCAAGCTGCCCGGCCAGGCCTTCGATATCATCGCGTCGCAGGCTGTCATTCATTTCCAGAGCCAGTAACGGCGCACCTCCAGCCTGCGCCAGACTGAACTCCGGATCAGCCACACCTTGCGCTGCAAGCCAGACTTTAACTTCGCTTCTGGAGGGTAACGTCATGGTTATCTTGTGGCAACGGCTGCGTATGGTAGGCAGCAAACGCTGCGGTTGATGGCTGACCAACAGGAAAATCATGCCCGCAGGTGGCTCTTCGAGCATTTTCAGCAATGCGTTGGCTGATTCCAGATTAAGCGTCTCGGCAGGATGCAGCAAGACCACACGCATCCCCTGCCTATGTGAAGAAAGTCCCACCATATCGCTGATGCCGCGAATCTGGTCTACCAGAATGTAGTTACGTTTTTTGCTTTTTTCCGCACCAGACTCATCGGTTTCGACACGGTCTTCCGTAGTGATCAAACGAAAATCCGGGTGATTGCCCTGCTCCAGCCAGCCGCAGCTCAGGCAGCACCCGCAAGCCAGGCCATCCGCCTGAGGAGATTCGCATAACAAGGATGCAGCCAAAGCCTCGGCAAATGCCAGTTTGCCTATCCCGGCGCGGCCTTGCAGCATAATGGCATGCGGCATGCGCTGGCGTAGCGCAGAAAAACGCTGCCAAAAATCAACATTCCAGCCATTTATTTGGTTTAAATTCAAAGTTTAATTTTATACAAAATTATTTATATTCATATATTTGAAATAATATCCTCAAGCTCATTCCTGATTTCTTCAAGCGGGCGGTTTGCGTCGATAATTCGAAACCTTTGCGGAAATTCCGCTGCCCGTTGCAGATAGGCATCACGTATTTTCTGGAAGAATGTCGCATTCTCCTGCTCAAATCTGTCCGGATCGCGCGCGCCACTCAATCTCTGGCAGCTGACCTCTACCGGAACATCGAAAAGCAATGTCAAATCCGGCTGGAAACCACCAATCATCTGCTCCAGGGTTATTACCATGTCTACCGCTACGCCCCGCCCGCCATGCTGATACGCAAAGCTGGCATCGGTAAAGCGATCAGATAACACCAGGGCACAGCGTGCCAGTGCCGGTAAGATCACTTGTTGCAGGTGTTCGTTCCTGGCTGCGAACATCAGCAGCGTTTCCGTTTCCGGAGACATGGGCTGATGCAGCAATAGTTCGCGCAATTTTTCGCCCAGCGGCGTTCCGCCAGGTTCGCGTGTCAATACGACTTCGTAGCCTTTACTCTTCAGCAGCTCTGCAATGAACGGGATGTGCGTGCTTTTGCCCGCGCCATCAACCCCTTCCAGCGTGATAAACATCCCCGTCACTTGTGCTGCTCCAGTTGGTAGCGCACCACTGCCCGGTTATGTTCTTCCAGCGAGCTGGAAAAAGCGTGGCTTCCATCGCGCTTGCTGACGAAATAAAGTGCAGATGATTGTGTTGCTGGGTTAAGCGCGGCCTCGATGGAAGCCATGCCAGGCATGGCGATAGGTGTAGGCGGCAATCCCTCTCGGGTATAGGTGTTGTAAGGCGTGTCGTTCTGCAGATCCACCTTGTGCAGGTTGCCTTCATACTTCTGCCCCAAGCCATAGATCACGGTCGGGTCGGTTTGCAAACGCATCCCTATTTTCAGCCGGTTCAGGAAAACTTTTGCCACCAGCGGACGTTCGGAGGCCTTGGCCGTCTCTTTCTCGATAATCGAAGCCATGATCAATGCCTGATAAGGGCTCTGATAAGGCAAACTTTGTGTTTTCTTGTCCCATGCGGCTTGCAACTTGGCTTGCATGGTCCGGTAAGCTCTTTGCAGAATATCAATGTCACTCATACCCTGTACGAAGTAGTAGGTATCAGGGAAGAACAGGCCTTCCGGATTTGATTCGCTGGCACCGATACGCTCCATGATCTGCGCATCGGTCAGCTCCATGCTGATATGCTCGATGCCTTCCGAGCTGTTCAGGGCTTCTCGTATCTGGCGGAAGGTCCAGCCTTCGATAAAGGTGATACCGGCTTGCGACACATCGCCATCGCTCATCATTTGGAATATTTGATAAGGCGTCATCCCGGAAGTGAATTGATAGTTGCCGGCTTTTATATTCGACGCCTTGCTCGATAATCTGGCCATGATCAGGAAGCTCCAAGGCTCGCTCAATATGCTTTCCTCTACCAGTTGATGCGAAATAGTGCGGATATTGCTACCGGGCTTCAATACGAAAGTATGGGGAGTATCGGTGAAAATCAGGGGCTGCCAGGTAAAATGCCATAGCCATGCCGCACCACAACCGGCGACGAGTATGCCCAACAGGAAAAGTCTACGCAGAAATCGCATCTTGCTCTCTCAAAAGTTCGCGGAATTGCGCCGCAAGGTTACCTGCTTTCCAGGAATGGCTCGAAAGCTGCCTTACTTGCCATACCCCGAACAGGCTATTGCAGATCAATACTTCGTCGGCATTCATCAGTTCAGACAAACGCAAACGTTTCACTGCTACGCTATAGTCCAGCTTGGGGGCAAGCTGTATCAGACGTTCGCGCGTCACACCGAGCACTCCACTGGCAGACAGATCCGGGGTCACCATGACTTCGCCGAAGCGTGCGAAAAGGTTGGCACTGGTACATTCGATGACGTCGCCATTTTCATCTATCATCAACCCATCGGCAATCTGATGGTCAGTCCATTCCATGCGTGCCAGTACATTCTCCAGACGATTCAGATGTTTCACGCCTGCCAGCCTGGGCTGACGTGCCAAACGCGTTTCACACAGATGCAGCGCCACACCTTCCTGAAAGTAACTGTCCGGATATTGCGGCATGGCAGTCTTGATCACAATGCGCGTAGGCTGCGCCAGCGGTGGAACGGCATAGCTTCTCAGGCTTTCACCGCGGGTCACGATGATTTTGATCACCGAGTTTTGCTTCCCCCCTTGCAGACGCTCCATGTCATCCAGCAAGGTATCTGCCGAGGGGCAGACGATCCCCAGCGCATTACAGTCCGCTTCAAGCCTATGGTAATGCATGCCCCAGCAATAAGGATAGCCATTGTGCTGCAAAGTACGAAAAACCCCGTCGCCATATGCCAGACCGCGATCCATAGGCGAAATACCGCCTTCAAAACGACCATTGATAAGAAAAGAGGATGGTTGTGACATAGCCTGGGTATTGTACTGGTTGTGCGGTCTGTTTCGCAGCAAAAACAGTGAGAAAAATACTTGGGTGCAGTGTTCACAATCATCCACAAAAGCTGTGGATAAGTCTGTGGATGCACGATGAAAAGCACAGCTAACTATCACAGCTGATTGGGTTTTCCCAATTTTGCCGCTTTTTTGAACTTTAATATTTAATTGTTAAAAGTCAATAGCTTGCAGGCATAAATGCGGGTTGTAACGGGGATATGGCTGGCGCATCAAGCATTTACAAGGATAGGCACGCAGGGTGTGCACAAAATGCTGTACTTTTTCTTGAAAGTTTGCTTAAACCGGAGACAAAAGCAAGCAAAATTTACGTATTAATTAGATCTTTTTAAACTAATTAAATTCTTTCAGATTCTTAACGCAGTTTGCTGCGCCTTAGATTTTCCTGAATACCAGACTACCGTTAGTACCACCGAAGCCGAAGTTGTTCTTCAGAGCGACATCGATCTTCATATCACGTGCCGTGTTGGCACAATAATCCAGATCACATTCGGGGTCCTGATTGAATATATTGATGGTGGGAGGAGAAATCTGATGGTAAATGGAGAGCACGGTAAATACAGATTCCAACCCGCCAGCTCCGCCCAGTAGATGGCCGGTCATGGATTTGGTGGAATTGACGACCAGCTTGCTGGCATGCGCACCAAACGCAGCTTTCACCGCGTTGGATTCATTGGAATCGCCCAGTTGCGTAGAAGTGCCGTGTGCATTCACAAACTGCACCTGATCCGGCGACACTCCGGCGTTGCGCATGGCATTCACCATGGAACGCTTTGGACCGTCCATGTTGGGTGAGGTCATATGGTAGGCATCGGCACTCATGCCGTAGCCCGTCAGCTCGGCATAAATCTTCGCACCGCGCTTTTTCGCTGTTTCATACTCTTCCAGCACCATCACCCCTGCGCCCTCGCCTATCACAAAACCGTCCCTATCCTTATCCCAGGGACGGCTGGCTGTTGTCGGGTCATCATTGCGTGTAGACAGTGCTCTGGCAGCTGCGAAGCCGCCCACACACAGCCTGGTGATCGCAGCTTCAGAGCCACCCGCCACCATGACGTCGGCATCGCCGTATTCGATCATTCTTGCTGCATCACCAATCGAATGCGTACCAGTAGTACAGGCAGTCACGATCGCAACGTTAGGGCCTTTGAATCCGAACATGATGGATAGATTGCCGGAGATCATGTTGATAATTGTACCAGGCACAAAGAAGGGTGAGATCTTTCTTGGACCAGACTCATGGTAGAGCTCGTCCGTGTCTTCTATGGACTGCATTCCGCCTATGCCCGAGCCGATGGATACCCCGATACGCTCGGCATTCTCCTCGGTCACCTCGATACCGGAGTCCTTGACGGCCTCAATCCCGGCCACCATGCCGAACTGGATGAAGGTATCCATACGCCTCGCCTCTTTTGGCGAAAGGTATTGCGTGACATCAAAATCCTTCACCTCACCGGCCACTTGCGAAGCGAATGCGCTAGGGTCGAATTTGGTGATACGACTGATGCCGGAACGTCCGGCCACGATATTAGCCCAGGCGGGCTCTACCCCAACACCTACTGGCGATACGACGCCGAGGCCTGTAATGACGACCCTACGCTTGGACAAGATAGCTCCAGAGGATGGTGTTGGGAATGTTGAAAGTTATTTTGGAATGGCGTTTACGTAATCAATCGCCTGTTGCACAGTGGTGATCTTTTCTGCTTCTTCATCAGGAATTTCACAACCAAATTCCTCTTCAAGCGCCATCACAAGTTCTACGGTGTCGAGTGAGTCGGCACCCAGATCGTCCACAAACGAAGATTCGTTCTTAACGTCGGCTTCATTCGCACCCAGTTGCTCGGTAACGATCTTTTTAACGCGCTGTTCGATGTCAGACATCTAATTCCCCTTAATTAATTGTGTAGCAAAAAACTGGCGACATTCTACCAAAACTCCAGTTAAATTCAAAAAATGATGCTTGTACCAAGCGCTGCATACGTCTGAGCAGATTTCAATCAGGCCGGTTAGGCCATAATCATGCCGCCATTGACATGAATGGTCTCGCCAGTGATGTATCCGGCAGCGGATGATGCCAGAAAAGCTACTGCCGCAGCGACTTCCTGTGCAGAACCCAGCCTGCCCAACGGGATATGATCCAGCAATTTGTTGCGGTGTTCTTCAGGCAGCCCCTTGGTCATGTCGGTATCGATGAACCCGGGTGCGACACAGTTGACCGTGATATTGCGACTGCCAACTTCACGTGCCAGCGACTTGGAGAACCCGGTCATGCCTGCCTTGGCTGCAGCGTAGTTCGCCTGTCCGGCGTTACCCATATGGCCGACCACTGAAGATATACTGATGATGCGGCCGTAGCGCGCTTTCATCATCGGACGCAGGACTGCTTGCGACAGCCGGAACACCGATTTCAGATTGGTGGTCAGCACATCATCCCAGTCATCTTCGGTCATGCGCATCAGCAACATATCCTTGGTGATGCCGGCATTGTTCACCAGGATCGAAATCGTGCCGTAGTTATCGGCGATACTTTTCAATACGCTTTCTATCTGCGCCGCGTCGTTTACATCCAACGCCATGCCTGCGCCTTTGACTCCGGCAGCGTGCAGCGTTTGCGAAATCTGTTCGGCGCCGCTGGCACTGGTTGCTGTGCCGATCACGGTTGCGCCCTGCTTGCCCAACTCCAGCGCGATGGCAGCGCCGATGCCGCGACTGGCACCGGTAACGAGTGCGATCTGCTCTTGGATTTGATCTTGTGACATTTGCTCTCTCCCTAAATTGCCGGTTCTAACTGACCAGGCTTTTAAATTCTGTAAATGCTTCAACGCTGGTCAGCGCATGGCATGACATATCGGCCACGATACGCTTGTTAAGTCCGGTCAACACTTTGCCCGGACCACATTCAGCGGCTTGCAGTATGCCCTGGTTGGCGATGCTGTTAACCGTCTCTACCCAGCGCACCGGACTATATAGCTGCCTTACCAGCGCCTGCTTGATGCTGGTTGCGTCGTTATAGCTGGCGACATCGGCGTTATGCAATACCGGCACTTGCGGCGTATCCACTGTGACATTCTGTAGATATTGCGCGAGTTTTTCTGCGGCCGGCTTCATCAAGGCACAATGAGACGGCACACTGACCGGTAATAACAAAGCACGCTTGGCACCTTTTGCCTTGGCGGCTTCCATGCCCCGCTCCACAGCTGCTTTGTGACCGGCAATGACGACCTGCCCCGGCGAATTGAAATTCACCGCTTCCAACACTTCGTCTTGCGCAGCGTCACTGCATACAGCGCGCACTGCGTCATCTTCCAAACCCAGAATGGCCGCCATTGCGCCCACGCCTTCGGCCACCGCGGATTGCATCACTTCAGCACGATAACGCACCAAAGGCAGGGCTTGCGCAAAACTGATACTACCCGCTGCCACCAGCGCTGTGTATTCACCCAGACTATGCCCGGCCATCAAGGCAGGCTGCGCATTGGTAGCGTCTAGCCATGCGCGCCAAGTGGCGACACCGGCGATTAGCATCAAGGGCTGGGTGTTGGTAGTGAGGTTCAGATCTTCATTGGGCTCGCTGACCATGCGCCAGAAATCCTGCCCAAGAATGGTGGAAGCCTGGTCGAAAGTGTCACGCACCGCCATCAAATCAGCCAGACCTTGCATCATGCCTACTGATTGCGAGCCCTGTCCGGGAAAAAAGAATGCAAAATTATTCATGTTTAATAATTTCTTGTTTTTTTAATACTTCAGTAGCACGGAACCCCAGGTAAAACCGCCGCCGAAGGCTTCCATCAATATCGTCTCGCCTCGTTTGATGCGGCCATCACGCACTGCTACATCCAGCGCCAGCGGGATGGATGCGGCGGAGGTATTGCCATGCGTATCCACGGTGACTACCACTTGATCCATACTCATATTAAGCTTTTTGGCAGTTGCGGTAATGATACGTATATTGGCTTGATGCGGCACCAGCCAATCAATATCCGATTGCTGCAGACCATTGGCTTGCAGCGTCTCGTCCACAATCTGATCCAGCGTATTGACCGCGATCTTGAATACCGGATTGCCTTCCATCAGGATGGTATCGCCACCCTCTTTTTGCGATACGCCGCGCGGAACGTACAGCATCTTTTCGTATTTCCCATCGGCGTGCAGATGGCTGGAAATAATGCCCTGTGTGTCACTGGCCTGCACGATCACCGCGCCTGCGCCGTCACCCCACAAGATGCAGTTGCTGCGGTCGCTCCAGTCCGTGATGCGCGACATGGTATCCGCACCCACCACCAAAGCACATTTGGCAGCACCGGAGCGGATGAATTGATCGGCCGTTGCCAGCGCATACACAAAGCCGCTGCATACCGCCTGTATATCAAATGCCGGGCAACCCGAGCTACCCAATTTGGTTTGCAGAATACACGCGGTACTGGGAAAAGTTCTGTCGGGCGTGGTCGTCGCGACGATGATCAAGTCGATCTGCGCAACCGCTACGCCTGCTGCCTCGATTGCCTTGAGGCTGGCCTGTAATGCCATGTCGCTGGTCAGCTCATCGGCAGCGGCGATACGCCGTTCACGGATGCCGGTGCGGGTGACGATCCATTCATCCGTGGTATCTATGGTTTTTTCAAGCTCGGCATTGGTCAGTATGCGCTGCGGCAGATAGCTGCCGGTACCGGAAATCTTTGCGTGTGCCATCAGACTGTCCCGGCTTCGTTCGTTTGTGGATGAGCGTCCAGCAACAGTTGCGCAGTGATGCGCTGCAATACGCCATTAGCGGCTTCTTCTATGGCCTGATCTATCGCGACCCCAAAAGCAAAACTATCCGCCGATCCATGACTTTTCACTACGATACCTTTCAAACCAAGAAAACTTGCACCATTATAGCTGCGTGGATCCATGCGGCGGCGGAAGGCGCGTATCACAGGCAATACCAGCATTCCCATCAGCATGGTCAGCCAGTTGCGTTTGAATTCCTGAGTAATGATGGCCACCATCAGCGAAGCAACGCCTTCGGAGGCCTTGAGCGCCACATTGCCCACAAAACCATCACACACCACCACATCCACGGTACCTTTGTAAATATCGTTACCTTCGACATTGCCGTAGAAATTGAGATGGCTGGCGCGTAACAACTCTGCTGCCTGTTTCACCACTTCCGTGCCTTTGATGTCTTCGGAACCGATATTCAACAATCCGACCGAAGGATTGTCCTTATGATCCACTGCTGCCGCCAACATCGCGCCCATGATGCCGAATTGCAACAGATGCTCGGGGGTGGAATCGACATTGGCGCCCAGATCCAGCACAAAGGTACGTCCGTCTGCTGTAGGCATGGTGGAAGCAATTGCAGGCCTATCTATACCAGGCAGCGTTTTCAATACATACCGCGCCGTTGCCATCAGCGCACCGGTATTGCCTGCGCTGACACAAGCGCCGGCCTCACCACTCTTGACCAGATTGATGGCAACACGCATCGAAGAGTCTTTTTTGTTTTTCAAGGCGCTTTGTGGTGACTCATCCATGTTCACCACTTCACTGGCGTGATGGATGCGTAACCGCGGACCTACGGTTGCCTTTCTGGCGTGCAACTCCCGTTCGATCACGTCTTGCAGGCCAACCAGCACGATATTGATTTCGCTATGCCGCTTCAAAGCAGCCAACGCGGCAGGGATAGTGACATGAGGGCCATGGTCGCCGCCCATGGCGTCTATTGCGAGAGTTACATCCATATAAAATAAAGCCGCGCTGTTAAAAGCGCGGCTTGATTCAGTTGCGTTGCGTACAACGCAGCTTACTCGCCTTTGCCAGGCATCACTTTGCGGCCACGATAGAAGCCGGATGGGCTTACATGGTGGCGTAAGTGCACTTCACCGGTGGTTGGCTCGATCGCCAGTGCCGGATTGGTCAAGAAGTCATGCGCACGGTGCATACCGCGCTTGGATGGGGATTTTTTGTTTTGCTGAACTGCCATGTTGCACTCCTAATAAAAATTACATACTCAAGTGTTGCGTTTCAATTCCTGCAACACACTAAACGGGTTCGGTTTCTGATCTTTATTCACTTCCATTGCATTCGTGCAAAGCGCATCCGGAGCCGTTCCATCCTCGCCATGCCTGGGCGCCAACGGCAAGCCCAAAATCAATTCCTGTCCTATCAACTGCTCCAAGTTCAATTCTGCATCGGCGACCAGATAATCAATCTCGTCATCATCATCTTCCGGCAAGCTGGCCTCGCTCGCTACCAATTCGAACCAGGCAGTATGCTTCACCGGGTAAATCATCTCGCCAAGGCAACGCTGACAAACCAAACTGAGCTGCCCATCAAGTACCAGCCGCAGAGCATATCTGCGCTTGTGGCCTTTCTCGCCCGTGAGCTCATACCGCACCTCACTGACATCGTTTTCGCCCAAAAACAAGGCTTCACGCACTCCAGAAAAATACGAGGCGCGGATTCTACCATGAATTTCAAGCATTTGCTTGGCGAACTCAAGGGCATTGACGGAGACTGGATTAAGCAAGGCTTATGGCCTATTCAGGGGCAAGGCGCACATGATATACTTTAGCGGTTTTGAGTGTCAAAACAAGCATATATTTTATATGTTTAGCGACCCAATAATCTGGCTTAATAAAACGATCACAGTATGTTCAAAAAGATACTCATTGCGAATCGCGGAGAAATTGCTGTACGTATCGTGCGTGCGTGCTCCGAGATGGGCATTACTTCTGTCGCGATATATACGGATGCTGACCGTCATGCGCTGCATGTAAAAAAAGCCGACGAAGCTTACAACATAGGCTCAGACCCGGTTCAGGGATATCTGAACGCACACAATATCGTGAACCTTGCCGTCACTGCCGGTTGTGATGCGTTGCATCCCGGCTATGGATTCCTATCGGAAAATCCATTGCTGTCAGATATCTGCGACAAGCGCGGCGTCCAGTTCATCGGCCCCAACCCGGATGTCATTACCCAGATGGGTGACAAGATACAAGCCCGTACTGCCATGATCGCTGCAGGAATCCCCTGCATACCGGGCAGTGAAGGCAACCTGGAAAATGTGGAAGAAGCTCGCAAACTTGCTGCCGAGATCGGCTACCCTGTCATGCTGAAAGCGACTAACGGCGGTGGCGGCAGAGGCATACGCCGTTGCGATAGCGAAAAAGAGCTGCTTACCAATTACGACCGCGTCATCAGCGAAGCCAGCAAAGCTTTCGGCAAGCCTGAGGTATTTCTGGAAAAATGCGTGGTCAATCCGCGCCATATCGAGGTGCAAGTACTGGCAGATAGCCACGGCAATGTCATCCACCTATTCGAACGCGACTGTTCGATACAGCGCCGCAACCAGAAGCTGATCGAGATCGCCCCTTCCCCGCAACTGACCCAGGCTCAACGTGAATATATCGGCAATCTGGCGGTAAAGGCAGCTAAAGCCGTCAACTATCAAAATGCCGGAACGGTTGAATTCCTGCTGGACAAGGATAACCGTTTCTATTTCATGGAAATGAATACTCGTTTACAGGTCGAGCATACCGTCACTGAAACCATTACCGGCATTGATATCGTGCAGGAACAGATACGCATCGCCGCCGGTTTGGAACTGCAATACAAGCAGTCTGATGTTCAATTCCGCGGTTATGCCATGGAATACCGGATCAACGCTGAAGACCCGCAGAACGGATTCTTGCCCAGCTTCGGCAAGATCACTCGCTACTATGCCCCCGGTGGCCCCGGCGTGCGTATGGATGCCGCGATGTACTCCGGTTATGTGATTCCGCCTTACTTCGATTCAATGTGTGCCAAGCTGACCGTATGGGCGCTGGACTGGCACAGCGTGATAGAGCGCGGCAGACGCGCGTTGGACGACATGGTGGTGTATGGTGTAAAAACGACTATCCCGTATTATCAGGAGATTATGAAGCATCCTGATTTCAAGGCAGGTGTATTCGATACCAGCTTTGTGGAAACGCACCCGGAATTGACGGAATATACGACCAAGCTTCCACCCGAACTTTTTGCGGCAGCGATCTCGGCTGCCATTGCAGCACATGAAGGCATTTAAACTTAACTTAAAAGATTAAGACTATGGCAAAAGTACATGTTTCTGAATTGGTTTTAAGGGATGGCCATCAGTCCATTATCGCCACGCGCATGCGTACCGAAGACATGCTGCCCATTTGCGGCAAGCTTGATGATATAGGCTTCTGGTCGCTGGAGGCCTGGGGCGGTGCGACTTTTGATGCCTGTGTGCGCTATTTGAAAGAAGACCCTTGGGAACGCCTGAAGAAATTGCGTAAAGCGCTTCCTAACAGCCGCATCCAGATGTTGCTGCGCGGGCAGAACCTGCTCGGTTATCGCCATTATTCGGATGATGTGGTGCGTGCCTTTGTCAAAACCTCAGCCGATAGCGGCGTGGATGTATTCCGCATTTTTGATGCGCTAAATGACCTGCGCAATATTCGCGTCTCTGTAGAAGCGGTGAAAAAAGTCGGCAAGCACGCTGAAGGTGCAATCAGCTATACCACCAGCCCGGTGCACGACGTACCCTATTTTGTGGGTTTGGCTAAGGAAATGGAAAGCATGGGCTGCGACACCATCGCCATCAAGGACATGGCTGGCCTGCTGACTCCGAAAGCGACAACTGAACTGGTCACGGCGTTAGGTACCGCGATCAAACTCCCTATCCACCTGCATAGCCATGCCACCTCCGGCCTGTCGGCAATGTGCTTCCTGAAAGGCGTGGAGGCAGGGGCAACCATGCTGGATACCTGCAACTCTTCTTTCGGTGAGGGCTCCAGCCATTCTTCCACCGAGAGCATCATTGCCGCCCTGCAAGGCACCGAGTACGACACCGGCCTGAATCTGGCGGCTGTACAGGAGATCACGGCTTATTTCCGTGAAGTGCGCAAGAAGTACTGGCAGTACGAGAGCGATTTCACCGGTGTGGATACGCGTGTACTGGTGAATCAGGTGCCTGGCGGCATGATCTCAAACCTATCCAACCAGCTCAAGGAACAAGGCGCGCTCAAGCGCATGGATGAAGTGCTGGCCGAGATTCCACGGGTACGCGAAGATCTCGGCTATCCGCCGCTGGTCACGCCTACTTCGCAGATCGTCGGCACCCAGGCGGTGTTGAATGTGCTCACCGGAGCACGCTACAAATCCATCACCAATGAAGTCAAGAACTACCTGACGGGGCAATACGGCAAGGCACCGGGGAAAATCAACGACAAGATCAAGAAGTTGGCTGTGGGTAACGCGAAAGTCATCACCTGTCGTCCGGCAGACCTGCTTGAAAATGAAATGGGCAATCTGCGCGTGCAATGCGAAAGTCTGGCGAAGAGCGAAGAAGACGTGCTCACCTACGCAATGTTCCCTGATCTGGCGCAGACTTTCCTGCAAGAGCGCAATGCAGGCACGCTCAAGGCCGAACCGCTGTTGCCCAAGGAAGCAGCAGTGCCCTCGGCGGCCAGGTTCGCACCGAACGAATTCAATATCACCCTGCACGGCGAAACTTTCCATATCAAACTCACCGGTAGCGGCCAGACCGGGGAAGAACAACGCCCCTTCTATGTATCGGTGGATGGCGTTTCAGAAGAAGTTATCGTCGAGACTTTGAGTGAAGTCGAAGTCTCCGGCAGCGGCCAAGGCGGAAGCAAGAAAAAGGCAGCCTCTACCACCAATAGCGGCACCCGCCCTCGTCCAACGCATGAGGGCTGCGTCACCGCGGCTATGCCGGGCACCATCGTTGAGGTCAAGGTCAAGATCGGCGACAAGGTCAATGCAGGGGATGGCGCACTGGTGATTGAGGCCATGAAAATGGAAAATGAGATCCAGGCCACCAAAAGCGGCGTGGTGATCGCCATTCACGTCAAAAAAGGCGACAGCGTGACGCCGGATGAGACTCTGATTGAGATTCAGTAACCCTGGAACAGAAAAAGGCCGATATTTTTCGGCCTTTTTTATGCTGTGCGCATGAACCTCATTCTTGCCTCCTCCTCTATTTACCGGCGTGAACTTCTGCAGCGACTGCAATTACCGTTCACAGTGGTATCTCCGCAGGTGGATGAAACACCGCTGGCAAACGAATCACCTGAAATCACCGCGCTGCGCCTGGCACAGGAAAAAGCGCGCAAGGTCGCGGCGACTCACCCTGATTCACTTGTCATTGGTTGCGATCAGGTGGCCATGCTGGACGACATCCAGCTGGGCAAGCCGCTGATTCATGATAATGCTGTCAAGCAATTGCGTATGATGCGCGGCCGCACCGTCATCTTTCACAGCGCCTTATGCCTCTATAATAGTGCTACCAGCCAGATGCAGGCTGAGGTAGTGGCTTATGAAGTCAGGTTTCGCCATCTGAGCGACGCTGAAATAGAGAACTATCTGCTGAAAGAACAGCCTTATCACTGTGCAGGCAGTGCCAAATCCGAAGGTCTGGGCATTGCGCTGATCGAATGGATGCACGGCGATGACCCCAATGCCCTGATAGGCTTGCCCCTTGTCGCTCTGATCAATATGCTTAAAAATGAAGGTATTTCAGTGATTTAAGAATCCGGTAATTTAAGTAAACGCCATCAACCAGTTATGATACGGAGCGGCAAATGCCACACTTCTCACCACGACATTTTCCTTCAGGCCTGATCTCTTTTTTGCTGTTCTCTACCCTCTCTTGCAGCTTGATGGCGGGAGAAGAAATGCGCAGCACGTTGCAAGACCAGCAATCGGTTGCAGTCACCATCTATAACCAGGATCTGGCGCTGGTAAAAGATCAACGCCGCATCAGCCTGGGTAGCGGGGCCAATACCCTGGCTTTTCGAGACGTGAGTGCGCAGATACGTCCCGAGACTGCGCTGCTTCGTAGCATTTCCACACCCGGCAAGCTATCGGTGATCGAGCAGAATTTTGATTTCGATTTGCTGACCCCGGACAAACTGCTGGAAAAGTATGTAGGCAAAACGGTAGGCATTATCAAAACCAACCTTGTCACCGGCGCTGAAACGACTGAGCCGGCTCAGGTATTATCTGTCAACAACGGCGTGGTGCTGCGCATGGCAGATCATATCGAAACCGGGGTTCCCGGACGCATCGTGTATCCGGATGTTCCGGCTAACCTGCGCGATCACCCTACGCTGGTGATGTCACTGCAGAATAGTGGCGCAGTGCAACAGGATGTCGAGTTGAGTTACCTCACCGGCGGACTTGGCTGGAAGGCCGACTATGTCGCCGAACTGAATGCGGCTGATGACAAAATGGATCTGTCGGGTTGGGTGACGTTGACCAACACCAGCGGCACCAGCTATCGCAACGCAAGATTGCAACTGGTAGCCGGCGATGTCAACCGGGTGACGGAGCAAATGCAGCAGATTCGTTTTACGGCGAAGATGGATATGGCAGCACCTGCTGCAGCCCCGCGTATGGCCGAGGAGTCGCTGCTGGAGTATCACCTCTACACACTCGACCGGCCCACCACCATTGCCGAGAATCAGACCAAACAGGTGGCTTTACTCTCTGCCAGCCAGATACCGGTAAGCAAGGAATTGGTACTTAAGGGGACCGATTATTATTATCAAGGCAGCTATGGCGACCTTGGTCAGAAGATCAAGGTGGGCGTGTTCGTTGAATTCGATAACAAGGAAAGCGCCAAACTGGGCATGCCGTTGCCCAAGGGCACCATACGGGTTTACAAGAAAGACGCTACGGGCAATGCGCAGTTCGTAGGCGAAGACAGTATAGACCATACCCCCAGGAACGAGAAAGTACGCTTGAAACTGGGTGATTCTTTTGATGTGACGGCAGATAGGAAACAAACGGATTTCAAGACTCTTCCTAATCCGACAAAGGGTAATACCTTATTCGAATCGGCTTACGAGATCGCACTGAAGAATGCGAAGAAGGAAGCTGTGACCGTCACGGTGCAGGAACCTGTTCCGGGTGACTGGAAAATGCTGAAGTCCAGCCATGAATACAATAAAGCCAGCAGCAACACTGCAGTCTGGCACATCACGATACCTGCAGAAAGCAGAACTACACTCTCCTATCGGGTACAGGTAAAGTATTAAACCAGGTACTTTCTAACTGGCGCATAACTGCGACGGTGTATGGGTGAAACCCCATGGGCGGCAAGAGCTGCCAGATGTACCGGTACCGGATAACCTTTGTGGCGATCAAACCCATAATGCGGATATTGCAGGTGCAGTTGCAGCATTTCCGCGTCGCGGGCAGTTTTAGCCAGTATGGAAGCCGCCGAGATCTCCTGCACTTTGCTGTCGCCCTTGACGATGGCTTCTGCTGCAATGGAAATATCCGGGCAGTAGATACCATCCACCAGCACCTGCGTAGGCATCAGCGATAAGCCTTCAACTGCCCGCTTCATAGCCAATAAACTCGCTTGCAGGATATTGATGGTATCGATTTCTTCCACGCTTGCCGAAGCGATACACCATGCCAGCGCATGCTGCTTGATGAGCAAAGACAATTCATCGCGCTTCTTTTCCGAAAGCTTTTTCGAATCAGCCAGCCCGATAATGGGATGTTGCGGATCAAGGATTATCGCGGCGGCAAATACTGCTCCGGCCAGAGGCCCCCGCCCTGCTTCATCCACGCCGCAAATCATGGCAGCAGCTTGGCGCCATGCATCACGCAAGCTGGCCCAGGATAGCATCTGCGGCCTTCTCTGCATTGTTCTGCTGCAAAGCAAGGTGGATGCTGGTGTATTCCTTTTTCAAACTGGTGACTCTTTGGCGGTCCAGTATCAGTTGCAATAACTCGTCAGCCAATGCTTCCGGCGTTGCCCGGTCTTGCAATAGCTCCGGTACGAGAAATTTTCCTGCGATGATATTGGGTAGCCCTACCCAAGGCAAATATCCCATACGTTTCATCAACGGCCAACTCAGCCGAGACATACGATAGGTGATGACCATGGGGCATTTGATCAACGCAGCTTCAAGCGTCGCCGTACCTGAAGCAACAATGGCGCCGTCGGCAGCGGCGAGTGCTTTCTGCGCGTGCCCGAACATCAATTTGAAATGGACTTCGAAAGCCTGATTACGCGTGATGGCCGATTCAAACTTTCTACGCGTTTCGCGGCTTACCAGAGGCACCAGGAATAAGGCATCGGGGACATCCTGTGTGATCCGCATGGCTGTTTTAACAAACAGATCAGCCATATAGTCCAATTCGCTTTGCCTGCTGCCGGGTAGCAATGCAATCACATGACCTACGTCTGATATCTGCAATTCAGTGCGCATCAGCACTTTGTCTGTATTAAGCGGGATGACATCGGCCAACGGATGCCCGACATATGTGGCATCCACTCCGGCATCTTCATATAGCGGCTTTTCGAATGGAAACAGGCACAGCACCTGATCGGCGGCATGCTTGATGGTTTTGACCCGATTCTTGCGCCAGGCCCAGATCGAAGGGCTCACATAATGGATGGTTTTTATGCCCTTGCGGCGCAGCTTTTGCTCTAGTACAAGGTTGAAATCCGGCGCATCTATGCCTATGAACAGGTCTGGAGGATTGTGCAGAAAATACTGGATCAGGTCATTGCGTATCTTGCGGATGCCGAGGTAATGTCGCAACACCTCAAAATACCCACGTACTGCCAGTTTTTCCATTGAGAACATGGTCTTGGCGCCGGCAGCCATCATCTTGGGCCCGGCAATGCCGATGAACTGCAAATCAGACCGGCGCTGCTTAAGCGCCGCAATCAAATGACTACCCAGCAGATCGCCGGAGGCTTCCCCTGCTACGATTCCTATGGTTGGCATGTGTGTGGCATGTTGCAAAAAGTTGATTAACGAACGATTCCACGGGTAGAGGTATCAAGAAAGTCCAGCATGATTTTTATATCCGCACACTCTTGCACCTGCTCAGCCAATGCAACTTTGGCCTGTTCCAGCGTTAAACCATTACGATACAGCGTCTTATAAGCGCGCTTGATCGCCGCAATATTCGCTGACGGAAAATTGCGGCGTTTCAAACCCTCGGAGTTGATGCCGTGCGGAGCAGCATCGTAACCTGCAGCTGTCACATACGGCGGCACATCCTTGAACACAACAGTGCCTACGGCGGTGATAACGTGAGCACCTATCTTGCAGAACTGGTGCACCAGTGTAAAACCGCCAAGAATGGCGTGATCATGCAGATGCACATGACCGGCGAGCGAGGTATTGTTGGCGAGTATGGTATGGTTGCCTACTTGGCAATCGTGTGCGATATGCACATAGGCCATGATCCAGTTATCGTCACCTATCCTGGTCACGCCGGCATCCTGTGTTGTGCCCCGGTTGAGCGTGCAGAATTCGCGTATGGTGTTGCGGTCGCCGATTTCCAGACGCGTAGGTTCACCTGCGTATTTCTTGTCCTGGGGCGCTGCCCCCAGCGAGGCGAATTGATAGATACGGTTATCCATGCCTATGCTGGTGGGGCCTTCAATCACCACGTGAGCACCTATGGTGGTGCCAGCGCCTATAACAACATCGGCTCCGATGATGGAATAGGCGCCGACTTCTACATTTTCTGCAAGTTTTGCATCCGGGCTGATAATTGCCGTGGGGTGTATCTTGATGTCAGCCATAACTTCGATTATTTAATCATCCTCAGGGTACACAGCAGATCGGCCTCTGCCACGATTACATCGTCAACCAGCGCCTGGCCTTTGTATTTCCATATGCCGCGCATGATGCGGTCTATTTTTACTTTGAGAATGAGCTGGTCACCCGGGGTCACCGGCCGTTTGAAGCGGACGTTATCAATCCCTGCAAAATAATAGACCGAATCATCTGAAGGCTTGCTACCCATCGTCTTGAACGACAATACTGCTGCGGCCTGCGCCATTGCTTCAACCACGAGTACACCAGGCATCACCGGGTAATAGCTGAAATGTCCTGGAAAAAATGGCTCGTTGATGGTTACATTTTTGACAGCGACGATTTCCTTACCTTCCTCCAGAGAGATCACACGATCCACCAACAAAAAGGGATAGCGATGAGGGAGATAATTCAGAATTTCATGGATATCCATACTGCTCATGTTTTACTTCCCTTCAGTTTAAGTATTTCCTGCTCCAGAGCTTTAACATGCTGTGCCAAAGTTTCCAGCTGTCGAACCCGGGCGGCGGTTTTGAGCCATTGTTCATGTTCCTGGAACGGCATGAGCGCAGTATAAGTACCCATTGTGCTAATAGAACGCGTGATCATGCTGCCGGGGGAGATTGTTACCTGATCGGCAATCTCAAGGTGCCCAAGTATCATGGCGGCCCCGCCGATTTTACAGTGTTTGCCTATCCGCGCACTACCTGCGATGCCGACACAACCGGCAATGACGGTATGGGCGCCGATCCGGCAGTTATGCGCAACCTGCACCAGATTGTCTATTTTGACGCCCTTCTCCAGGATCGTGTCATCCAACGCACCTCTATCTATAGTGGTATTGGCACCGATCTCGACATCGTCGCCAATGATGACGCGCCCGATCTGCGGTATTTTAACCCACACTCCGGCTTCCCCAGCATAACCGAAGCCGTCTGCTCCAATCACCGCACCGGAATGAATAATACAGTTATTGCCGATTTCGCAACCGTGATAAATACTCACATTGGCATGCAGAGTGCTTGCGGCGCCAATGGTGACGCCCTCGCCAACATGGCAATTCGCGCCAATGATTACGTTATCTCCGATCACGGCCCCTTTGCTGATGACAGCGTTTGCATCTATGCAAGCGCTTTCGGAGATGCTTGCATCCTTGGCGATGGAAGCAGTGGATGCGATGCCTGGCGTTATCTTTGCCGGTGGATTGAAGATCGCTGAGACCTTAGCAAACGCGGCGTACGGATTATTGACCACGATCCGCGGCAGATTGGTTGTAGAAGCATACTCAGAGGCAATCAGAATCGCCCCTGCGGATGTCTTTGTTAATAGCGGTAGGTATTTGGCATCGCTGACAAAAGCAATCTCGCTCGCCTTGGCATGCATGAGTGAGGCAACCTGCGAAATCAGCGCCCCGCTATCACTTATTACCTCACCATCCAGCCAGGCCGCAATCTCGGGCAGCGTGAACGATGTGGGGTTTCCGGAATCCATTTGGGGTGGAAACGTCTGTCAGCAGAATTATTTCTTACCTAAGGATTTTAAAACTTTATCGGTAATATCAGCCTTCTTGCTGGAATATGCAACGCCGCCATAAATCACCAGATCGTAACCTTCGCTCTCAGCTACTGCGGTCACCGCCTTGTTGATACGCTCCTGAAGGGCACCAACTTCTTCGTTCCTGCGCAGGTTTGCATCTTCACGCAACTCGCGCTGTTTACGCTGAAACTCGATCTTCATGTTGGAAAGATCGCGCTCCTTGTTTTGTCTGTCGCTTTCAGTCATCGTCAGACTATCCTTTTCCAGAGCCGTTTCTTTGTCCTTCAGTTGCTTGGCCATTTTTTCCAGATCCTGCTGGCGTGGACTGAATTCCCTTTCAAGCTTCTTTTGACTTTCAGCACTTTGCGGCGCGTCTTTAAGGATCTGCTCCACATTCACATAGGCTAACTTAACGTCACCTGGAGCAGGAAATGCTGCTGTGGTAAATAAAATCAGGCTACCAGCCAATATCAGATGCAACAACTTGTTCAATTCAATTCTCCTAATAAAAATTAAAACCCGGAACTAGAGCCACATCCTCTAGAACCCGGTTCCTAGCTGAAACTGTATAGATTCTGTTTTGTCCGTTCGACCTTTGTTCAGCGGAACGGCATAGACGATCTTGATCGGCCCGAACGGAGATTGCCAGCTCAGCCCGACCCCGGTTGAATACCTTAGACAGTCGCTGGCCCCGGAACAGGAACCTGGTGTTGTACCTGCGCCACCACCCCACACAGTACCTGCATCCACAAAGCCCGACAGCCTGAATTGCTTGTTATCCCAAAGATAGGGAACCGGGGAGAACAATTCAATATTACCCACGACCCGGCGCGTTCCCCCGACCGCATTATCCTGTACCGCCCCAGTAGTCAGCGTCTGGGTATCATGCGGACCAATGGAGCTGGTACTGTAGCCACGCACCGAACTTACCCCACCGGCATAGAAATTCTTGAAGAATGGATAGTTGCCGCCGGCATAAGCACCTGCGACACCGGCCTCACCATTGAGCATCAAGGTAAATAACTTACTGAGCTGCGTGTACCAGGTATGCTGATAAGAAATCTTGTAATACTGCTGATCCAGTCCGGGCAGGCCAAATTCACCATTCAGTCTTTGTATGACACCGTTTTGAGTATAAATAACGCTGTCTCTGGTGTCATGCGACCATCCCAGGTCCATACGCAACGTTAGGTTGTCGCATCCCGTCACGTTATTACCGCAGTACTGCAGATATCTGGGGTCGCTATTGGCATCCAGACTCAGGGAAGTGAAATCCAGAGTAAGCCCGCCAGAGAGAGCATCCCGCTCATTCAACGGGAGTCCGTAGTTAACCCCGACACCGTAAGATGAAGTCTTGTAGGTACCGATATCCAAAGAACTTGAGTTCACATCTTTACGATAGATATCAAAGCCCCTGCTGATACCGTCTGGTGTGTAGTATGGGTCGGTGAATGACAGAGAATAAATCGTGTTTACACTGCTGGTATTCAGATTCAGGTTAACTTGATTACCCGTACCCAGAAAGTTTGACTGGTTAACGGTAATGCCGACAATCACACCATCCGAGCTGGACAGACCAGCACCAAGTTGTATGCTACCCGTGGATTTTTCGGTGACATTCACGTTCACATCAACCTGATCTGTACTTCCAGGTACCGCAGGAGTTTCGATGTTGACATCTGAAAAATAGCCCAGGTGATCCAATCGCTCTTTTGAGCGTTCGATTCTCTCGGAGGAATACCACGAAGATTCGAGTTGGCGCATCTCCCTGCGCAGAACATCATCACGAGTACGTGTATTACCCGTCAGATTGATGCGGTGAACATAAACGCGACGACCGGGATCCACAAAGAAAGTAAAAGCGACCTTACGCTTTTCCTTATCCACTTCAGGCACCGCATTGACATTGGCAAATGCGTAACCTTCATTGCCAAGACGGTCACCGATGGCTTTGGATGAGTCGGTGACGTTCTGGCGATTGAAAATATCGCCTGACTGCACTTTCACCAGCGCCATCAATTCGCTTTCTGGCAATAACATATCCCCTGCCAGCTTGACGTCGGAAACCGTATACTTTTCGCCCTCGGTAATATTGAGCGTGATATAGATATCACGTTTGTCAGGCGTGATCGAAACCTGTGTCGAATCCACGCTGAAATCCATATACCCCTGATTCATGTAGAAAGAACGCAGGGCTTCGATGTCGGCAGACAGTTTTTGTTTGGAATACTGGTCATCCTTGGTCCACCAGCTCATCCAGTTCGGGGTGGTGAGTGTGAAATTCTTTTTCAGATCGTCTTCGTCAAACACTTGATTACCAACGATATTGATTGCCTTGATCTTGGCGACCGCACCTTCTTCGATATCAAAGCGAACCGCCACACGATTGCGTTCCAACGGACTGGCAACCGCTTTCACCTTGGCTGCATATTTACCTTGTGCCAGGTACTGGCGCTTGATTTCCTGTTCAGCTTTGTCCAGCACCGCGCGATCAAAGATCGAACCTTCGGCGAGACCGATCGAAGCCAGTCCGGGCTTGATCTTGTCGGTAGAGAAGGATTTGTTACCGGTAAAGTCAATTTGTGCAATGGAAGGACGTTCTTGCAGGATCACAACCAATACGTCGCCTTCCTGTTCAAGGCGAACATCCTTGAAGAATCCGGTAGCAAACAACCCCTTGATGGCCGCAGCAGCCTTGTCATCATTCATGGTCTCACCTACCTTCACCGGAAGATAGCTGAATACCGTACCCGCTTCTGTACGCTGTATGCCTTCAACCCGGATGTCCCGTACCACGAATGGCTCCATGGCGAACACCGTGCTTGCGTACAAGGCCGAAATAATAAGAGAAATATGTCTTAACTTCATGTTTTATATTGATTAACTTGCCAAAAATCTAACAATGTCGTTGTATAGCGCAACTGTCATCAGCAACCCCAGCATGGTCAAACCTACGCGCTGACCATATTCCATGGTGCGTTCCGAAAGTGGAGCCCCTCTTAAAATCTCGACCATATGATACATCAAATGCCCTCCATCCAACACGGGCACAGGCAGCAAATTCAACACACCCAGACTCACGCTCACCAATGCCAGAAAGCCGATGAACGCTTTCCATCCGATATGCGCAGTCTGCCCGGCGATGGTAGCGATGGTGACCGGACCACTCACCCCTTTCCATGACATATTCCCTGCAACCATACTCGCCAGCGCATTGAGACTGAAGGCGGAGGTATCCCACGTTTTGGTGATGGCATGCCCCAGGGCTTTGAGTGGTGGATATTTAACGTCGATCAGATACTGCCGACTCTCGCCGGCCGACATCACATATGCTGCGCCTATACGCCCTACCGTGCTCGAATTCTCCTTGGCTGGGAGCGGTGTTACGTAAAGCGTGACGCTATGACCAAGGCGTTCTATCTGCATCTGCAGCCGCTTGCCGGGGTTGTCACGGATGATCTGTGTGAAGGATTCCCAATCGGAAACAGGCACGTTGTTGATCATCTTGACCATATCCCCCACCTGCAATCCGTCGCGCAATGCTGCACTATCCGGCAATATTTCGCCCACACGCGCCGGAATTATCGGCTTGGCAGGAGTCAGCCCGATTTTCTCCAGCACATCTTCATCAAAATCCGCACTGCGCAACCGCCCAAGATCGATACGGTGCTGATGCGATTCGTTATAGCCACTGGTGGCCTCGACCACCACAGTCCCCCGTTTCAGCGCCTGTTGCAACATATTCCAGCGCACTTCCTGCCAGCTGGACACTTTGGTATCGCCTATTCTGGTGATCAGCTCTCCTGAGCGCATACTGGCAAGCGCAGCTGGTGAATTGGCGGGAACCTGGCCCAGCCATGGTTTCATATCGGTGACGCCGACCATGAATAACATCCAGTACAGCATGATCGCGAGTAACAGGTTGGCTAAGGGACCGGCAACGACAATAGCGCTTCTTTTCCAGACGTTCTGACGATTGTAGCTCCTGCCCAGATCAGCCTCATCCACCGGAGCTTCACGCTCATCCAGCATCTTGACGTAGCCACCCAGTGGAAAAGCAGCTATGACAAACTCCGTCGCATCCTTGCCGAAGGTACGTGTGTATACCGGCTGGCCAAAACCGATGGCGAATCGCAATACTTTTACACCACACCAGCGCGCGGCGATGAAATGCCCGTATTCATGCACCACGATCAACACCGCCAGCGTCACCAGGAAGGCCGCGAGCGTCAGCATGTCATGGTCTCTTTGAGCCAGACTTCAGCAGTTTCACGACCAACCGCATTGGCTTCCACCACGTCTTGCAAACAGGTGACGATCCGGCTGGGAATGTTTTCTAGTACGGTTTCGATCAGACGCGGTATGTCGAGGAATGCAATTTTTCCCTGCAGAAAAGCGTCTACTGCGACCTCATTGGCCGCGTTAAGCAAAGCTGGTGCTGTTCCGGCCTGTTGCAATGCCTCAAATGCCAGACGCAGACATGGAAAACGTACGGTATCCGGCGCTTCGAAATCCAGCCTGGCGGTAGCAAACAGATCCAACGCTGCCACACCGCTGGTAATACGTTCCGGCCACGCCAACGCGTGTGCAATCGGGGTGCGCATATCCGGGTTGCCTAACTCCGCCAGCACTGAGCCGTCGCTATACTGCACCATGGAATGAATCACGCTTTGCGGATGAATGACCACTTCGATCTGCGCAGCAGACGCACCGAACAACCAGTGTGCCTCTATGACTTCGAGGCCCTTGTTCATCAGCGTAGCAGAGTCTATGGTGACTTTTCGCCCCATGCTCCAGTTAGGGTGATTCAATGCTTGCTCGGGAGTTACAGTGGCCAGTTGTGCCTGGCTATAACGTCGGAAAGGACCGCCAGAGGCTGTGAGAAGTATCTTGGTCACCCCCGATGCCAGCAGCCCGTCGGAAAAGGTGGCAGGCAAGCACTGAAAGATGGCGTTATGTTCGCTATCGATGGGAAGCAGGGTCGCGCCATTGTGCTTAACCGCCTCCATAAACAAATGCCCGGCCATGACCAGCGTTTCCTTATTCGCCAGCAATACCTTTTTTCCGGCTTTTGCCGCCGCCAGTGCCGGACGCATTCCCGCTGCACCGACGATGGCGGCCATCACGATATCCACCTGCTGATGCTCAGCCACCTGTTCCAGCGCTTCAATGCCGCATAGCACCTGGGTCTGCAATCCTTCATTATCCAGTGCTTGCGCCAGCTGTTCAGCCGCATCGGCATCCATCATCACGGCGAAATCCGGCTGAAACTGAAGGCATTGAGCCAGCATCACCACCACATTGGAGTGCGCTGTTAGCGCAAATACGCGATAACGCTGCGGATGCCGGGAAACCACATCCAGCGTACTCACCCCGATGCTACCAGTGGCACCAAGAATGGTGATTTGCTGAGGTTGATTCATCGCTTAAGGACGAAAAGCCGACACATAAAGTGGAAACAGGATGTAAAACATTGCAATGGGCAGCATCGCAGTAAGTCCGTCTATCCGGTCTAATATCCCGCCGTGCCCCGGAAGCAAGCTGCCGCTGTCTTTCACGCCCACGTTTCTTTTAAGCAGAGATTCAAACAGATCGCCGATGATGCTCATTATGGTCAACACCCATAAACCAGGGATCAGCCAGTAATCGAAGTGCAGCAGTCTGCATAGACAAAACCCATAGATCGCCACTGCTACCAGTGCACCACCTACCCCTTCCCAGGTCTTGCCGGGACTGATCTCCGGCACCAGTTTATGGCGACCGAAGGCTTTGCCGGCAAAGTAGGCAGCACTATCCGCTAGCCACACAGTCGCAACCAGAACCAGTAACAGGAACGGATTAATGCTGCGTAAATGCGTCAGTGCCAACCAGGTTGGCAGTAACACAAAAAAACCCGTGATGGAAATGAATAAAGGGCTACTCGCAGAACGATGCCTGAACAGGCAAACCGGCACGACGACCAGCCAGAAAATCGCGGCTAGCAACATCCCCCATATCAGAGCACTGAAGGTGAATGTGAGCATGCCAGGGGTGCGCCACAGTCCAGGAACCATGGCAATACCGGCAGCAATGATGAGAATGACGAACAGCTTCTGACCGGTTGCGCTGAATTTCGCCAACCGCCCCCATTCCCATGCGCCGATGGCGATCACCAGCAGCATTGCCAGCGCCCACCAGATACCAGGCAACAGAAATAATGCCCCGATAAAAGCGGCTACGAGTATGAATGAGGTAAGGATACGCGTCATCATCATGCTAGGTCTTTAATTACTCATCCTGTTTTTCGCAATGTTGTTCATCTATTTGCTCACTCGTCCGGCCAAATCGTCTTTCGCGATGATGGTATGAATTGATTGCGCGCTCGAACTCCGCGCGGTCAAAATCAGGCCATAGTGTATCGGTAAAATAAAGTTCGGTATAAGCAAGTTGCCACAACAGGAAATTGCTGATGCGCTGCTCACCCCCTGTACGGATGAACAGATCCGGTTCCGGCGCGTAATGCATGGCGAGATAGGGTGCCATGTCTGCTTCACCAAAACTCCCGCTTAACTCAGGATAGTCTCGCAACATGCGATGTATGGCTTGAGTGATATCCCAGCGTCCACCATAGTTGGCAGCGATGGTCAGTGTCAGGCGCATATTATTCCGGGTGAGCTGCTCTGCCTCAGCTATGGCTTCGATCAAAGCCGGATCAAAGCGTGAACGATCGCCGATGATGACCAGACGCACCTGATTGTCATGTAATTTTTTTGCTTCACGACCCAGCGCCTCCATGAACAAGCCCATCAGAAATTTGACTTCATCCGGCGGCCTGCGCCAATTCTCACTACTGAAAGCAAACAAGGTGAGATATTCAACACCCAGGTCTATACATTGCCTGACCACGTCGCGTACAGTCTCAACGCCGCGCTTGTGGCCCATGATACGCGGCATGAAACGCTTCTTCGCCCAGCGCCCATTGCCGTCCATGATCATGGCTACATGGCGCGGAACTTTAGGCGTGTCGGGAATTTGCTGCGTGGAGCTTGCGAAAATAGCCACAGGAAGTGAACGCGAGGCCGCTTAAACGGCCATTAGATCTGTTTCTTTCGCCTGCAGCGTCTTGTCTATTTCGGCGATGAATTTATCGGTGATTTTCTGTACATCATCTTGCGCACGACGTTCATCGTCTTCGCCGATCTCTTTGTCTTTCAACAGTTTTTTCAATGCATCATTGGCATCGCGGCGCACATTGCGTACCGAAACCTTTGCCGCTTCGGTCTCACCTCGCACAAGCTTGATCAGATCCTTGCGTCGTTCTTCAGTGAGCATGGGCATGGGAACACGAATCAGGTCGCCATTGGTCGCCGGGTTCAAGCCCAGATCAGCATCACGGATCGCTTTTTCAACTTTGGCTATCATCACCTTTTCCCAAGGTTGCACGGTGATGGTTCTGGAATCGGCCAACGTGATATTGGCAACCTGGCTGATGGGGATCAAACTGCCATAATAGTCTACCTGCACATGATCAAGGATACCGGTATGTGCCCGACCCGTCCTCACTTTTCCCAGGTCGGCTTTCAGCACCTCCAGGGATTTATGCATTTTTTGCTCAGCGGATTGTTTGATGTCTGTAATCATAAAAAACTCCTAACAATTATAATGTTACCAGAGTTCCTTCATCTTCCTTGTTAATAACGCGCCGCAGTGCTCCCTGCTTCAAAATGCTGAAAACACATAATGGCATTTTCTGGTCGCGGCACAAGGTCAATGCAGTTGCATCCATGACTTTCAGATTACGCACGATGGCTTCGTCAAAAGTCAGGGTCTTATAGCGCGTGGCTTGCGGATTCTTGTTCGGGTCGTCGGTGTAAACACCATCCACCTTAGTCGCTTTCAGAACGATATCCGCATTCATTTCCATACTACGCAACGCGGCTGCAGTATCCGTGGTGAAGAAGGGGTTGCCGGTACCTGCACCGAAGATCACTACCTTGCCTTCTTCCAGATAACGCATGGCTTTACCGCGAATGTAAGGCTCGGCAACCTGTTCAATATTCAGTGCCGACTGAACCCGGCTCACCAGACCTATATGGCGCATGGCATCCTGCAGGGCCAGAGCATTCATCACGGTTGCCAGCATCCCCATGTAATCGGCGGTTGCCCTGTCCATTCCTTCTGCAGCAGGGGCGACGCCACGAAAAATATTGCCGCCGCCTATCACCACTGCCACTTGCACGCCCAGATCGACAATCTCCTTGATCTCAGCCACGATGCGCTGAATGGTCGCGCGATTGATACCGTAACTGTCTTCGCCCATCAGCGCTTCGCCTGACAGCTTGAGCAGAATACGTTTATACGCAGGCTTCGCCATATTGCAGCTGTTAACCCTTGGCTGCCGCAGCCACTTCAGCTGCAAAGTCGGTGACCACCTTTTCAATGCCTTCACCCACCACATACATGGCGAATGAAGCGATGCTGGCATTTTTGGATTTGAGCAATTGCTCTATGTTCTGCTTGTCATCTTTAACGAATGGCTGGCTGAGCAGACTGACTTCTTTCAGGAATTTCTGCACAGTACCTTCCGCGATCTTATCCAGCATCGCTTCCGGCTTGCCGGCTTCTTTTGCCTTCTCTATCGCCACGCGGCGTTCGGCGTCCAACAAAGCCTGATCCACTCCGCTGGGATCCAATGCCTTGGGTTTGGCTGCTGCAATGTGCATGGCGATATCCTTGCCTAGTGCATCATCGCCGCCGACCACATCCACCATCACACCGATCTTGCTACCATGCACATAACTGGAAAGTTTGCCCTTGGCAGCAAAACAGGTAAAACGACGCGGGGTGATATTTTCGCCGATCTTGCCTACCAATTGCGTACGCACCTCTTCTACCGTACCGCCCGCCATCTTCAGGGTAGCGACTTCGCTGATATCCTTGGGCTGAGCATCGGCAACCACTTTTGCCAACTCGCGCACAAACGCGAGAAAGTCGTCATTCTTGGCGCAAAAATCGGTTTCGGAATTCACTTCGATCAAAGCACCTGATTTCCCATCGGCACTGATACTTGTTCCCACAGTACCTTCCGCTGCAACTCGTCCTGCAGCTTTGCTGGCCTTGTTGCCAAAGCGTACACGCAGAATCTCTTCAGCACGGGTCATATCGCCTTCTGCTTCTGAGAGGGCCTTCTTGCAATCCATCATCGGTGCATCTGTGCGTTCGCGCAGATCTTTCACCATACTTGCGGTAATTTCCGCCATGCTAAAACTCCTTGATTTTGTCTTTTATTTCGCAGTAATCCGTCACGAAGCATGCGTGCTCCGCGAACGGCAAGAAAAAGGGGCTCGTAGCCCCTTATACGGAATTACTGAGCTGCTTCGGTGACTTCCGCCACTTCCTCCACCTCTTCTGCGGCCATTTTCACGATGTCATTCAGTGCATTGGCACGCCCTTCAAGCACAGCGTCCGCCATGCCACGCGCATATAAACGAATGGCGCGGCTGGAGTCGTCGTTGCCCGGGATCACATAAGTAACACCTTCTGGCGAGTTATTGGTATCCACGATACCGACCACCGGAATGCCGAGCTTGCTTGCTTCCGTCACTGCGCCGGACTCATGTCCTACATCGATAATGAAAATCGCGTCAGGCAGACCGCCCATGCTCTTGATACCGCCGAGTGAACGCTCCATCTTGGCCATTTCACGCTTGTAATCCAACGCTTCTTTCTTGCCCAGACGGTCTATACTGCCGTCCAGCATCATGGCGTCAAAATCGTGCAGGCGCTTGATGGATTGTTTCACGGTCTTGAAATTGGTGAGCATGCCACCCAGCCAGCGATGGTTGACATAGGCGCAACCTGCGCGCTCGGCTTCTTCCTTGACGATATCGCGCGCTTGGCGTTTGGTGCCCACGAACAGGATACGGCCTTTGTTTGCGGCAAGTTGACGTATGTATTTGGTCGCCTCGTCATACAATGGCAAGGTTTTTTCCAGGTTGACGATATGGATCTTGTTGCGATCACCAAAGATGAACGGTGCCATCTTTGGATTCCAGTAACGGGTTTGATGACCGAAGTGAACTCCGGCTTCCAGCATTTGACGCATGGTCACTGACATTTGAATCTCCTGTAAGGGTTAGTTCCTCCACACGCCGCAGAACCCCTTTAAACGGGCACCCTGTACGTGGCGTGTGTGCGAATTGCCTTTTCAATTGAAAAGGTCGCGTATGGTAACATAAGCATCGCTTTGCATTCAATCTCAATTAGCGCGGCAAAGCCTTGAATCATCAGATTACGGACAAATTGCAGATATATTTATGAGCATCACCATTAAAACACCGCAAGATATAGAGAAAATGCGTATCGCCGGCCGCCTGGCAGGAGAGGTACTGGATTACATCACGCCTTTTGTAAAGCCCGGAGTTCGCACGGAGGAGCTGGATAAGTTATGCCATGATTATATGGTCGATGTACAAGGCTGTATTCCTGCGCCACTTAATTATGCCCCTGGCGGTCATAAGCCATATCCGAAATCCATATGCACCTCGATCAACCATCAAGTCTGTCATGGCGTACCGAGCGATAAGCAATTGAAGAACGGCGATATCGTCAACATTGACATCACGACCATCAAGGATGGCTGGCATGGCGATACCAGCCGCATGTTTTATGTCGGTGAGCCGTCCATCCAGGCCAAAAGACTGTGCGAACTGACTTACCAGAGCATGTGGATGGGAATTTCCAAAGTAAGGCCCGGAGCGACACTGGGAGATATTGGCAGCGCTATCCAGCGTTTTGTCGAAAAGAACGGTTTTTCAGTGGTGCGCGAATTCTGCGGTCATGGCATAGGCAAGGTTTTCCATGAAGACCCGCAGGTATTGCATTACGGTCAGGCCGGTACCGGCCTTAAGCTTCAGGTTGGCATGGTATTCACCATTGAGCCCATGATTAACGCGGGCAAACGCGATATCCGCCAGCTGGGTGACGGTTGGACCATTGTCACCAAAGATCACAGCTTGTCAGCACAGTGGGAACACACCATCGCGGTTACAGAAACTGGATTCGACGTACTCACGCTTTCTGCCGGCAGCCCTCCTCCTCCCAGCCTTGCCTAATCAACTCAATCACTGGCGAGCCTTGCTCAAAGACGGCCAATCAAGGCTACGTCACACTTTTGAGCAGGACAAGACTCCTGCACGTCTGTTGCGTGATCATAGTCACCTGGTAGACGGGATCCTGCGAGAGATCTGGGCGCAATCAGGGCTTCCGCCGGAAATTTCACTGATTGCAGTAGGTGGCTATGGTCGTGGCGAGCTTTATCCGCAGTCCGATGTTGATATTCTGATTTTGACACCGGAAGAGACCCCTGTCGCCATCAACTCTTTGGAGTCCATTGTCAGCCTGTTCTGGGATGTGGGGCTAGCTATCGGGCATAGTGTACGCACGCTGCAACAATGCCGGGACGAGGCAGCCATGGATGTAACGGTACAAACCAACCTGCTGGAGACGCGCTGGTTGGCCGGTAGCCGCAAGGCTTGCAAGCAATTGCAGGACGAAGTACAGAAGATCACAGATCCACGGCATTTTTTCCTGCAAAAGCAGCAAGAACAATTCCAGCGCCATGCGCGCTTCAACGACACTTCGCACAACCTGGAACCTAATATCAAGGAGAGCCCGGGTGGCCTGCGCGATCTGCATCATGTGTTGTGGATAGCACGTAGCTTAAACATACAGCCGAGCTGGATGGGATTGGTAAAAGCCGGACTGCTCAGCCGGGTTGAAGCACAACAGATACAGCGCCACGAAAAACTGCTGCAAAACCTGCGCATACGCCTGCATTACCTGTCTCAGCGACGTGAAGACCGGTTGCTGTTCGATCATCAGGAGGCCATCGCACGGCAAATACTGACGCTTTCTTCCAAACGACGACCAAGTGAGCAGATCATGCAGCGTTTTTATCAAAGCGCGCGCGTGATCAGCCTGATGAATGAGATTCTGCTGGCTGCACTCAAAATACGCATTTTTTCCCAAACCTCGGGAGCCGACATCCCGCTGGAAAAAGGCTTTGTCGCCCGCAACGAGCTGCTGGCAATCTTTTCAACCGATCTGTTTGAAAAAGCAACGACGAATATCTTGCGTTGCTTTAGCGTCTGGCAACAACATCCCGAACTGCAGGGCATGCATCCTGACACCATAAGGGCTTTGTGGCAGGCAAGAAAAAAGGTCAACCACGACTTTCGCAGCAATCCTGTGCATAAACAGATGTTTATGCAATTGCTGCGTGCGCCCACCGGTGTCCTGCATACCCTACGCCGCATGCACCGCTATGGCATTCTCGGGCGTTACATCCCCGCTTTCGGACGCATCACTGACCAGATGCAGCATGACTTGTTTCATGTCTACACTGTAGACGAACATACCTTGAACGTACTGCGCAATGTAAGACGCTACGCCACTGCCGATTTTGCGCACGAGTTTCCGCTGTGCAGCCAGCTTTTCAGCCAATTCGAGCAGCCTGAATTGCTCTACATCGCGGTGTTATTCCATGACATCGCCAAAGGCCGGGGCGGTGACCATTCCACACTGGGCGCCAAAGATACCCGGCGCTTTTGCCTGCAGCACGGGCTAAACAAGACACAAACCGAGCTGGTGACCTGGCTGGTACGCAACCATTTGATCATGTCGGCTACTGCCCAGCAAAAGGACATCAGCGACCCGCAAGTAGTCACCACATTCGCCGAGCATGTAGGTGACGAACGTCATTTGACCGCGCTTTATTTGCTGACTGTAGCCGACATTCGCGGCACCAGTCCTAACGTGTGGAATGCATGGAAAGCGCGTCTGCTGGAAAATCTGTTCCATGCCACCCGGCGTCAATTGCAAGGAGATGTAAAAAGCGTCGCCGACGCCATCAGCCAACGACAGCAGGAAACTCAGGCAATACTGGGGCATTACGGCATCTCTGAAGACGCTTATGCTCCGCTGTGGAAAAATCTGGACGGCTCATATTTTTTGCAGCACGAAGCCAAGGAGATCGCATGGCAGACACGCTTGCTATTGACTCACATCAACACCAAACAGCCTATCGTCAGAGCCCGGCTTTCACCTAACGGCGATGGCCTGCAGGTAATGATATACACACTGGATAAAACCGATTTATTCGCACGCATCTGCGGATTCTTTGAGCGGCTTGCCTATAATATCGTCGAAGCACGCATCAACACCACGCGGCACGGCTACGCGCTGGATAGTTTTCTGATACTGGATAGCAGCGACCGCTCGGTACGCTATGGCAATCTGACCCAGTATATCGAGAACGAACTGAGTATTAAACTGGCAGAGGACAGCCCCCCGGAACTGCCGTTGGAAGGACGCATCAACCGTCAACTCAAGCACTTTCCGATTGCGGCTCAAGTCAGTATCACACCTGAAGCGAAACATGAACGCTTCCTGCTGAAACTGGTAGCTGGCGACCGCCCTGGCTTGTTATCACGTGTCGCCCACTTGTTGTTGCAGCATGACATTCAATTACATACCGCGAAAATCAACACCTTGGGTAATCGCGCAGAGGATGCCCTGGTGATCTCAGGCAGGAAGAAGGGAACCCTGTCGCCGCAACTGGTCAAGCGGGTTGAAGGCGAGTTACTCCGGCTTCTGTAGGGAATCGAACACGGGTGGTGGTGGCAAGTCTGAATAGCCGATACCATGTTCCAGCCGATACAGCCAGGCCAGCAGCTCAGCAACAGCAATATATAATTCGTTGGGGATATGGGCATCGATATCCACCTGCATCAGCATGGAGACCAGTTCCGGAGACTCGTGCACATACACTCCCGCCTCACGGGCTTTTTCAATAATGGCTTCCGCCAGCAAGCCACGCCCCTTGGCCACCACAGTAGGCGCGGTTTCACCGGCATGATATGCCAGTGCTACCGCAAACTGTAATGCGTCAGGATTCGCCATCCTGTCTCACCGTCAATCCGGTCACTTGCAGGCCGGAGGTTTCCATTGCCTGGGCAAGCCTGGGCGTCTCGCCGCGTAACAATTGAGCGCTATTCCCCTGCTCCACAGAAAAATCGATCTTGATGCCTTTTCCTGCGAGCGCCAGATGCGCGGTGACCCCACCCAGCACTGGAAAATTCAAATGCAAACGCGTACGCCAGGTCGCAATTTGCTCTGCACCCGCCGCGCGTCGGTTATCTTCTTCTATCTCCCACTCCATCTCCTGCCCTGGCCATGCCTGGCCTTGCCAGATCACCTGATGATTGCCCAGCATATCCAATTGATTCTGTACCAATGATGTCGTCGCAGAATGTACCGGGTTGCTGATGGCATTCTGAGGCTGATCATTGGCAGCCCCCGGCACCATGCTCGCATCCTTGCCTGTAATCACCATCTGCGCAGTATCTATCTTGAGCTGAGACTGAGTAGTCGGTTGTGCAGCACTATTCACTTGAGCACTGCTGTTTGCCTGTACGGTGCGATTGCTGTCTGTTGATGTTGACGTCGAGGGCGATGTGGTTGCGGCGCCTTTTTGCTGATTCAATAATGGCGACAGCTGCGCCTGAGGTTCCAGTAACAATGAGGCCAGCGTTCGCTCGCCCACTACCCACTCCGCTTGATGTGACTCGTAAAACAACCCGCTTTGGGAAATAGCGTCGCGTAACGCATTGGCGAATTGCTCCGTAGGGGGTGGCTCGCCCGGAATCACGGGGGCGGCATTCGCCAATGCCGGGGCTTGTGCAAGCTTTGTATTCGCCGCATTGCCTGCGGCCTGCTGCAACATGCCCATTAGCTTGCTGGTGTCGCTCAAAACAACACTACTACTTTGATTAGGTAGACCTTTGGTTACATCAGACAACAAGGCAAAGGTAGGACGTGGATTGCCGGAAACAAACACCAGTTCCAATTTATCACCGGGTTGCGTGTTGTGCGGCAGGCTCATGTCCAGGGTCTGGTCTTCGACCATCACCGAAAAGCGACCATCTCCCAGACTGGCAATCACATGAGCCGGCAACTGCTGGCCCGGTGCCCATTCAGGAGACTCAACGGCACTGTTCGCCACATCAATAAGTGGCGGCGCCTGAGTTTTGATCATCAGCGCTAGCTGATTCTGAATATCGTTATGTATCATGGCGCATATCGCTAGGGGCTAGAATTTCCGCATCAGGGTTTCTGCATGGAGATGATCAGATCCGCTTCACTGTGTGAAATACCGCACTTATCCACCAGCGCATCGGCACTACTGCCCTGTTTGGCCATATCTACGGCCTTTTGAAATGCAGTTTCGGTTTCCTTGGCCTTGCCTTCTGATTTTTTGGCAGCCGCAACAGTCGACTCAGGAGATGGTGGGGGGGTAAGTGACCAATCAAGATCAGCCGATGGGATCTTATGGCTGGCAAGGCTGGATTTCAATGCCATACTCGTTTCCAGCACGGCTACACGCTTGGTGATGGCATCCAGTTGCTGTTGCAGTTCGCCTTCGGCAGCTTTTTCCTGGATCATATTCAGCCAGCGCGGCTTGCGCAACGCGCCGCCGGAACGCATCATCAATAACATTTCGGCGATATAGACCGCCAAGACCAGTATGACTACCAGTAATAATTCACGCCATGTTACGACAATTGCTTCCAAAGAATTCTCCAAGTAAATACGTCAGTTTATCAAACATATTCATCCACTTGGTGATCCGTTGAAAGATACGGGTCGGATAAAGCAGGTCTAGGCCTATTGTTTCGCCGTTTGCGTAACGGCCGATGACCTAGCGTTTCAGGTTTTGGATAGCGACTAACAGGATCAACCGGGAATACCGTGCTTGTTGCAGAATATCCGGACGCCAGAAGTGGCAAGCGTTTGCCACTTGCTTGAGTAATTCTTAGCGCTGTTGAGATGTACATCCTGCACCTCGGCCGTCATCATTTAGTTATTCAGCAGTGCAGTAGTGAATACCCTATTTTCTACCGTACTGCCTTCCAAGCTTCAATTCGTTCATGACTGATTCAATATTGCTACGCAACTTATCTAGCCAGGCTAGCAGTATCGGCGCGAATTCTTCATCGCACTTCTGTATCTCAAGTATCAACCCTATCAATTCATCTCGCTCATCTTGCGTGTCCGGAATCAGATTAGGCGCCGACTGCAAAGTTTCAACGATGTCAGAACGTTCCTGCTCCAGCACGATCATCTTGTTCCAGCTTTCATCATTTGCAGCACTCAGCATTTCCACACTGATTTCTAGCATACGGTGGTATAAGGAAGGTATGTTAAGCGCTGTATTCATTCGCATAGTTCAACCGTTAAGCCATCCCCAGACTGCCATTACCTAAACGATTGGGGTCACGCATGATACTTGACACAGGTTTCTGGAATTCCATGCCATTCCATGCATCGCGTAATTCACCCAGCAGCGTCGAAACTTCTTCGTAAGCACCGGGTTCATTATTCAGATTTCCTTCCAGCAAGCGGCGAGACATGTATTGATACAACGCATACAGATTCTCAGCCAATACCCCTCCTGCTTCCACATTCAGACTGCCCATCAGGCCATCTTCGATGATAGAAATAGCATGCGATGTGGCTTTGCCTTTCTCTGCGATATCCGATATTTCCTTGCCTGCAAGATGGAATTTTGCTTTGGCGATCGCAGCCAAGGCTCCGTCATACAGCATCACGATCAAACGATGCGGTGAAGCAGAAGCAACTCCAGCGTCCATACTCACCTGTGCATAAGAGTTCAGAGCACTTCGCATAACCTGGTTCATGGTAACCCCTTATTATTAAACAATTAACTTAAACCATTAATAAAAACTGCTTACTGCCCGCTCAAATTATCCAACTGCTGCCTGAGGAACTGATCCGTTTGTTTCAACCGTGCCACCAGCATATAAAGCGTACCGAGACGATTGCCGCCCAGATCATTATCAAGATTTTTGATAAATTCAATGATCTGAGCAGACATTCTATTCGTTCCTAACTTACGGAAGATGAGCTCGAAGAAGAACTATTCAACGCAGCGAATTGCTGAGTTAGGAAGCTGCTGGTCTGCTTCAGCTGACCAACCAACACGTCCATCGCATTGAACTCGGCAAGCAGGTTGGCTTGATCCGTTAACAACCTGGCATTGAATGTACTGCGTTGCTTGTCAATATTGGCGATAGAAGCATTCACACCATCTGTATCGGCCTGTAGCGCACCTCCTGATGCCAGTAGACTCGTCGTGTAAGTACTAAGCAATGCACCATATCCCTGGGTAAACTGTACCGTGCCTCGACTACCGACTGCTCCGCCATTCACAGTGATTTTCAAACCATCTACTCCGGTGAGCGTCTGACCCGAGCCGCTAGCCGTCACACCGTTCAGTGTGCCTGCTACATCCGTTCCGGCCGTGGAAACCGGTGCTACTCCGAATAAATTATTGGAAGCATTACCGCCATTGACCACCACCGTAGAGCTGCTGCCATAATTGTTGGAGGTCACATTCAGCTTGCCTCCTGCATCAGTAACCGCCACCGAAATACCCGATGATGCATAAGCATTATTGCCATTGATCGCAGCCTGTATCGTCGATTCCAGACCGGACAGCGTATAGCTGCCAGGCGGAATGGTAATAGTCGCAGTCACGCCGTTGATAGTGATGGTCAAAGTGTCATTCACGCCGGCAGTAATAGTATTCGTTCCAACAACAGCACTCGCATTGACCTGACCTTTTGCAGCGATCTGGGTAATGTTAAGTGGCTGGTTCGCCGCTATAGTGCTTGAAGTCGAGCTAACATAAGACACCAGAGAATCGCTCGGGATACCGATGGTGGCAAACAGTGCGGCAACCCCGTTCGGGCTGCTGGTGAGAGCGGTATTCAGCTTGGAAGCATCCAGCGACAGCGTACCATCCTTGCTGAATGTCAATCCGATCTGCGCGACCGACGTAAAGACACCTGGGGTGCTTGCCGAATTGGATCCTGCAATACCAGTTACACTGCTATTCAGTGTGGATTTGATCTTGGCCATGATGCCAAGTATCGAAGCATCCCCAGATAACAGGCCGCCTTTCTTGGTTGTTGCATCGTAACCCGTCAGCGTAACCACGCTTTTCTCTAACGCATTATATTGTGTGACAAAGGTATTCATTGCCGTCACAAATCCGGCGGAACTTTGTCCAACGGTCACCGTGACGGGAACTCCGGAACTTGTGTTCAGCAGATTCAGCGTAACACCCGGGATCACGCCGGTTACGGTGTTGGATGCCTGCGTGGTCGACAGACCATTCACGGTAAGATTCGCGTTCTGTGCTGCCACTGTCTGCGTCAGATTCTGCGTTCCGGCAGGATTGTAAGCGATCAGATTATCTAATGCCCCACCTGGGTTAGAGGTGGTGATCTTCAGGCTGTTCGACACCCCCGTGTTCACGGAAGTGATAGACAAGCGGTACGGGGTGCCGCTACCGTCATTCACGATAGATGCATTAACACCTATATTCGCGGCATTGATGGCAGCAACGATACCTGTCAGCGAATCGTTGGAAGCGTTGATGGACACCGTTCTGATACCGTTACCGTTACTGGTGAATGTAGCACCTGAGTACTGTCCGGCAGTCAGTGTGCCGCCGCTGATGGTACCAAAGTCGAAACTGATGGTACCGGTGCCGATAGGCGTCGTGGTACTGGCGACACCGTTAGCAAACAATTGCTGATTGGTAGCCAGTTGCGACACTTGCAAGGCATAACTTCCCTGAGTCGCTGTTGATGATGCAGTCGCGGTGATGATAGAGGAATTGGATGAACCGGCTGAAATCGTACCGATATTGGATGCGTCATTGAGCGCAGCGGCCGCAGCTTGAAAAGACGATAGCGCCCCGCTAAACGTGCCATAGCCTGTCAGTTTCGCCTGATAAGACGCTTCATTGGTATCCAGTAAAGTCAGTGGTTGCGCTTCAACCGCGATCAACTTGCTGACAATACCCGAGATATCAAGCCCGGATCCCAAACCAGTAGATGTAATAGCCATATTATCCTCCCGACGCTAGCCGGTTTAAATTCAATTACTCATCAATCAACGAAGCGATTCATAAAACAAAACCCCTGCTTCATTCAATGATCCCATTGTAACACCTGCAACATCGCGCAAAACCGGCCGATGTCCACACCTTAAATCCTGAAGTACTGCAAATCTTTAAATACTGTCAGGTCTTGTGCTGTAACAGTAAACCCTGCAAATTATCCAGTGCTTGCGCGATCCCTATCGCGGCCTCGGACGGGAACTGCCGTATAACTTCCTGAGTTTGTACATCCACCACTTTTACTATAACGGCATTACTTCCATTTTCTATAGTAAATTCGACACCCGGATTGACAGATTGCACAATCTGATTGATTTGGTTAACTGCCTGAACCAACTGTTTCGTATCCACATGAGTGGAATCGTTCGCCGGTGCCGGCTGGGGTGCAGGGGTGCTATTCTGAGCCTGGATGCTCGCCGCGGAGTGATTCGCAGCACTGGCAGCAAATTGTGCAACAACCGCACTCGATACTTGTGAAATATCCATTTCCATTTTCTCCTGTTAATCCGCTCTGGCCAGTTACAGCCAGAGCGGTTTTACATCGACACTACTTCAGTTACAAAGCTACATTAACGCAACAGAGCCAACACTTGGTTAGGCAATGCATTCGCTTGCGCCAACATCGCGGTACCAGCTTGCTGCAGCACTTGTGAGCGCGACAGGTTGGTGGTTTCCGCAGCAAAGTCTGCATCCTGGATCCGGCTGCGTGAAGCAGTCAGATTGGTGGTTGCAGTTTGCAGATTGGAAATGGTTGAAGTGAAGCGGTTTTGCAATGCGCCCAGACCGCCACGAATCGCATTGATGTTGGCCAAGGCCCCGTCAATGATAGCGATTGCATTATTGGAACCGGATACAGAACCAATGTTGATCGAGCTCACTGAAGCCAGCGTAGAGAACTGTGCTGAAGTTGACGTCAGGAAGCCGGAGCTGGTATTGGCAGCTGCAGTCGTGGTCAAGCTGTAGATGTTAGGCGAATTCAACTGCAGAATACCGCCCACTACTGTTGAGTCAGTACCACCGCCTGTACCTTGCAAGCTTTGCGTAGCACCAACCGAAAGGCCGGTGTAAGCATTGGAACCGGTAACGGTTGCACTACCAGCGCCGCTGTCGGTGAAGTCAGCGATCCCGATATTGGCACCTAGCGAGTTGTTCAACGCCAGGGTAGTAGAACCAGCAGTTGCCGTTGCGAATACGCCGGTCACAGCGGATTGCGCGTTAATGGCATTGGCCAGAGCAGACAGATCGGTGGTCGATGTCACAGCGGCAGACACCACAGCAGTATTGGTACCGCCAGTGCCGAGGGTGAAGCCCACGGTACCGGTAGAACCGATAGTCAGACCAGCTGCGGTTTGTGCCAGAGCTTGAACGCCAGTAGTGTTTTGCAACAGGTTGATGGTAGCAGCAACTTGCGAAACGGCAGCACCACCAGCAACAGCAAAGGTCGAAACCACACCATTGACCGTCAGGCTGTAGTTAGCAGCACGTACTCTGTTACTTGGTACGGAAGTGTTACCTGTTTGCGCAGCACCGGATGAGTCAACGCTGGTTTGGCCTTGGAAGCCGTTGTTACCGATGTTTTGCGTTTGCGCACTGCCGATGGCGAAGCTCACCGTTTGACCAGCATTGGCACCAATCTGGAATTGCGCATTGGATAATGTGCCGTCCAGAATGTTGTTGCCGTTGAACTGGGTGGTGGTAGCAACACGCTGGATTTCATTGGTCAGCGCCAGAGCTTCTGCTTGCAACGCAGCACGGTCTGAAGCCGAATTGGTGAAGTTGGCAGATTGAACCGCCAGGCTTCGTATCGTATTCAGGTTGTCTGCGACGGAAGACAAAGCACCATCAGCCGTTTGTGACAGGGAGATCGCATCGTTGGCATTACGGCCAGCTTGATCCAAACCACCGATCTGACTGGTCATACGTGCCGAAATGGCCAGGCCGGCTGCGTCGTCTTTGGCGCTGTTGATACGCAGGCCGGAAGACAGACGTTGCAGGCTGGTAGCCAGCGAACCTTGCGAAGCATTCAGGCTGCCCTGAATAGTTAGCGAATTGATATTAGTATTAATAATTGAAGGCATTTTATTGCTCCTAACTTTGGTAAAACTTAAGTTTGAAAACATTCTGGCGCACAGCTACCCAGGCACAGTCGCGGTGTCCCATTTCTGGAACACAACCACCCACGTTCCGGCACTGTGTGCCATTTCTGGCGCACAGCCACCCACGTGCCGGCACTGCATACCATTTCTGGCACACAGCATCCATGCTCCGGCACTGTGTACCATTTCTGGCACACAGCTACCCACACACCGGCACTACCTACCATTTCTGGCACGTAGCTACACACGCACCGGTATTGCGTACCATTTCTGGCACACGCCTACCCGTGCTCCGTCACTGGGTGCCATTCCTGACACACAGCCGCCCGTTTTCCGGCTCTGGGCGCCATTTACTCACGACGATACAACACGCCGTCACTAGGGCTATCGGCACCTTTCAGGAAACCTTTAGGAATTATTTACAAATAAGTTGGAAATTATTTTGAAAAAGCCTGAAAAAGGCTGGTAGAAATACTTGGAGAACGGCTATCTGCCTGACTCGCACCACTGTTGCCACATTTGCCGATAGGCTTGTTCCACGGCTTTGGTAAAGCCTTCTTCGTCCATCAACGGACTCTGTTCCATCTGTGCTCTGAGTGAACTACGCAGTTGCGCGAGTGCCGGCAG
>CAILHX010000018.1 GCA_903834185.1 uncultured Methylophilaceae bacterium
CACTCCGGGTACAAATCCTGCGCCAGTAAAATTTGCACACTTACCGTTTGTTGCCGTTCCCCCCGCGGCAAATGCCTCAACTCCGTTTGCCCCAGCGACTGCTGGGCATGGAAAGCGCCCATTCGCCATGGCGTAGCCGATCAAGGCTTCCTGAACATTTGCCATGGTTGTTCTCGTTACAGTTACATTGTGCTGTTCCATCTGTACTGTTAACGGCAACATTATTCCGCCCAAAATCAAGCCGACAATAACCAGAACGATGGCCATTTCAACCAGGGTAAAGCCTTTCAAGCGTGCAGGTGGGTATGCCATGAGTGTCAAGGTGAAGAACAGGTGAATATATTAGCATTTGCGTCACAGGAATAGCTGCCTGCGGGATATGGCACTGTCACTTTGACGTGGGTGGGGTTGGTATATTTATAGGTTTCCGTAGCAAACCAGTTATTGTTTGTCAGCCAGAGACTTAACTGGGGATAGTTTAAGCCGGTAGGATCTATGTTACCGACTGCGCCAGGGCAAACAGGGCCCTTCCCTAGCGGACACGGAAAGGTATTCGCGTTATTATTATAATAATGAATCAAGCCGGAATTTCCGGCGACGTTACCCAATAACTCCCTGACTATGCGCTTGCTTACCGATTGGTAAAACTCGTGGGCAGTGATGTAGACCAGCTTGTCGTTAAAGGAAGTCGAAGGAGCGCCTGCAATAAAAGTGTCTCCTCTACCATTTCCGGTTGAGTTGTCGATTCCCGAAGCGGTATCTGTATCAAGGTAGTTGCTGGCGGTCACGTTACCTCCGCACACCGGATTACCGACAGTAGTTCGATCCTGAACGTTCAATGCAGGTCCGGCGGCAAATATCACAGCGATCACGGGATTGATGGCAGGCGGAAGGTTAGCGCCGGTTGCGTCCTGGATGGTAATGGCACCGGCAACGGCGCTGTTGATTACGTTGCCAGCGCCGACAGATCTGGCAGCCGTGGGAATAGCATCACCATATACGGGCGTGAGCGCATACCATAAGCACTCACCATAGCCATCCCTGATATCTTTGAGACCCAATGTCTGCCAGGGCAAGCGACCGATTTTCGCTAAGCACTGTTGCGCTGCTATTGACGGATTCTCAGTGCCGGAATTATCAGTATCCGGGCAGGGCAAAGTCCCTGGCATGGTGCTATTGGCGACGGACCAGTTGATCAGAGCCGCTTTCGCTTCTGCCAGGGCCGCGCTCGTTCTTATGTCTTTATCAGTGTTCACCATATTTGAATTCAGCGCATTTGCAAGGTACGCAGCTGTAGCCAACACCACCAGAAACACAACCAGCAGAGCAACAAAGCCCTGTTGGGCTTTACGCGGGTGTTTAGCCACGACATGGCACCATATCACTTACCATCAGAGGTGGCGGTTGCATCAGGTTTGGCCGTCCATAAATCAATTAACTGTGATACCTTGCTTTTAAATTCAAGCAGTCCCAACTTTTTGGCAACCGTATCTACCATAGATTCCGGCTTTGCCCCCTCATCCGCCATGGATTTTGTAGCTTCGCTGAGGTGGTTATAAACTTTGCCGGTGTTTGGGTCATAAACCTGCCCGGGCTTAAGATTGGCGGATTTGTTGTTCATTGAAATTCTGACTTGATCATTGTTCAGACGGCCGACACTGAAATCTTTGTCTGTGCTTGTTTCTTTGACCTCGCGATCATTGACCCAAAGTGTGTTGTTGCCATCACTACGCCTGACATAGCCGTTCAGGATGACGGGGTTGCTGTTACTAGATCTGCCACTCAGGACTTCTTCGTCTTTGCTGACTTCATCGGCCTTAATCACCTTATCTGGTGCTTTGCTGTTCTGGCGCAAGATATCAAGATTAGAGCGTTCTGCCGGGGTAAAAAACAAACGCCCAAGATGGGCAGGCTCGTCGGCGTTTGCCATCAAGGGTAGTACAGTCGCGATAAGGAATAGATATTTCATGGCAATGTCTTGGGTTCAGCAATGGTGAGCCAGTCTATATCGCATGTCGCATTGAGATTAGGCTCAAATTTACCGCGGGGATTATTGTTAGTCTGCGTGATGGTGCAGTCGCGCGGCATGAAGGGAGGATTGATCTCGCCGGGTAACGCAGTAAACAGCGAAATCAGGTCTTCTTCATCCAGCATGGCCAGTGTAAGCTTCATCACCGAGCGATGCAGTTTGAAGTTGCCTACGTTGATCGGAAATTTTGGTTTGTAATCCTCTTGCATGGCGATGCTGTAACTTACGCCAAAAAGTTTGTAGCGCTGATTAATGTTACGCAGGTCGGAGATCCAATCCAGACGCTGCTCTTCGCCTACGAAGCCGCGATTGATCAGTGTTTGATAAATGGGTAGATATTTGGCTATATTGCTTTTTTCCGAACCTGAAGACTGGTATTGCTGGCGTGCCTGATCCAAAGCAGCTTGTTGCGTCTGTAAAGCTTCTTGAGCCTTGCTTTCGCGGCTGTCAGCTGAGGAAACCATGAACCAGGCGAAGACAACTGCCATGAGTAACGTGACTAGCGGGATTTGCAATTTACGTAAATCTACCATGGTTAAATTCATGATTTTTTTACGGTTTCTTTAGGTTGAGCTTCTGGTTTTACCTCGGGCTTTAGGATCAGTTTCAACTCAAAGCGCGCAGGATCCACTTGTTGCGAATTGTTGTCCAAAGTACTGCCTTCCAACGATACATGCGAGCTGGTGTTAACGGGTAGACGTAAGATTGTTACCTGAGCAACTTGTTTGTTTTTGCGCAAATTTTCTGTGAATGTTTCTACACTGGCTTGCGCCGCGCGATAGTCGCCGGAGAAGTCCCTGATTTCTCCATCCATGAATCCCAATTCGTACAACCCGCTCGGAGGGCGAGGAGGCGGAGGAACTTGCACCGTTGTTTGCGCATTATCCTTGTAAGGGTTTTCGTTATCCTTGCTGTCGACATCTTCTGTTTGTTTCCAGCGCAGGCGATTGATCTTGATTTCGGGTTGCGCATCAAGCGCCTGGCTGAGAATAACCATTAGCCTCTGTGGATTTTGCTTGAGGTTTTCGAAATTTTCAGCCAGTTCAGCGGCAATTTTTAATTGTGAGCCTGAAACAGGAGTTTTGATGAAACTGCTGGAAACGGCTTTATAAAGAGTTTTCTGGATATCCGTCTGTGTAGCCATTTCCTCGGTTTTATGTTTTATTTCAATGGCATTAAACAAAATGCTGATGGCAAATAAGGCTGCCACAGAGACGCTGACGATGCTGATGAGATTGAGGCCGAATCGTGTTTGCAATAATTGGTAGTTTTTTGCTTGTGCTTTAGGGATCAGGTTGGTGCGCATCTGACTTTTAGCCAGTATGTGCATATGCAGCAGATCCGGGTAGCGCGTTAATACCGATAAATTCAAACCGACACGTTTGGCAAGGGTTGCCGGCGGTATGACTTCGCAGCTTACGCCTTGGGTAGTCTCAAGTTGGGTTGCAAGATCTCCGGTAGGCGCTTCAATGCTGGGATACACCAGGTGTAATTGCGTCTCTCTATTGACCATGCGCAAACTGATGAGATACAGACGTGTTCTTTCCGCTTCACTAAGATACAGTTTCTGGATTTTTTCTTCGCTGATACCTGTAAGTGGCGTAATGCGACTCAGGCGTAGCTGCTGGTCAGCGAAATATGTAAGACGTAAACCAGCCGCCTCGCGCGTCATCAGCAGTATGTTAGGCTGATTGAGTTTCAGTGATTTCACGAGCATCTGGCTTACCATAGGTACCAGATAAACTCCTGCAATCGGGGCTTCGATGGCTTCCAGTATACTCAGCCACGGGGTAAGCAGATCAGAGTTGGTCAACGCCATCATCAAAATACGATCATCGCGGCGTTTGTCCGCTTCCCGGCCTATATACAATGCTGAGCGATAGTTATTGTTGCGGTAGAGCTGTCCCAGTTTGCGTTGCAACATTTCGTGGCGTGCTCTGCCTCCGCTATGCGGCATTGTTTCCAGTCGGTAGTCTTCTTCCACGGCATCAACGATCAGATGTACCGGGCTCTCGGGGTGACTACTGACGAAAAGCTGGTATTTGGCGAGCCCTGCTTCATCATTGGCAAATTGCGTGCAGGAAACAAAACGGCCCATACGCCACAGACCTACTGTAGCTTGTTTGGAACTTATGCAAATAACGATTTTAGATAGCATGGTTTAAGTTTCAAGGCTCTAAAATTTCATGTGCCCCATAGAGTCGTATACCGGGCCCATCACCGAGAACATGATCAAAGCCAGTAGGGCTCCCAACACGACCGTAAGCGCAGGTTCTATCAATGCCAGCATTTTATCTATGGAGTCTTTAACATCACGATCATAAAAATAACTGATGTTCAATAATGCTTTATCAAGTGCGCCCGTGCTTTCACCCATGCGTATCATGCGTATCACCATGGGCGGGAAGAATCCCGTGCTGTGAAAGCTTTCACTCATTTGTTCACCAGAGTTGATTTGTTGATGCGCGCGCGCCAGACTATCTGCCACGACCTGATTGTCCACAATTGCTTCACAGGTTTTAATACCATCCAGAATAGGGATGCCCGTCTGGTACATCAAAGCAAAATATCTTGCAAAACGTGCCATGATAATCTTTCTTAAAATAGGCCCCGTTATGGGTAAGTTTAGCTTGACATAGTCAAAATTGTAGCGTGCTCTTTCGCTTCTTTTGAGCGTGATCATGATGGCTACCACCACCACGATAGGGACTACGATAAAAGCCCACCAGTAAGTTACCAGAATGTGGGAAGCTGCAATCATGAATCTTGTTTGTATCGGTAAAGTCTGCCCCATATTCTGGAGGAAGGTCGCCATCTGCGGTACCAGATATGACATTAAAAAGGCGGTAGCACCCAGTACCACGACCATTACAAACATGGGGTAAGCCAGAAGCTTCTTGGTTTGCGATAGCAGTTCATGTTGCCATTTCAGGGTATTCGATAGATTGTCGAAAACTTCCGTCAGTTGTCCGGTTTGCTCACCGGCGGCGACCAGACTTACAAACACGTTGCCGAAGACTTTAGGGTATTCCTTCATGGCCTGCGACATCATCTGCCCGCCTTCTACCCCTGAGACCAAACCGCTCAATACCTCACGAAATCCGGGATTAGGGGTGCTATCGCGCATCTCAGCCAAGGCTTCGATCAAGGGGACGCCAGCCCGCGTCATCTGCTCCATCTGAAATGCAAACATGATGAGGTCTTGTAATGAGGTTTTGGGCCCGCCGAACATGGCTTGGCGCTTGCTGGCGATATGCGCGGTGATAAGATCCACCCCCATGCGTTTAAGCCGCAATTCAAGGTCGATCTCGTTAATCGCGTCCATTTGTCCCTGAGCCGCCTTGCCCTCCTGGGTAACCGCTTTGTATATAAAGACTGGCAATCAGGGGTTTCCTTATGATCCGAGTCTGCTAGTGAGGTCGACAACGCGACCAATTTCTTCGATGCCGGTGTAGCCCTCAAGCACGCGGCGGATACCGTCTTCTGCCAACGTGGTAAAGCCGTACGAGATGGCTGCGTCATATAGCTCATCCAGATGAGCGCGGCGCGATATCATCGAGTCCAGCTCTTTGTTGATGCGAAGAATTTCAAGTAGGGCGATACGCCCTTTGTAGCCGCTATAGTTGCAACGCTTGCAACCGACATGACGGTATATTTTAGTGGTTTCGCCTGGCTTTAGCCCCAGAATGCGACGCTCCTCCATCACTGGTTCGTAGGCTTCCTTGCAATACTGGCATAAGGTTCGCACCAGACGCTGAGCAATGACGCCTATGATGTTGCCAGCCATGATATCCGGCGAGATGCCGATATCCAGCAGGCGCGGGAAAGTGCCAAGTGCCGAATTGGTATGTAGCGTAGAAAATACCTGGTGCCCCGTCATTGCCGCCCGGAACGCCATTTCGCAGGTTTCATGATCGCGCATTTCGCCTACCAGGATGATGTCCGGATCCTGACGCATGATGGAGCGTATGCCGTTGCCAAAATCGATCTTGTTGGCTTCGCTGACCGAAGTCTGACGCATCAGGGTCACCGGGTATTCCACCGGGTCTTCCAGGGTCATGATGTTGACGTCTTCGGTGTTCACGTAAGACAGCAGCGAATAGAGCGTCGTGGTTTTACCGCTGCCGGTAGGGCCGGTGACCAGCATAATGCCCTCGGGGCGCGCCATCATGAGCTTGAGCAGATCCAGTACTTCCGGGCGCATGCCCATGCGCTCCATGGGGATAATGGATTTTTCCCGGTCTAGTACGCGCAGAACGATATTTTCACCGTGGATGGTAGGGTGACTGGCTACCCGGAAATCAATGGGTCGTCCACCCAAGGTAATGCCAATACGGCCATCCTGCGGCGCTCGAGTTTCCGCAATGTCCATTCCGCTGACCACTTTCAGGCGCACTGCGATACCTGGCCAGTATGTTTTATGCAGACTGCGGATCTGTTGCAGCACGCCATCGATACGATAACGAACACGTAAAAAGGCATGTTCAGGTTCAAAGTGTATGTCGGACGCACCACGCTTAACGGCATCCATCAGCAATGCGCCTACAAGGCGTACAACCGGTTGCGTGTATTCTTCTTCATCGCCGGCTTGCAGGCTGGCATAGTCTATTTCTCCGGTTTCGATCTCACGCAGAATGCCGTCAACCGAGAGTTCGTAGCCGTAAAACTGGTCTATATAGTCTTCAAGCTGCGCCTCGCCTGCAAGTACCGGCTGCACCAGAATCTGACCTCCCAACATGGCACGCAATTGGTCAAGTGCGACCACGTTGAACATATCCGACATCGCTACCATCAAGTTTTGGGTAGCGTCATCAAAAGCGACCGGGAGAATATGGTTACGGCGAGCGAATTCTTCAGGCACCAGTTTCAGCGCCTCAGGATCGGCAATGACATTGGATAGATCTACGCTATCCTGGCCTATGGTATGTGCGACCAGATCACGCACCATTGCCTCGGTGACGAAACCCAGACGAACCAGCTGACGACCAAGAGGGATATTATTCTGATCTTGTTCCATCAACGCGATGCGCAACTGATCCTGACTGATCAGACCTTGTTGCACCATCAAGTCGCCTAAGCGCATTTTTCGGCGTGCTTCAGACATATAAGCGTAAAAACCGATAACAGAATTAGTACTGATTATGCCTGAAATTAGCGGTTAGAGGGGTGGATTACCAGTATAGGCGCGGGTTTAGCGCCAAAGTTGAAACAGATATTACTTTCCTGTGGCAGATCGCAGTTGATTGATGCGATTTTCCAGCGTCGCTTTATCAAACGCCCCGCCCTGCTTGCCCAGCAGGGCAAGCGCTTGCTGGTAATAATTTAGCGCCAGATCAGGTTTTCTCATTTGATCAAGACTTACCGCCAGGTTAAAGGCATAGTCCGCATTATTGGCATCCAGGCTAAATGCCTGAAAATAAGCCTGTTGGGCATCTGGCCATTGATTCTGATCGGCATATATTCCGCCTAAAGCGGCATAAAGATGCGCTGAATCGGGTTGTTGCGTAATCATGGTTTTGAGCCGGCTTACGGACTCGGTAGGGTTGCTCTGCGCCAACAGGAGGATCATGCCTTCTTGTGCGACATTGTTATTAGGATCCAATTCCAGCACACGCTGATAATGGTTTACTGCGTCATTAGCATGGTCTTGCCGAGCTGCAACAGCTGCCAAACCCAATAAAGCATCTATGTTTCTAGGATCACTCCGCAAAAGCTGCTGATAAAGTTGTTCAGCTGCGGCGTTATCACCAGCCTGGAATGCCAGATAAGCTTCTGCTTGGGTGGCATCAATTGCAGGTTTGCCTTTGTTCAAGCGTGAGACTTTCATTGGGGAGTCTTGGTCCATCATTGCCTGACGACGTGAAGCCATTGATTTTCTAGGGGTGCCAGACTTTGTCACGGGTCCGGGTTTAGCAATTACGGCTTGCGCCACATTATCCTCAGGGGATGTTGAGGCTTGCGCTGTTGTGACGCCAGCCTTGGCGGATTCTTCCGGTACTGTCACAGCTGCGGTCACAGGTAAAGCAGGAGCCTGCTTTACCTCAGCGAGTACTGGTTGCGCCGCTGTTTGTGGCGTAACAAGCTTGACGGATGCCGCGGGTTGGGATGCAGGGCCTTGTGGAGGTTGCATTACTAGCTGCTGCGTCTGATCTAGTGTTTGCAAATAGTAATAAAAACCGCCACCTAAACCCAACAATAAAATAAGACCAGCGAGCCCTAAATACAGGCTACGGCGGTTGCCCGCAGAGCGGTTTTGTTTGTTGCTGGTAGTCAGCAGATTGATTGCAGCCTGGCGTTGTTCACCTGCTGAAGGAGATGCTGCAGTTGAGGCTGATATTGCAGCCATTTCCGATGCTGATTCCTGCGTTGGATTTTTGGCCGGTTTAACGGGCTTTTCTGTTTTGATAGCAGCAGATTTTGTCGCTTTTGTGGAGGGCTCGGAGAACCCCGCTTCTTCACTTAGAGAAAATCCGCTTTCTTCCATCAATGCTGCAGCGATGTCATCCTGCACCAGAGTATCCGCTGCTGTCGGCTTTAAGGACGAAATTTGTTCGGTTTTGGCTGTTTCAGTTAAGGCCATTCCACTCACTGCGGCGGCGGCATTTTGTGGCTTTTCTGGCGCAGATAAGCCCGCTTCTTCGGCAAGCGATGGCGTATTTGCCTGAGGTTTTTCTTCTAACGGCGCAAGCTCAAGGGTCAAGCCGCTGCTGCTGGCGCTGGCTTCAGATTTACTGGCATCCTTACTTTGCTCAGCCTTTTTAAGTGCTTTAATTAGCAGGCTCATCGGCAGCGACCGGGAATTGATTATTAGGCAGGTACTGTTTGAAGGATTTAAGCTCTTCGCTCTCCAGATTGGGGTTGGTGATAATGGTCGGGCGTAAGAATATGACGAGTTCCGACTTTTTGCGAACGTCATTGTTGGATTTGAAAGCTTTTCCTATCAATGGCAGATTGGCAAAGCCGGGAACAGAGTTGTCGGTATTGTTCTGTTCATCCTGCATCAAGCCACCCAAAATCACTGTTTGCCCGGTGCTTACTTGTAATAGTGTTTCCATTTCCCGTACCTGTATTTCAGGAACCAGGTTTTGCACTGCGAGCAGAGCAGGGTTGGGGTCGGGTATGTTCGCGATAATACGGGAAATTGTCGGGCGTACATTCAGCGAGACATTGCCATTGGCATTGATCTGCGGCGTAACGCTCATGACAACGCCTACCGGTACTACCTGCGGCGTGGTGGTATACGTTGCAGGACTGCTCACCGAGCCGGAACTGGAAATGGTGGCAGGGGTTACGTCGACCTTGAAATAGACAATATTGTCGACCACCTTAAGCAAGGCAGCCTGATTGTTAAGCGCCATGATCTTGGGACTGGAGAGTACGCGCACATCGCCAAAAGTATTCAACAAGCGTATCGAGGCGGCTAGATTTCCTATTGCAGTAGATTTACTGAACCCCAATATAAATTGATTGCCATTTGCGGTTGTTGCAGCGGGACCAGCCAAACCTGTGGCGGTGCCACCCAAAGCCTGACTGAAGGTGAATCCACTTTTACTGCCGTTACTTGCCAAGCGGCTCCAGTCTATCCCTTGTTGAAATTGATTGTTCAATGTAACTTCTACAATAGTGGCCTCAATCAATACTTGGCGCTGAACGGAAGCCATGACGCTATCAATATATTGCTGAATGAAGGTATGTTGTCTTTCCGTCGCCATTACGGTGATAGCACCAGCCACCGGATTGACGATCACCTCATCTTTGCCTGTAGTTGTTGCGGTCGAATTGGGGAGAGGTGTTTTAAACGCTTCCTGGTATAGTTTTTCGGCTCCCGGGCCAGCTTTGCTTACAGCGTCAATCTGTTTCAGACGGTCTTCCTGTTGTTGCTTTGCAGCGTCCACTTCTGCCGCTTTCTCGGCATTTGCAGCAACCTGCGATTTTGTACTGCTTAGTATGTTTTTTATGTTGTCGCCCAGCAGATCCCAAAAGTGAGCTTCAGCCTTGCTGGTGATAGTCACTGTAGATAGACTGCCTCCGGACGAGGATGAAGAAGATCCGCCAACGGATCCGCCTGACGACAATTCGGACCCGGCCCCCAAAGTTGTGGTCGTGTCTCTTTGCAGATTGACGTAATCAATTTTGTAAGTTCTTAATACCGGAAAATCCGGAGTGATTGAAATGACATTACCTTCGACTTTGTAACGCAGATCCAGTTGTTTGCCAAGACGATCAAGAATCGCCGGCAAGGTCTGGTCTACGGCGTTTAAAGTGACTTTACCCTGTATAGTCGGATCAATATCAATATTCAGCTTGCTTTCACGTGCGAGAGCAAACAACACTTCCTGTACCGGCACAGAACTGACAACTACGCTATAAGTCTGTTCTTTGGCTTTTGGTTTAGGCGGCGGGACATAAGTAATCTTTTTGACAGGCTTGGGAATTTCTCCACTGGGAGGAATTACAAGTGCTTCCTGCTCAGAGCCCAAATGGCCTTGTGACGGAGGAATAGGCGATTGATGGGCACAGCCAGCGAGAGCGGCTATGCTCAAAAGGAGCCAGAATTTTTTCATGGTCATCATCGGCCGTTTCCGCAGGAGTACATCTTCAATTTTGCCTGCCTATTTATATAGATAAAAAAACAAATTTTCAATTATTTTTGCATTTATCGCATAGTTTAGATTTAAATGCAAGCGTAACTTATTGAAGTTGTTTTATTTCTTCCGTTATTCCTCCAGCCGTTCTTAGTTGGGGATGATAGGTATGTAATGGTTTGGGTAATTCAGCCAGCGCTTGTGATGCGGCAGCACGATCAGCATAGCTTCCGTAAAGCACGCTTATATAGGGTTTGCCACCTACGTTGGTGCGGAATATGTACAGATTATCTATTTCTACCAGTCTGGTCAGGCTCTGCAGCTGCCTACGCATTTGTTCGGTATTTTCACCTACCATGATTTGGATACTGACTGTGGAAGGACTTTGTTGCGATAGCCATAATTTAGTCGCTTCAATTCTCGCATCTACAATCGTGACTGGCGGTTGAGGGGCAGTGAAAGACGCAGGTTGTTGGATTGGTGTAACTGTCACTTGTGCTGTCGTCACCGGTGTTGCGGGCGTGGCTGGTGCAGCTGGTATAGTAGGTTTTTCCGTAGGCGCTGTCGCAGGATTTACCGATGTTATTGCAATGTTAGCTGAAGGTGCCGGGTTTGCTGGTGGTGTGCCAGCTGTTTGGGATACAGGTTTGACAGTAGCAATCGCCGGTTTTGCTTTTGCCAAGATAGCATGCGGTTTGTAAAAAAAATGGGGCGACCCGAAGCCAATAGCCAAACCGATCAATAAGGTTGCAAAAGCTAGCCAGTAGGCCTTTTTTGAAGATTTGGAGGGGATATCTTCAGCACCGAACTCGCTGTCGTTGATGGCGATTTTCAGATGCCTGGGGGTAATCGCGTAGGCATTTTCTGCAAATGCTGCCAGCATGGCCTTGTCAGCCAAAATGTTGATGCGCCGTACCAATCCCTCAGACGCTTTTGCCATGCGCTTAACTGTAGCTTTGGTGAACAGGGGTGGCCCGAAATAACCGGCAGTCCGCAACCTTGACATCAGATAGTCCGCGATATCCTGCTCGCCTAACGGACCAAGATTGAAACTATGGGTGATACGCTCTTTAAGCTGGCGGATATGCTGTTCGTTTAGATTAACATCCAGTTCAGGCTGACCGAACAAGACGATCTGCAACAGCTTGTCATTACTCGTTTCCAGATTCGACAGTAAGCGAATTTCTTCCAGTGTGGCTAGCGGCATCCCCTGGGCTTCCTCAACAAAAATAACAACCTGACGGTTTTGCGCATGCCGTTCGATCAGATAATTTTGTAGCGCTTGCATCACTTGCAGGCGGTCTGTTTTCGCGGGGAGTGCTAATTGCAGTTCAAAAGCGATGGCATGCAGGATATCTTCCGGAGCAACGCTGGGGTTGGCAAGATAAACCCGTTCTACATTTTCCGGCAGCATACCCTCCAGCATGCGGCACAACATGGTTTTTCCACTGCCGACCTCCCCAACCACCTTGACGATCCCTTCACCACTCGTAATGGCGTACACCAACGCATCCAGCACCGCGCCACGGTTTCCACCCGAAAAGAAAAACTCGGTATTGGGAGTGATTTTGAATGGCGGCTGTTTAAGGCCGAAGTGTTCGTAATACAAAGTTATTCTGCCTCGCTATCGGTTAACAATTGCATACGACCATGCAACGTTGTTCGATTGACATTCAAGATACGCGCAGCACGGCTGACATTCCCTTGTGCAATATTGAGCGCGGCCACGGTATATGCTTTTTCCCATTGCTTCAGGATATTGTTAAGGCTGACATTGGCTTGCGACTGCAAATGATGTTGCGCAAAGTCTATCATGGCACGCGGGTCTTCAAGCATTGCACTATCTTTCAACAAATCATCCGCAACCGGATCTAACTCGCTGATCAATTGTTGCCGAGTGACGACTTTGCCGCCATATTTCGCAGTGAGCCGAATCACTACGTTCCTTAACTCACGCACATTACCGGGGAAAGGATATGCCTTCCAGCCTTGATGTGCTTCTTTATCCAGAGTAAACGGCTCGCAACGTATCTCGGTGGAATAGAATTTCTGGAAATGCGCGAGCAACAGGAAGCGGTCATCATCCAGCTCACGTAATGCGGGTACTTTCAGGGTGAACACGCTGAGTCTGTGATACAGGTCGGCACGAAAGCGTCCGGTACGCACCTCTTCGCGCAAGTCGCGATTGGTCGCCGCGACAATGCGCGCATGGCTATAACGTATCTGGGTTTCGCCTACGCGCTGATATTCCCCGTTTTCCAGCACCCGCAACAATTTGGCCTGCATTTCGGCCGCTAGCTCGCCTATTTCATCAAGAAACAGCGTACCTTCGCCGGCATCCTCAAAATATCCGGTGGTATTGCCCACAGCACCGGTAAAAGCGCCTTTGGCATGACCAAACAGGATTGATTCAGCCAGTGCAGGCGAAATGGCGGCGCAATTGAGTGACAAATAAGATCGGTGACTACGCGAGCTTTGATCATGCAGGCAACTTGCAACCAGCTCCTTGCCGGTACCCGATTCTCCTTCTATCAATACCGGGAATCCGGAATTTGCGAACTGACTGATCTGAGTACGCAAGCCTTGCAAGGCAAGACTCTTACCGATAAGTTTGTGGGATATACCATCAGCGATAGATTCAGCGTCTTGCAGGCGCAAGGCATTGATCAAAATAGTGCGCAGTTGATTAACATCACACGGCTTTGCAACGAATTCCAGCGCCCCTAGTGCAAGAGCGTGACGTACATTGGTGTCATTATTCTGTCCGGAAAGCACGAATATCTTGATGGCGGGTGCATAGGCAAGTAGTTCGCCTATGAGCTTGAAGCCTTCATCAGGACGGTGCGGGTTCGGTGGCAAGCCAAGGTCAACCAGGGCGACCTGAGGCGGTGATTCAAGCTGGCGCAGCAGGCTTTTAACTTGGGAACGTGATTCAGCTACGCTGACATCGAAATCATCGTCCAGAACAAAATGCAGGGTATCGGTGATAAGCGGGTCGTCATCAACCAGAATCAATTTGGGCTTGTCTATGGACATAATGCGGAGATGATCTGATCGCTGCAGTAATGAAGCCTGGGTATGCCATTGCGCTGTCCTGTCAGAATGGCAGCTTGTCCGAATTCTTGCGCTAACGACAACGCCTGCTCCAGGTTGATATGAAGCAACATTAAGCCCGGTTCTATCGGCCATTTACCGGTGTCCGGAACTGCATCACCCGGGAAATAGACAAGTTTCTGAGAGCTTACAGCAGCTAAAAGCTTGCGGTGGCGGCCAGCGTTTGCAGCTTCTGAAAGCAATTCAGAACCAGGATTCACCGCAGATATAAATGCCCATTGTTCACATTGGGCATGTTCAAGAAACTTACTGAGCTCCGGCGAGTGTTGATCAACCCTTAGTCGAATTGCTTCTCCACGCAGATGCATCAAATAAACGGTAGCACGATAGGCCGTATCCAGTTCAGCAAAGGATAAGGGTGAAGATTGGGTTTTCCCGGTTTTTATCATCAAGTGATTTTATTCTAAAATAAAGCTAATAAACACCTTAGCCGCAGTGGAAATAAAAAAGGAACCGAAGTCCCTTTTTACATATTATTCGCAGTAATCAATGGTTGCATCCGGCAAGCTCAAATAATTCAGCTTTATAGTCCTAGTGAGCTCAGTATATCGTCTACATCATCCTGACCGGTGATATCAGCTTCTTTGCCCAGATTCGGGCCGGCTGTCAGTCCCTCCTTGCTGATAAGTGAATCCTTGGTGGTAGGTGCATACTCTTTCAGGATATCAAGCAGAATGACTTCTATTTCGACAGCAGCGCCAACAATCTTGTTGACCATCTGCCCCGCCAAATCACGGTATTCTTGCGCTTCCATGATCAGCATCAGGCTGCTCCGTACTCTTTCTTCATTCGATGCAATTTCTCCAAGCACCGTAACGGTTTCAGCGATCAGAGCTGCGTATTCCTTGGCTGATGCCTCTGCCAAACGCATGGATAGATCACCGATTACAGCACGATTCTGGTTGATAAGCGGTAGTGAATCTTCCACTGAACTGATGGTTTTTTCAGATGCTTCATGCATCGCTTTGTCCACAAAAGACAGGCGATCACGCGCATCGGTCATGGTGGCCGCAGTTTTCTCCAGGTTACGAGAATGGCCGAGATTTTTCAGTAATTCATGCAAACGAGCTGTGGCAAGGCCAATTCGCTTTACCGTAGGATCAATAATTGGTGCAGCAGCAGCTTTCATTTTTTACGCCTGACAATGGTAAAAGACATACTAAACCAGTTTCTTGTTACACGAAGTTAATGTTAAACCACAATATAACACGTACGTCAAGCCGTTTTACTTAATTGGCAATTGGAGCGGGTGATGGGAATCGAACCCACGCTATCTGCTTGGGAAGCAGAAGTTCTACCATTGAACTACACCCGCTTATATTAAACTGGACATAAAACCGGATTAGAGAATTGTGAACAGTGTATTGGTTTGCATGGCAATTGTCGCTTACAATGTGCCCGGATGCATTATAAATAAACAGATGTGGGCAGTTGATGTGCGCGCATAATCTGTAACCGCATGCGAATTTTACTGCAAATCAATGCCTCAACAAAATGTAAGACTTTTTATGATCACATTGTATATCAACGGTAATCGACGCGATTTCGAGCAAGAAAACATGACTGTTGCAAATTTGATACAAATACTGGGACTGGAAGGAAAACGTCTTGCCATAGAATGTAATGGCGAGATCGTGCCGCGCGGCAATTTTGCAGCCGCATTTTTGCGTTCAAGTGACAAACTTGAGATCGTAGGCGCTGTAGGTGGCGGCTGACATGAAGACAACCGATAACCTGGTGATTGCCAATCAATCTTACCGTTCGCGTTTGCTGGTAGGTACGGGAAAATATAAGGATTTCGCCCAAACCAAAGCAGCTATTGATGCCAGCGGCGCGCAAATCGTCACTGTCGCCATACGCCGTACCAACATCGGTCAGACCGCAGGCGAACCTTCATTACTGGATGTATTGCCACCCTCTGAATATACCTATCTGCCGAACACGGCTGGATGTTATAGCGCTGAAGATGCAGTGCGCACCTTGAGGCTGGCGCGCGAGTTATTGGACGGACACAAGCTGGTGAAGCTGGAAGTGCTGGGCGATCCGCATACGCTTTATCCCAATGTGGTGGAAACCATTGCTGCTGCAAAGACGCTGGTGAAGGATGGTTTTGATGTCATGGTATACACGTCGGATGACCCTATCATCGCCAAGCAGCTTGAAGAGATCGGCTGTTGCGCCATTATGCCGTTGGCATCTCTGATAGGCTCCGGCATGGGCATACTCAACCCCTGGAATCTGCAGATCATCATTGACGGCAGCACAGTACCTGTGTTGGTAGACGCTGGCGTAGGCACTGCCTCCGATGCCGCAATTGCAATGGAACTGGGTTGTGATGGCATATTGATGAATACGGCGATAGCCGGTGCCAAGGATCCGATACTGATGGCATCGGCGATGAATAAAGCTGTACAGGCGGGCCGTGAAGCATTTTTAGCCGGCCGCATGGCGAAAAAACTTTACTCGGCTTCGCCGAGTTCACCCAGCGCGGGCATGATTGCGGGAAGCTCGAATTAATGACAACTGATAAGAGTTACGAATTCTCGATTTCCGTTGAAACTGCATACGTACCCGAACAATCGGACGAGTCTGATAATCATTATGTGTTTTCCTACACTATTACCATTGCCAATACCGGAAAACTGCCCGCACAACTGATCAGCCGTCATTGGATCATCAAGGATGCAACGGAAGGCGTGCAGGAAGTGCGGGGTTTGGGCGTGGTCGGTGCACAACCGTTTCTGCGTGGCGGTGAGCAATTTCAATACACCAGCGGTTGTGTGTTAACAACACCGGTGGGCAGTATGGAAGGAAGTTACCAGATGGTGGGGGAGGATGGCTCCTCATTTGAGGTGCCTATCCCCAGGTTTACTTTGAATATGCCCCGAGTTTTGCACTGATGCGCTTACGTTTTTTGTGCCTTGCGCTCGTCTTAGTATTGAGTGGCTGTGTAGAGCAGGCAGTCAAACCGGACAGCCAGACCTCGACTCCTGCATGCGCTTGTACATCCGCCGAATTGCCCCCCATTCAGATTCCGGATGCAGACCGTTATAGCGCTCCGGCAGCGAAACCCGGTGAAGCGCCAAAAGCCAAAGAATACGATTTGATGCGCCCAGCAGACTGGAGTCAGGTCGAAGGCTTTGACAAAGACAACCTTGGTGCCGCGTGGGGAGGTTTGCTGCAAAGCTGCGGTGTACTGAAAAAGAATCCACTATGGCAGAGCGCTTGTGAAGCCGTTAGCAAACAATCCCGCCCAAGCACCAGCACCATTCGCGTTTTGCTCAAGGAGAATTTTCAGCCCTGGCAGGTCACTAATGCCGATGGCACTAATACCGGACTCATCACCGGCTATTATGAGCCGTTGCTCAAGGGCAGTCGTAAACGCACGGAACAATACCGTTATCCGCTTTATTCGCGACCTGACGATATGGTGACCGTGGATTTGAGCAGTATCTACCCTGAACTGGCTAATCGTAAACTTCGCGGACGACTCAAAGGCAACAAGCTCACGCCTTATTACAGTCGCGGCGAGATCGAAGTCACGCCTTCTCCCATTGCAGGAAAGGAATTGCTGTGGACAGATGACATCGTGGATCTTTTCTTCCTGCAAATACAGGGTTCGGGCATGATAAAACTGGATAGTGGTGAACTGGTGCATGTGGGTTATGACGATCAGAACGGGCAACCTTATCTATCCATAGGCAAAGTACTGATAGATCGTGGCGAACTCACCAGCGATAAAGCTTCGATGCAGGGCATCAAGGACTGGGGCAGAAAAAATCTGGATAAGCTACGTGACCTGCTCAACAGCAATCCCAGCTTTGTATTTTTTCGCGAATTGCCAAAGGATCTGAGTGGTCCACCTGGCGCGTTAGGTGTGCCGTTAGCAGCAGAGCGAAGCATCGCCATTGATCCGCGCTACATACCTCTTGGTGCACCGGTTTTCCTCTCAGCCACTTATCCCAACAGCACTAAACCATTGCAACGTTTGATGATGGCACAAGACACAGGAGGCGCAATCAAAGGCGCGGTACGTGCAGATTTTTTCTGGGGTACAGGGAATGAAGCAGGGAAACAGGCCGGTGCCATGAAGCAGCAAGGCAAATTGTGGGTGCTGATGCCCAAGAGTTATAAACCCGAAACTAACCCGCCGGTGTTTTAATACTCCGTCTTAATCCTCGCCAAGCAAGGCCAGTAGCTCAGCCTGATGCTCTGCTGACAGCGCGCCCACCAGTTCATCCAGCTCACCTTCCATGATCGCATCTATCTTGTACAGGGTCAGGTTGATGCGATGGTCAGTGATACGCCCCTGCGGAAAATTATAGGTACGGATACGCTCCGAGCGATCGCCGCTTCCAATAAGACTTTTACGTGTAGCCGCTTCTTTCGATTGCTGTTCGCGCACCTGAGCATCCTTGATCCTTGCAGCCAGTACGGCCATTGCCTGTGCCTTATTGCGATGCTGCGAACGGTCATCCTGGCACTCCACCACAATCCCCGTGGGTAAATGCGTTATACGTACAGCGGAGTCTGTTTTGTTGATGTGCTGCCCGCCCGCGCCAGAGGCTCTATAGGTATCGATGCGGATCTCGGCCGGGTTGATGGTCACATCGCTGACTTCGTCCACTTCCGGCATCACTGCCACCGTGCAGGCCGAAGTATGGATGCGTCCCTGGGTTTCGGTTTCCGGCACGCGTTGTACCCTATGCCCGCCGGATTCAAACTTGAGTTTCGAATAAGCGCCCGCCCCATCGATTTTGGCGATGATTTCGCGGTAACCGCCCAGTTCGGATTCACTGGCGGAGACCACCTCTACTTTCCATCGCTGGCGTTCGGCATAACGTGTATACATGCGGAATAAATTGCCCGCGAATATGGCAGACTCATCGCCGCCGGTGCCCGCACGTATTTCCAGAAAGATATTGCGCTCATCATTGGGGTCTTTCGGCAGCAATAGTGTTTGCAGCTCCAGCTCACTTGCGGCCATTTTTTCCTTGCCGGTGCGAATCTCGTCTTCTGCAAAAGACTTCATTTCCGCATCACCCAGCATGCCTTCGGCATCGGCAATGTCCGCTGCGATTTTCAGATATGCGCGATAATGTTCTACTACCGGGGTGATGTCGGCATGTTCACGCGACAACTTGCGGTAATTCTCCATATCGCCGGTCGCTGTCTCGGAAGAAAGCAAGCGGTTGAGCTCTTCCAGACGCTCACTTAACGTGGCGAGTTTTTTTTGTAGGGAAGCTTTCATGGGTTCAGTTTTTGATCTGGTATAACTGGCGCAACACGGTTTCAACTTTTTCGCGTTGTTCACCGCTGATATTATTAAGCGCGTGACTGGGAGCATGCAATAACTTATTGGTCAGGGCATTGCTTAATTGCTCGAGTACCTGTTGCGGAGTTTCTCCTTGCGCCAATGCTTTAAGCGCTTTTTCCACCTCATCGCGTCGCAATTTTTCCGCATGGTCGCGCAATGCACGTATGGTGGGAACGGATTCCCGCGTTTGCAACCAGTGCATGAAGCTTTCAACTCTTACCGTGATAATGTCTTCGGCCTCTATCGCCGCTTGCTGACGATTTCCCAGACCTTGCTGAACAATTTCCGCCAGATCATCCACGGTATACAGAAATACATCGTCAAGCTCAGCAACTTCCGGCTCGATATCTCTGGGTACGGCCAGATCCACCATCACAATAGGCCGGTGACGTCGAGCTTTGATGGCACGTTCCACCATGCCCAGACCGACGATGGGTAATTGGCTGGCGGTACTGGTGACCACAATATCGAATTCACTCAGGCGGTCGGACAAGTCAGCCAACAGAATGGCATCACCATTGATACGGTTGGCGAGTTCTTCACCTCGCTCCAGAGTACGATTCGCCACCGTCAGATTGGCGGGTTTTTGCGCAGCGAAATGATCGGCACAAAGCTCTATCATTTCTCCAGCCCCGATGAAAAGCACTTTAAGCCCTGACAGATCACCGAATATACGCTGTGCCATTTTGACCGAGGCTGCTGCCATGGAAACCGAACTGGAACCGATATCGGTGGTGGTGCGTACTTCCTTTGCTACCGCAAAAGTGCGTTGAAATAGCTTGTGCAATAGCGTGCCCAGCGTGCCGGCATGCTCGGCGATCTTTACTGCCTGTTTCATCTGCCCCAGTATCTGCGCTTCACCCAATACCATGGAATCCAGTCCTGCGGCGACACGGAAAGCATGCTTCACTGCCTCTTGTTGTGGCAGGGTATAGGTATAAGGCGCAATGTTGCCCAGCTCGAGATGATGATATTGCGCCAGCCAATCAAGCGCAGCAGCGGGTTCGGAGGTGCGGCAATAAAGCTCGGTGCGGTTGCAGGTGGAAAGGATCGCAGCCTCAGTGATCGAGGCGTGCGTGGTCAAATCGCGTAGCGCTGAGCCCAGGTTTTCACTGTTAAAAGCGACATGCTCGCGGATGGAAATAGGGGCGGTGGTGTGATTAACCCCGAGGGCAAATAGATGCATTTGATTATTTTGCCTTTTTTGACCAATTTAAGCAATTGCGGCAAGGTTTTTTGGCGATATGATTATAGGGATGATTTGATAGAAACAGGGGACATGAAGCTGTTACCAAGCCTCTGTATTCAGCTTGTGGAAATGCTGTGGCACGGGGCAAACGACTTTTCCATCAGACCCAGTTTTAGATTGGAAACAAGAGGTTCCCATAGTTTGGATTCCGCAGGAAATGCCTTCAATGTCCCGGTGAGGTGATAGCCGCGACGTTGATAAAAGGCGATGAGTTCCTGGCGAAGGGTAATCACGGACATCACCATGCTCTTGACTCCCCATGCGTCCACTGCAGCATGTTCGGCAAAAGCCAATAACTGTTTGCCTATCCCTTGCCCTTGCTGCTGTGGCTGCACGGCAAACATGCCTAAATGGGCTGCATCATCATGTCTTTCAAGCGTGACTGAGCCTAGCAATGTCTCAGCATCTAAACATAGCAATAGCATGCTGTTGTCAGCCGTGATCAAATTAGTCACTTCGTTAATTTCGGTGCGTGAACCCCTTAACAGATCAGCCTCGGTAGTCCATCCCTGGCGGCTTGTTTCGCCGCGATACGCACTATTTATCAATGCCACGATGCGAGAGGCATCTTCGCTCACTGCCCTGCGGAATATCAGTTTTAACATGGCCGATTCAATCAGATTAATCCACCAGCTTCTGTACCACCAGGCAACCTACCATATCGCCTTCGACGTTCACGGCGGTACGCACTGTATCCAATAGCCGGTCGATTGGAAGCAGGATCGCAATTGCTTCTGCAGGAAGTCCAACGGATTGCAGTACCACAATCATCGTCACCATACCTGCACTTGGTATACCTGGTGCGCCAATGGAGACCATCATGGCGGTGAAGCAAACCACCAGCTGTTGCACCAGATTCAAGTCTATGCTTGCGAGATTGGCAACGAATAGTGCCGCCGCCGCTTCGTATAGCGCAGTGCCGTCCATATTGAGATGAGCGCCCAGCGGTACCACGAAGCCGGTGATGCTGGCGTTCACATGCAGATTCTGCTCCATGCAGCGCAGGGTGACAGGCATGGTGGCGGAACTGGAACTAGTGGCAAAAGCTGTCACCAGCGCTTCGCGCGCACCACGGAAAAATGTGAAAGGTGAAATACGGGTAACGGCATACAGGATGAGCGGTAATATCACCAGGCCGTGCAATACCGTAGTCCCCAATATAACAATGACAAACTTCGCTACACTACCAAGCAACGCTATATTTTGTGTAGCCACCAGCTTTATCAGCAGTGCCATGATCCCAAGCGGAGCGATTACCATGATCCAGCCGACGATACGCAGGCTCAGGTCGAATAATTCCTGCAATAGCATTAACAGGTTGAGGTAACGATCACCGCCTACTACCAGCGCGATTCCCAGAAACAGGGAAAATACCACGATCGCCATCACGTTACCTTGCGCCAGTGCAGCAAAAGGATTGAGGAACAGACTATGCAGGAATGAGGCGAAAAACTCCCCCACCGGCATTTGTTTGGTCTCGAAGCCGTGAATCGCGCCCTGGAACATTTCCAGGTTCAGCCCCTTGCCCGGTGCAAAAATCCGGGCTGCAGTAATACCGACGGTGACCGATATCGCCATGGTGACGAGGGAGTAGATCAGCGTGGTTATCCACACTCGATGGATCTGGTGATGAGCGCGTAGATTGGCAACACCGACTACGATGGAGGTGAATACCAGTGGCACCAGCACCATTTTCAGCAGATCCACGAACACGCCACCCGCTATCCCAGCGAGGTAAACCCCCTGCTGCGTAATGGCCGCATCTTTGCCCAAGGCTGCCAAGGCTAAACCGATAGCGATGCCTAACACAGCACCCGCAAAAATCTGAAAATTGAGAGATATTTTCAAGTTTTTTCCATCACCGCTGCAAAGAAGCCATCGGTGCCATGAAGATGCGGCAACATTTTCAGGTTTACGCCGGTATCCAGCTCAACTTTTTGCTGGGCAAGAATATCAGCTGTGCTCACACTATTGAATTCAGGGTGTTGTGCCAGGAATGCCTCGATAATGGCTTCGTTTTCTTCGCGTAACAGGCTGCAGGTGGCATAAACCAGGCGGCCACCGGGTTTTACCAGTTTGGCCGCGGCAGTAAGGATATTGGTTTGCTTGACGGCTAATTCTGCGATGTCTTTTGGTGTTTGGCGCCATTTCAGGTCGGGATTCCGGCGTAGCGTACCCAAGCCACTGCATGGCGCATCCACCAATACGCGGTCAAACTTTCCAGCCAGACGTTTTAACTTTTGATCTCGCTCATTGGCAATCAGTTGCGGATGAATATTGGAAAGTCCGCTACGAGCCAAGCGAGGCTTCAAATTTGCCAAACGCCGCTCGGATACGTCAAACGCATATAGGCGTCCGGAGTTGTGCATGATGGCACCCAGCGCCAAAGTTTTACCACCTGCTCCGGCGCAAAAATCCGCCACCATTTCACCACGCCTGGGGGCGACCAGCATGGCGAGTAACTGGCTGCCTTCATCTTGCACTTCGATCACGCCTTTGGTGAACAACACATGTTTGTTCAGCACGATCTTGTCTTTCAATCTCACTCCATCAGGTGAATATGGCGTGGCAGTAGCGGGGATATTTTCTTTGGCGAATAGAGCCAGCACGGTCTCGCGCGCACCATTCAGCCGATTCACTCGCAGATCCAGAGATGCCTGTTGCTGCATACTACGTGCGATGGTCAACGCTTGTTCTTCGCCATATTGTGCGACAAGGCTGTCCCACAACCAATCCGGGACATCAGCCTGTATCGCGGGAGTCAGGTTTTCGATCACTGCAGCCTTGATCTCTTGTGCCCGGGCCGTTTGTGCCGGCGATAAATGTGGCGAAATCTCACGCATGCTTAAGCCCTGCACGCGTAACAATTGCGCCATCAGCAGGCCGAATGGGTCGGCGCCGCCAGCAATGAGTTGCAAATAGCGTTTGCGGCGTAATACGGCATAGCTTACGTCGGCAATGAATGCCCGGTCGGTCGAGCCCAGTTCCTTGTTTTCACGAAAGTAAGCGCTCAGTTTGGTATCCGCCGGTCCGCCGGGAATCAGCGCGGTAGAGATGGCATGCATGGCATGGTGTAGCAGAGTTTTGTTCATGTGGTTCCGTCCAGCCTGATGGCGTTGATGCTGTTTTGAATAACTTTTCCGTCACTATTGGTTTTGCGTATCATGACCGGCAGGTAATGATAACTTTCGGCCAACCAGATTTCTGTTTTTTCATCGCCTTTGCCGCTGCTCTTTGAAATATGCACTGTACGCAGTGTTCCCAATCTGGTTTTGATCTCTTCTTCGCCTTCAAACAGGTAATGATAGGTTTTCACTTGTTTGCCGTTGGTGATGACAAGTTGAATCTGATTCAACGGTGGCGTAAACATGAACTGATATAAAAAACTGAGCAGATCCTGAGTGCCATCTTCCAGTGCCAGACTTTGTTTGCTATCACCTACTTCCATCACCAGCGTTTTTGCCGACCAGTCAAAGCTGGCTTTTTGAGCCTTTTTTGAATTTTTGCCGTATTGATAGGTAAAGGTTTCGGGGCGTAACCCTTGCGCTGTGACGTACCCGGTGCTTTTCTGGTTCAGGTCGGACAATGCCAGCGATAATAATCCCTTGGCTTCGACGATGCTGGAAAGCACATAACGTCCATCATCAAACACCTGATAATTCTGATGTTCTACAGCGCTTGCGCCATCGTAATCTACCAGAAATTCGATCTCAATATGTTTGGGCGTAGGGGGTGGAGGAGGTTCGTTTACTTCGGCAGATTCCACAGGAGGCTCTGGGGCGGCTACAGGAGGGGGGCTCTGTTCTTGCATAGCAACTGGAGCAGGTATTGTGTCCTGTGGCGTTTCGGCAGTCGTGGGAACTGGAGGCAAAGTCTCAGGCTGTGCCTTAGGTTCAGGTTCGGCAGGAGATTGCTGTACGGGCTTGGGAGCTTGTTCTGCAATGCGAACCGGTTTGTATTTTGGCGCAATGGGTTTGGCAATTGGCGGCGGCGGGGATACCAACGTTACTTGCAAAGGCTCATCGTCCGGCAGCCAGCTTGGCAGCCAGCTTTCACTTCCCGCCACCAGCAGGAAGTGCAGCAGTAGTGAGATTGCCAGCGCCCACCACAGGCGCTTATTGTTGCGTACCAGCCATGTCCACAACATGGTGTTTACTCGATACTCAGGCTGGTCAGCACCTGTTCGATTTTGGCACCGGTTTCGTCACTCATCATGATTTTGGCAGGGATAAAGTGTTGCTCCTGAGATAACCACAAACTCTTTTCTTCCCCATTGTCATCTTTGGCGATGTTGGTGAGTCGTGTTGTTTTAAGCGCACCCAGATTGGTTTCCAGCATCTCATCATGACCACTTATTTTGTAGTGGTAAGTACGCAATTTCTTACCGGTAGTCAACGTAATGGCGATTTCATCGCCTACCGGTGGTTTGAAAGCGAATTGATAAGCATAACTCGCCAGATCCTGCGTGCCTGCTACGAGTGGTGACGTAGAGACTTTACCTTTGCTATTCATAGTCAGCGTATTGGCTTCCCAGTCAAGATCAGCCGTGGCACCTATTTTACTGCCCTGTGATTGCTCAAAATGAGTAGGGCGCAATCCGTCAGCAGTCACCTCGCCGTCACTGCTGAGCTTGCGTTTGCCGAACAAACCATAAACCCCTATGCCACTGGTGATGCTTTCAATGTGATAGTGATTGTTAGTCTGGAAAAAAGTTTCAGTGACTGTGGCAAAAGCCAGGCCATTGCGTGTCGCCGCATAAACGGCAGTAATTTTTTGCGGCGAATCGGCTAACGATTGAGTTGCAAAGCAGAGCAACAACGCAGACAGCATTGCAAATGGCTTGTTCATATTCGGACTGACGTACTGATCATCTTATACGATGACGGTCTGCGCTTCATTCGCATGTCTAGGGCGTATGGCACCAATGCGCCATACCTGCTCACCTTCCAATGTTAACAATTCCATTGCCCGGGCTTCATCCGCCGCCGCCACGATCACTGCCATACCGATGCCGCAGTTGAAAGTGCGGAACATCTCGGCATCAGCCATGTTGCCTTGTGCTTGCATCCACTGAAATAACGGCTGCATTTCCCAACTACCTTTTTCCAATTCAGCAGTGAGGTTTTCCGGCAAAACGCGAGGAATATTTTCGGTCAACCCGCCGCCTGTGATGTGCGCCATCCCTTTCACAGGCAAGGTTGCCAGCAGCTTGAGCAGCGGCTGCACATAAATACGTGTTGGCGCCATCACCACATCGCGGAAAGGCTTGCCATGAAAGTCGCTATCCATATCGATGCCGGATAATTCGATCAGTTTGCGCACCAAAGAATAGCCGTTGGAATGGGCGCCGCTGGAAGCCAGCCCCAGCACTACGTCTCCGGCTGCAATGGTTGAACCGTTAATGATATTTTCTTTTTCCACGCAGCCAACAGCAAACCCCGCCAGATCGTATTCTCCCGGCGGGTACATGCCAGGCATTTCCGCAGTTTCACCGCCTACCAGTGCGCATCCGGATTGTTCGCAGCCATGCGCAATGCCCTTGATGACTTGAGCAGCGGTGCCGACTTCCAGTTTTCCGCAGGCGAAATAGTCGAGGAAAAATAATGGTTCTGCACCCTGCACCAGTATGTCATTGACGCTCATCGCCACCAGATCTATGCCTACAGTGTCATGCTTGTTGAGCTGAAAGGCCAGTTTAAGCTTGGTACCTACACCATCGGTGCCCGAAACCAGTACCGGATTTTTGAATTTTTTCGGCACTTCGAACAAGGAGCCGAAGCCGCCTATGCCTCCCAGTACTTCAGGGCGCATGGTACGCTTGGCATAGGGTTTGATATCTTCAACCAGTGCATCCCCCGCCTCCATGTCAACGCCTGCATCGCGGTAGCTGATAGGAGTTTTTTCTGGATTTATAGCGCTCAAGTTGTGTGCTCGCGGTTGTTGGTGTTAAATGGTGCGCGGGATTCCAATATCTGGCACATCTGGATTCCGCCTTAAAGTTTGAATTTTACCCGAAACCGCAGTAATGCCGAAATGATAACCATGCCCAAAGTCTCAGATAAATCATCAACCAGCCGTAACCCTGTTCTCATCGGCATGTCTCTGGTCATCGCCATTTGGTTGCTATGGCGTCTAAGCCCTATTCTATCGCCATTCCTGCTAGCCGCGGTGATGGCTTATATCTGCAACCCGTTGGTAGGATGGATGGAGCGAAAGCGTATCCCGCGGACCCTGGCCGTGTTATTTACCATGCTGTTGTTGGCTTGTGTTATTGCAGGCTTGCTTCTGATTCTGGCGCCGCTGGTGCAACATGAAACACAATTGTTTGTAGAACGGCTGCCTACCGCCATGGATTGGATTAAGTTCCACGCATTGCCTTGGCTGCAAGTCAATTTCGGCGTGGATGCCACGATGGACATGGATCAGGTCAGGGCTTATCTGATCAATCATCTTACTAATGCTGGCAGTCTGGTCGGGCAGTTATTACCCTCCCTAAAATCAGGCAGCTTGGCTTTGTTCGGCATAGCTCTGAATTTATTACTTGTGCCGGTAGTATTTTTTTATGCATTACGCGACTGGAAAGGCATGTTGGCGCAGCTTGAAATTTTGATTCCGCGTCGCTGGCGCAGCAATACGCTGCAAATCACGCAAGAAGTTGATCAAGTACTTTCCGAATTTCTGCGCGGGCAGATATCGGTGATGTTACTGATGGCTAGTTATTACTCTTTGGCTTTACACATAAGCGGTCTGGATTTCGCATTACCCATCGGCATTGTCACCGGCTTGCTGGTATTTATTCCCTATCTGGGAATGGCGACAGGTTTGAGTTTAGCGGTGCTGGCAGCATTGATGCAGTTTCAGTCACTACGTGAGTTGTTACCGGTATTGATTGCATTCGGCGTAGGTCAGGCGCTCGAAGGCACCATCGTCACTCCATGGCTGGTTGGTGAGCGTATCGGTTTGCATCCTGTGGCGGTGATCTTTGCTTTGCTGGCTTTTGGTCAGCTTTTCGGCTTCTTTGGCGTACTGCTGGCGCTACCAGCCAGTGCCGCGCTGCTGGTCGGTTTGCGTCATCTGCGCCATCGCTATCTGGAAAGTGATTTTTCCCAGGGCTGAGAGTTTACTGTGAAGCAACTATTACTGGATATTCAGCCAGCCTCACCGCCGACACTGGAAAATTTTGTCGTAGGCGGCAATGATGAATTGCTGCAGGTACTGCGTAATCTGGACAAGCGTGACTTCAGTCAGCGCTCACTTACATTATGGGGGGAAGCCGGAAGCGGCAAAACCCATTTGCTACGTGCGCTGGTGGCAAATGCTCATGGATATGGTTTAAGAGCGGCTTATCTGGATGCTCCGCAGGCTGCGCAAATAGTCGAACAGCAGGCTGAATTGATCTCATTGGATAATGTGCAGTTTTTGGACGAATCAGCACAGATCGCTTTGTTCAACCTGTTTAATCAATTCAGAGATCAAGGCAAATTATTAGTGGTGGCCTCTGATGTCGCTCCTGCTCAACTCACAGTGCGTGACGATCTCAAAACACGTCTGGCCTGGGGGCTGGTTTATCAAGTCTCCGGCCTGACAGATTTGGAAAAGATCCAGGCGCTGAAAAGCCACGCGCTCGAACGTGGTATGCGTTTACCGGAAGGTGTAGTGGAATACTGTTTGCGTCATCTCAGACGCGACCTTCCTACGTTAATGGCAACGCTCGATGCTTTGGACGAGTGGTCGCTAACGACTAAAAAGCCTATAACCATTGCCATGGTAAGAGGGCTGGTGCAGATGCCTCCGGGTTTTTCATAGCGATTTTCTTAGGTGCTTAAACAACATAGACTCGAAAGGTAATCTTGATGCCAAGCATACAAGTGAAAAAACTGAATGAAACCACATTCGAAGTCTTGGTGCAGGATCGCACACCTACCACTCACATCGTGACTGTAACGCCGGACTATATGGCGAAAATGTGTGAAGGTCGGTTCAGCGTTGAGCAACTGATTATCAACTCGTTTGAATTCTTGTTACAGCGAGAATCCAATACCAGTATCCTGAGAAGTTTTGATTTACCGGTGATCGCGCGTTATTTTCCGGAATATGAACGTGAAATGCTCAAAACAGCTTCTCTAACCAAAGTCGGACCGCGATAGATAAGTCCGCTATACAACTGCACCAGACTTGCTCCAGCATTCATTTTTTCCAGCGCATCCTGCCCGCTTAAGATACCGCCAACCCCTATGATAGGGATAGCATTGCCAAGCAAAGGTGATAACTGCTGTACCACGTGAGTCGATCTTTCGCGCACAGGCGCCCCCGAAAGCCCGCCGGCTTCGTCCGCATAAGGCAGTCCTTCAACTCCTGTTCTGGATAACGTAGTGTTGGTGGCGATCACGCCATCTACCTGATGCTTTAATAGCAGTTCTGCGATCTCCGTGATTTGTTCTGCTTCCAGGTCGGGAGCAATTTTCAGGACGATCGGTGTGTATTTGCCGTGTTTATCAGCCAGAATTTTTTGCTCTTGTTTAAGCGTAGACAGTAAATCATCTAACGCTGATTTTTCCTGCAACTGTCTCAAGTTCTTGGTATTCGGCGAGGAGATATTGACGGTAATGTAGCTGGCGTACGCATAAACTTTACGTAAACAGATTAGGTAATCGTCAGCAGCCTTTTCCAGTGGGGTATCGAAATTCTTGCCTATATTGATTCCCAGGATACCTTTGAATTTTGCCCGCTGTACATTGTGTATGAGCGCATCTACCCCGTCGTTGTTGAATCCCATGCGGTTGATAATGCCTTGTGCCTGAGGTAGCCGAAATAGACGAGGTTCAGGATTTCCAGGCTGAGGTCGAGGCGTGATCGTACCAATTTCAATGAAACCGAAACCCATGGACGCCAGCGCGTCTATATATGCACCGTTCTTATCAAGTCCGGCAGCCAATCCAACCGGGTTAGGGAATTGCAAACCCATAACCTGCCGGGGAGAAAATGGTGGTGGAGCGAACAGCAAGCCATTCAAACCGGTTTTTTGAAGTAGATGCAGAGAAGATAAAGAAGCGTGATGCGCAAGTTCCGCATTCAGTTGAAAAAGCAGCGGACGTAGTAGATTGTAAATCATGGCTAATTTTAACGGTTTTAAAGACAGGCTGATACAATCTCCTGAATTTATAAAGATACCCTATCAAAGCTATCTGTCATGGACTTTCACATCAACTATTTTGTCGAAATTAGTGCGCTGTTTGGGCTGCTGGTCGGCAGTTTCCTGAATGTCGTGATTCATAGACTCCCCATCATCATGGAGAGCGAATGGCAGGAAGAAGCTCAAGGCAAGGCAAGCCAGAGTAGCAACACATACAATTTGCTGACGCCGCGATCATGTTGCCCGGCTTGCGGCCATCAGCTAACGGCATGGGAAAATATTCCTATGTTCAGCTATATCTACCTGGCTGGTAAATGTAGCGCCTGTAAAGTACCTATAAGCTTGCGTTACCCTGTTGTTGAGGCATTGATGGCCATACTAGCGGCAGAGATCGCCTCCAGATTCGGGCTTGGTTTACCTGCGTTTGCTGCTTTTTTTCTAGTAGCAGGTTTGATTGCACTGACGTTCATAGACCTTGATACTCAATTGCTGCCTGACAGCATTACCCTGCCATTGTTATGGGCAGGATTGTTATTTAACGCGGTAAACGGATTTGCCGATTTGAAATCTGCAGTGATAGGCGCAGTAGCGAGTTACTTTATTCCTTATATTGTGGCAAAGATATTCAGTTTGATCACAGGCAGAGAAGGAATGGGTTATGGCGATTTCAAGTTGATGGCAGTCATCGGAGCGTGGTTTGGCTGGCAGGCTTTACCGGCGATGCTGGTGATCTCCGGTGTTTCTGCTTCTGTCGTTGGTTTGGGCATGATTCTGTTCGGAAAAAAGGATATTTTGAGCAAGATCCCATTTGGGCCTTATCTCGCACTAAGTGCCATGTGCCTGCTATTTTTCAGGCCACAACTCACCATGCTTTATTTATGAATGTTTTACTTGTGAAGCTCTGTCTATGAAATTAATCATAGGATTGACGGGCGGCATAGGCAGCGGCAAAAGCACGGCGGCCCACATGTTTGCCCAGCTGGGGGTGGACATCATTGATACTGATGTTATTGGGCATCAGTTGACTGCCGCTGGTGAGCCAGCGCTTACTTCCATCGAAAATCTTTTCGGAAAAGGCCTTATAACTGTCGATGGTAAGCTGGATCGTGTCAAGTTACGTGATCTGGTATTCAACGATGCCGTTGCCAGGAAAAAGCTGGAGGAGTTTTTGCACCCGCTGATCCGTGAACAGGTACTCACCGCGTTAACACAATCCAATTCATCTCCTTACACAATTATCGTCGTTCCTTTGCTGTTTGAAACGAACGCATATCAGCATATTATTCAACGCAGTTTAGTGATCGATTGCGCGGAGCAAATGCAGTTGCAACGCGCTTTAAGTCGAGGCAACATCAATGACATAACAGTACGCGCGGTGATGGCGGCACAATGCCCAAGACAACGGCGATTAGCTCAAGCTGATGATGTGATCGTTAACGATGGCGGATTTGAAGAATTAAAAGCAAAAGTGGTGGAAATGCATGAAAAATACTTATCACTTGCATAGTTATCTAATTCTCCCCATAATCCACACGAAATAAAGCGCTTAACATAATAAGATGTTTAACTTAGGCGTTATCTTAGCGATATAGAGTTTAAAAGGTTTTTCGTGCCAACTTACGACTATCCTTGCAATGAGCGTATCCGCATTATGTTGCGGCTGGAGGATTTGTTCGCCAAAATGCGCTTCTTTACTACTGGCGAGCATGAGTTTCATCACCACACTGCATTGCTCACCATGTTTCAGGTGCTGGAACTAATAGACCGATCCGATCTTAAATCCGACCTGTTGCAGGAACTTGATCGGCAAAAGCAGATGATGGAAAGTCTGCGTGGCAACCCGGTGATTGCCGAAGATACACTCAAAGCCTTGCTCCAGGACATTTCCCAAGCACTCATAGGGCTGCGTGGTATGACCGGTCGTATCGGTCAACCGTTGCGGGATAACGAATGGTTGATGGCAGTCAAGCAGCGCGCGGTGATTCCTGGCGGTGCTTGCGAATTCGACGTACCTTCCTATCATTTCTGGCTAGGTCTGCCAGCCGAATCTCGCCAAGCGGACCTGGAATTATGGATGGAACCGCTGCAAGCGCTGGAGATTGCATTGCGTGTCATTTTGCATATCCTGCGCGGTAGCGGCGCGCCCATGGTCTGTCAGGCAAGCCAAGGCGGATATCAGCAAATGTTAAGTGGAGCCAAACCATCGCAGATGTTACGTGTCAGTTTGCCGGAAGATACCACCTGTTTCCCTGAAATCAGCGCCAACAAATACGCGATCAATATCCGCTTCAGCAGTTATGAAGGCGCACAAAAATCACGTGGTTGCGAGCTGGATTTTGAATTTCAACTGGCTTTATGTAATCTTTAAACGCAAGTCATGGCTTCTTCCCGTAAAGTTCTATGTCCAGGTTGCGGCAAATATTCTGAATATAGCCCCAGCAATCCCTGGCGGCCATTTTGCAGTGAGCGATGCAAAATGATCGATTTAGGTCAGTGGGCGAACGAAGGTTACCGTATTCCAGAAGCCCCGCAACCTTCGTTGGAAGACGAACATGATTAAAAAAACTAGTCTATTTGCTTTAATATTTTTCAGTATCACAGCTTTTGCCGATGTCACCGTCAGTCAAGCCTGGGTGCGCGAAACCAAGCCAGGTCAGGAAGTAGGCGCCGCCTACATGACGCTGAAAAGCCCTGTCAATATGCAGCTTATCAAGGTGGAAAGCAAAATGGCGGGGACTGTAGAGATTCATGAGATGTCGATGAATAATGGCGTGATGAAAATGCGCATGCTGGATACGCTTGATCTACCCGCAAACAAAGCTGTTGAATTAGCCCCTGGCGGGTTTCATCTGATGTTGTTCGATATGAAAAAACCGTTCACGACCGGAAATCAGGTTGATATGCTGTTAACTTTCAAGGACAAAAGCGGCAAGGTTTTTAAACAGAAAATCACAGTGCCGGTTAAAGCAGCGTCCTGACCTCAGGACCAAGCCCCTCGCAACATGGCGATCCCGTGCGCCCCATGCTCCCATGCGTTAACGATATCCCCCATGCCCATCCCGCCCAGCGCGTAGATCGGTAAAGGTTGATATTGAGCTAGCTCTGCAAATTTCTCCCAACCCAGCGCTGTTCCGTCCGGATGACTTGCGGTCGCTTTGACTGCCCCTAGCAATCCGTAGTCCAGTCCCAGTGCTGCAGCATGTGCAATCTCTGCCGCGTTGTGACAGGAGGCACCGCACAATAAGCCATCAGGTTTTTTACTGGTGGACATCAGCAATGATGAGGGTAGATGCAAACCATCTGCGCCAACTTCTCTCGCCAACTCTTCATTACCATTGATGATGATTTTTGCACCGTAGGGTCGGGCTTCGGCGATCAACTTTGTTGCAAAGCGTTTTTGTTCAGCGAAGGAAAGTTGCTTTTCGCGTAGCTGAATCAGTTCCAATCCCTTCTCCAGAGCTTGCCGTAGCGCGCTGAAGAAAGCAGCTTCTCCCATTTCTGTCATGTTGGAGATAGCGTAGACCGGAGAAAGGCGCAATGCCTGCATCACCGGCAGGTTGGCCGGTAGCAACGGACTGACGGAAGTGTTAAAAGGGTCTTGCCAGGAAAGTTGCTGGCCTTCTTTGCCAAACGGTTCACCCTGCCATTTCCAAACGGTGAAGAAATGCAATCTGACCGTACGTTCAGGGTAACTGAATACACGCGTGATCCATGGGTAGAACACTTGGACAGCGATACCCAGCTCTTCCTGCAACTCCCGTTTTAGCGCTGCACTTGCATTTTCGCCGGTTTCTATCTTGCCGCCAGGGAATTCCCACCACCCGGCCCAAGTCTTATCTGCCGGGCGTTGCGCCAGCAACACTGTGCCATCGCTACGCAGCATCACGGCAACTGCCGCATCTACGATTTCAGTCATGGAGCTGGTGTTGTCCTGCCCAGTCACGGGCGAACTGCCACGCCACGCGACCGCTACGCGAACCACGTCCTTGCGCCCACTGCAAGGCAGCACGGCGCATATTGGGAGTCAATCTGGCAATGCCGAAATGCTGTAGCCACGACTTCACGATAGTCAGGTACTCATCCTGATCGAACGGGTAAAACGAGCACCAGAGACCGAAGCGTTCCGATAAAGCAATTTTTTCTTCTATAGTCTCGCCAGGACGGATTTCGTCCTCGTGATAAGTCGTCTCCAGATTTTCAGCCATGAATTCCGGCATCAGATGGCGACGGTTGGAGGTGGCATAAATCAGCATGTTGTCCGACATACCGCAAACAGAGCCATCCAGTGCAACCTTAAGTGCCTTGTAACCTGGATCATCAACATCAAACGATAGGTCATCGCAAAAAATGATGAAGCGTTCGGAACGGTCTGCCAATAGATCGGTGATCTCCGGCAAATCCACCAGATCCTGTTTTTCTACTTCCAGCAGACGTAAGCCCTGATTGGCAAAGCTGCTCAGCAACGCTTTAACCAGTGACGACTTCCCTGTTCCCCTGGCACCTGTAAGAAGCACGTTATTGGCTGGCACGCCTTGCAAAAACTGGCGCGTGTTGCGCTCAACCGTTTCAAGTTGATTGGAGATACCTTTCAGATCAGTGAGTCGCAGATATTGGGGGTGCGCGACTGCTTGCAAATAACCTCGGCCTTGCTGTTTGCGCCACCTCCATGCCAGGGCAGACCAGTCAGGCTCGTTTACAGCCTGCGGCAGCAGGCTTTCGATACGGTCAATCAATAGCTCGGCGCGTGCGATGAGATGATCGAAATCTGACATCAGGAACGATAATCCGCATTGATCTTCACATAATCGTAGGAGAAATCGCAGGTCCATATCGTGGCTTCAGCTGCTCCGCGCCCCAATGTGATACGCACCAGTATCTCTGCCTGTTTCATTACCCGTTGCCCATCGCTTTCCTGATAGCTGCGCGCGCGACCACCATTCTCAGCGACCAGTACATCATCCAGATATAACTTCATCTGGTTAACGTCCAGATCATCTATGCCGGCGTAGCCTACCGCAGCTAATATCCGACCCAGGTTGGGGTCAGAGGCAAAAAATGCGGTTTTAACCAAGGGCGAATGTGCCACAGCGTAGCCGACCTTGCGACATTCGGCTTCATTGTGACCGCCTTCGACCTGGATGGTGATGAATTTTGTTGCGCCCTCGCCATCCCGCACAATGGCTTGCGCCAGCAAGGCGGCAACCTCTGTGACGGCATCCCGCAAGGCAACATAACCTGTGCTCCTGCTATCGGTGATTTCTGCATTTCCGGCTTTAGCGGTTGCCATCAGAATCAGAGAGTCATTGGTAGAGGTGTCGCCATCCACTGTAATGCAGTTAAACGAGCGGTTCACTGCATGTGAGATCAGCTGTTCCAATGCCGGTTGCGCAATCGCGGCATCGGTCGCGATATAACCCAGCATGGTTGCCATATTGGGATGAATCATGCCGGAACCTTTTGCAATACCGGTGATGGTGATGGTTTTGCCGTCTATTGATATTTGTCGGGATGCACCCTTGGCCACGATGTCGGTGGTCATGATGGTTTCCGCGGCTGCCGCCCAGTTATTCTCAACCAGGTTATTGATACAAGCTGGCATGCCACCGATCACGCGGTCTATAGGCAATGGCTCCATGATCACGCCGGTGGAAAATGGCAGCACCTGATTGCTTGCAATGCCCAACAAGCTTGCCAGTTCTTCGCAACTGCGCAGGGCGTGTTGTAAACCTTCTTCTCCTGTCCCGGCGTTGGCATTGCCGGTATTCACCAGTAATGCACGAATGTCAGCACCGGACTTCAAATGCTCGCGGCACACAAGTACCGGAGCCGCGCAAAAACGGTTCTGTGTGAACACACCTGCGACACGGCTATCGAGTGCTAGATGAATCACCAACAAATCCTTGCGGTTAGGTTTGCGTATATGTGCCTGGGCAAACCCCAGAGTAACGCCATTAACGGGCAATAAACTAGCAGGGTCGGGATTTTCTAAATGAACAGGCATAAGGATTCCGTTGAATAAATAAATAATAAAGCAGGATTTTACCTTGATGCAGACTTGCTTGAAATCTGAATTGTTGTTTGAACCTGCTTAAGCGTGGTAAAAAGCACTTAATAATTAACTGGAGTTTAGTGTGACCAATAACGATGTACTAAGAAGTCTGCGTTACGCCCTGGATCTGAGCGAGAATAAAATTGTAGAAATTTGCAAACTTGTGGAAGTGACGGTGGAAAAGACAGAAATTGCCAGCCTGCTCAGAAGGGAAGACGAAGAAGGCTATGTCGAATGCAATGACGAGATCATGACGGCTTTTCTGGATGGCTTGATCGTTTTCAAGCGCGGCAAGCTTGAAACACAATCTGTTCCAGACAAAAACCCGCGTGCCAGACTGTCCAACAATACCAAACTCAAGAAAATTCGTGTGGCTTTTGAACTCAGGGAAGAAGACATGCACGACATTCTGGGGCTGGCGGATTTCCAGATATCCAAACCTGAATTAAGTGCCTTGTTCAGAAAAAAGGGTCACAAAAACTATCGTGACTGCGGCGATCAGATACTGCGAAATTTTCTCAAAGGTTTGACGACAAGGCTACGCGGTTAGAACCCCATGAAACTTATTTTTGCTGGTACGCCAGAATTCGCCGTTCCTGCACTGGCTGCATTGATTGCCGCAGGGCACACGATTGAGTTGGTACTCACTCAGCCAGACAGGCCTGCCGGACGAGGCATGAAACTGAAATCCAGTCCGGTGAAGGAGCTGGCATTAGCGCATGGTCTTCCGGTTTTCCAACCTGAAACCCTTAAATCTGCGGACGTGCAGGCGCGCATTGCAGCCGCTGACGCGGATGTCATGGTGGTAGCAGCATACGGCCTGATCATTCCGCAGGTGGTGCTGGACATGCCCAAAAACGGTTGCCTCAATATCCATGCCTCATTGCTACCGCGCTGGCGCGGTGCAGCGCCGATACAGCGTGCTTTGTTGGCAGGGGATTGCGAAACCGGTGTCACGATCATGCAGGTACTGCTTGCACTGGACGCGGGTGCGATGTTGAAAAAAGGGATCGTAGCGATCACTCCCCAGGATACGGCGCAGACATTGCACGATGCGCTGGCAGCTCAAGGCGGCAGCTTGATTGTGGAGACACTGGCACAATTGAGTTCGCTAAAGGCCGAGCCGCAGGATGAAAGATTGGTTACCTATGCGGAAAAATTGCAAAAAGCAGAAGCACCGATCAACTGGCAACGAAGCGCCATAGAATTATCGCGCCAGGTGCGCGCATTTAATCCGTTTCCTGTTGCGACCGCCACCATGAACGGAGAAATGTGGAAAATATGGTTTGCATCCGCCGCTCAATGGCGCGGAACGCCGGGAGAAATCGCAGGCCTGGATAACGGCATTATCGTCTCCTGCGGGGAGGGCGCTCTGTGTATCACCGAACTGCAAAAACCGGGTGGTAAACGTTTAGGCTGGAAGGAGTTTCTGGCAGGAAACCCACTCAAAGCAGGCATGCGCTTTGATACTTGAATTTTTGCTGACTTCCACCATCTAAGCAATACCGTGACAACCCATGAAAGGTCGTTTTTATGTTTGGTAATTGGTTGAAAACCTCTATTTTAATGGCAGGTATCGTCGCTTTATTCGGTGCGGTAGGCGCGGCACTGGGCGGCGCAGGAGGTATGTTGATCGCCTTGTTGCTGGCAGGTGTGATGAATGCCTACGCCTATTGGTTCTCGGACACGGCGGTACTGAAGATGTATAACGCACAGCAAGTGGATGAAAATAGCTCACCCAGGTTCTACAATATGATTCGAGAACTATCGCAGAATGCCGGTTTGCCCATGCCCAAGGTCTACATCATTGATGAGGCCCAACCCAATGCCTTCGCTACCGGTCGCGACCCGGAACATGCCGCAGTAGCGGCCACCAGCGGTATCATCAGCATGCTCTCGGAACGTGAGTTGCGTGGTGTCATGGCGCATGAATTAACCCATGTTAAACATCGTGACACTTTGATCTCCACTATCTCCGCCACTATCGCCGGTGCTATTTCTTCCATTGCACAATTCGCCATGTTTTTTTCCGGTGGTAGCCGAGATAACGAGCGTAGCGTCAATCCGATAGTAGGTTTGCTGATCATGCTGTTTGCTCCGATTGCTGCAATGCTGATACAAATGGCGATTTCGCGTTCGCGTGAGTTTGAGGCGGACCGCGGTGGAGCGGAAATTTGCGGCGACCCGGAAGCGTTAGCCGCGGCTTTGAAAAAGATCCATAATTATGCACATCAGATACCAATGGATGCTGCCGAACAGCATCCTGAAACAGCGCAAATGATGATCATCAATCCCTTGTCTGCCAATGGTCTCAGAGGTTTGTTCAGCACCCATCCACAAACCGAAGAGCGTGTGGCACGACTCCTGGCGATGGTATGAATAGCCAGTGAATAGCTTGTGAATCAAGTTCAACTTATCGCCGCACAGGTAGTGCGTCAAGTACTGTCCGGGCGCAATCTCAATCAGGTATTGGAGGAGTTGCGCCCTAAACAATTCACGCCACAACAACGCGGTATCCTGCAAGATCTGAGCTACGGCACTTTGCGCTGGCTTACCCGCTTGGAAGCGCTGCTAGCGCAATTGCTGGATCGCCCGCTGACAGACGAACGGGTAGGTGATTTATTACTGGTTTCGCTATATCAACTTGAATACAGCAAAAATGCGACACATGCTGTCGTCAACAGTGCTGTGGAGGCTGCGGCTCAGCTCAAGCAACCTTGGGCAAAAGGCTTGGTCAATGCAGTGTTGCGTAATTATTTGCGCCAACGTGCAGACCTGCAGAAAAACTTGCCGCAAGACCCAGCTATCCAACATGCGTGGCCCCGCTGGTGGATCAAGAAATTACAAAAACAATATCCCCAGCAATGGGAAGCTATGCTGGTGGCGGGCAATCAGCACCCTCCCATGACTTTACGCGTGAACACTCGCAAACTGTCGCGCGCAGCATATATGGCCAAATTAATTGCCGAAAATATAGAAGCCGAAATAGTGGGTGAATTTGGAGTGCTGCTTACAAAACCGGTCAATGTAGATAAAGTCCCCGGTTTTTTTCAGGGTGAAGTTTCCGTACAAGATCTGGGCGCGCAATTTGCCGCACCCGCACTTGATGTACAACCGGGAATGAGAGTGCTGGATGCCTGCAGTGCACCCGGCGGGAAAGCAGCGCATTTAATGGAATTGGCAGATATCGAGCTATTGGCGCTGGACCATGATCCTGCACGGCTGGAAAAAGTCAGTAGTAATCTGCAGAGATTAGAGCTGACAGCCAATGTAAAGGCGGGCGATGCGGCCGAACCGCAAAAATGGTGGGACGGGCAGGCTTATGACCGTATTCTGGCCGATGTGCCGTGCACGGCATCGGGTATCGTACGCCGCCATCCCGATATCAAATGGTTAAGGCGCGAGGAAGATATTGATGGTTTTTGTGCGCAACAAGCAGCAATCCTGCATGGTTTATGGTCAACATTGGCAAAGGGTGGTAAATTGCTGTACGCCACATGCTCGGTATTTGAACAGGAAAACCAGCAACAAATAAAGGCATTTCTCTCGTCACATCATGATGCCAGAGCATTGCCACCACCGGGCGTGAAGGAACAACAACTGATACCTTGTGACCAACATGACGGTTTTTATTACGCACTGCTACAAAAGACTTAACGCTTGCCTGATGGTCTTGCTTCTGCTCGCCACTGCTGCTGTGCACGCTGACGGTATCAATGTTGAACGTGCTGAATTACAGGCAGAAGAAGAAACTTACCAGATCAATGCAGACTTCGGGCTTACTTTCAGTCGCGAGGTAGAAGAGGCTATCAACCGAGGTGTGACGCTGAATTTCCTGGTGGAATTTGTACTAATGGAGCCGAACAAATACTGGCTTGATCAGGAAATATCCAGTGCCAGCTTATCCATGCGTCTCAGTTATCACGCGCTTTCCAGACAATATCTATTAACCTCCGGCACACGGCAATCCACTTACGCAACACTGCAGGAAGCCATTGAAGAACTGGGTAAGGTGCGTGCGTGGACAGTGATGGAGAAAACAGCGATTAAAAAAGAAGCTCCTTACTATGCCATGTTGCGTATGCGACTGGATCAGAACAAATTACCCAAACCTTTGCAGGTTTCTGCTATCGGCTCGGAAAGCTGGAATCTGGTGTCGGAACGTCACCGCTGGATACCGGTGCTGGAAAAACCGGAAGCCGGTAAATAGACAGGCATAGGCATAGCAAAAAACCGTGAATTACATCGTTGTTATCGGAATTGCACTGGGTGGGGCGCTGCTTTACATGCTATCGCACGCAAGCGCCAATACTGCCGTTTCAGGCCACAGTTACACCATATTGCTGGGTTTGAACATTGCGTTGGCATGTTTTCTGGCAGCGCTGGTTGCATGGCAATTGTGGAAACTGTCGCGTCAGATCCGCAACCACGTCATGGGCAGCCGCCTGACGTTACGTTTATTGGGCATGTTTGCCATGATGGCGATTATTCCAGGCTTGCTGGTCTACGGTGTTTCCGTTAATTTTCTAACGCGTGCTATTGAGTCATGGTTTAACGTCAAGGTGGAAGCTGCGCTGGAAGGGGGGCTGAAGTTAGGCCAGAGCACGCTGGATATTATGCTGCATGACCTGGAAGACAAAAGCGAAAATATGGCAGCATCGCTTGCGTTACAGGGCGTTAGTACTCAAGTCAGCGCACTGAATGACCTGAGAGAAAAATCCGGGGTCCAGGATGCTGTGTTACTGACCCCTCAAGGGCGTATTGTCGCTTTTTCCAGTAGTGACTCTTCCAGCTTTCTGCCGGAACTGCCAAGCATCGAACAAATCAGAAAATCCAGACAACGCGCCCATGGCGAGATAGACCCGATTTCCGGCAAAGGCCTTTATTTAAGGGTGATAACACCGGTTAATACGCAGGATTTGCATGGTGAATCGCGTATGCTGCAATTGATGACGCCGGTGCCAAAGGCACTCTCGGACACTGCAGAATCGGTACAAGCGGTCTATCAGGATTATCAGGAGTTGTCTTTTGCGCGTGACGCACTCAAAAAGGTGTTCGCACTCACGCTCACATTGGTGTTGATGCTGGCGATGTTGTCGGCGGTATCGTTTGCTTTTGTTCTGAGCCGTCGACTTTCAGCCCCGCTGGGTCTTCTTGCGGAAGGCACGCGAGCGATCGCTAGCGGTAATTATGACATTGTGCTGCCTGCGCAAGGCAAGGATGAGCTGGGCATTCTGGTGCGTTCGTTTAATAGCATGACCAAGCAATTGCGAGAAGCCACATTGGCTACGGATAAGCATCGTAGTGAGATTGAGGCAGCCAGAGGTTATCTGGAAGCCATACTCGCCAACTTGTCTTCCGGGGTGCTGGCTCTGGATGATCAGTATGCAGTTCGCGCCTGCAATCCTGCAGCAGTGCAGATTTTAGGAGTCACTGGAAAATCTGTGCAACAAACAACGTTGTCAGCACTTGCAGAAAAACAGCCTACTCTGAAAAGCTTTTCCGAGGTAGTGATGGCGCATTTGCAAAAGCCCGACATTCTTGAGTGGCAAGAACAACTTGAAATTTCCGGACAACAAGGAACACAAGTATTGCTGGTTCGTGGCAGTCGCTTACCTGCGGGTAGTGATAGCGGTTACGTGGTGGTGTTCGACGACATTTCCAACCTGATTCAGGCGCAACGCAATGCTGCCTGGGGTGAGGTAGCGAGACGTCTGGCACATGAGATCAAGAATCCTCTTACCCCGATACAGCTTTCGGCAGAACGTCTGGAACATAAACTGACCGGCAAACTGGATGCCGCAGATGCTCAGGTATTACAGAGAGCCACACACACCATCGTGAGCCAGGTGACCGCATTAAAAAGCATGGTGAACGAATTTAGTGAGTATGCGCGGGCACCCGCACTGAATTTATCCGAGTTGGATCTCAATGGGCTCATTATGGAAGTTTTGGCATTGTATGAGCCGTCAGGCATCAAGATTAATCTGGACATCCCTAAGAGCAGTGCTCTGGTGCGCGGTGATGCCACCATGTTACGGCAGGTATTGCATAACCTCTTGCAAAATGCACAGGATGCGTTGCAAGAAAAACCGGAACCCAGCATCCAGATCAGTAGTTTGAAAAGAAATGGCATGATCAGGCTCACCATAGCCGATAACGGTAGTGGTTTTCCTGAAGAGCTGATTACGCGGGCGTTTGAGCCTTATGTAACGACCAAGCACCATGGTACGGGTTTAGGTTTGGCCATCGTGAAAAAGATCGTGGAAGAACATCATGGAGAAATACACATCAGAAACCGCACAGAAGGGGGCGCGGCAATCACAATCGTGTTGCCTTTAATAGAAACGCATCTGGAGCAAGCCGCATGAGTGCACGTCATATTCTGGTCGTAGATGATGAAGTTGGCATCCGTGAACTACTGCGCGACATTCTGGAAGATGAAGGTTACCACGTGGTATTGGCTGAGAACGCAGCACAGGCGCGCGAGTACCGCCAGCATCAGCAGCCGAATCTGGTATTGCTGGACATCTGGATGCCCGACTGCGACGGTGTAACCTTACTTAAGGAATGGGGGAGTGGCGGTTTGCTCACCATGCCGGTAGTGATGATGTCGGGGCATGCCACTGTGGATACTGCTGTGGAAGCGACGCGCATAGGGGCTTTTGATTTTCTGGAAAAACCGATCGCCTTGCAAAAGTTGCTGAAAACGGTGGGCGCTGCACTCAAGCATGGCGAACGCATGCCTCAGCAAATGTTGAGCCTGATCAATCTTGGTAAAAGCCCGCCCATACTTGAATTGCGTCAGCGCCTTGAGCATGCGGCAGAGTTAAAAACTCCCTTATTGCTTATCGGTGCCCAGGGCTGCGGAGTTGAATTGTGCGCACGTGCTTTGCACAAACCGGACACGCCATTACTGGCGTTGGAAAACCCTGAAAAACTAGTGCAAGCCCCATTGGAATTACTGGAATTGGCGCAGGGTGGCCTGCTGTTCTGCCATGAAATCTCCGAACTGAACAACAATCAGCAAAAAGGTTTGCTGTTATTACTGCAAAAATACGATAAATATGAGGTGCGTATCGTATGTTCAACATCACGCGACTTGCTCAAGCTGGTACTTGCACACCAGTTCGATGATGCTTTACTGCAAGCGGTCAGTTCACTCACTGTACGGATCCCTGCGCTGGATGAGCATAAGGAAGATATTCCGGAACTCGCTCGCGCCCTGGGTGATCAGGTAAGTGCAAGTGACACAATAGGTTATCGTGAATTTGATACGGCGGCTTTGAACATGCTGCGCAATGCTTCGTGGCCGGGAAATCTGGCACAACTGGAGAATGTGGTACAAAGACTGATGCTGGGTAGTTTAGGGGATGTCGTCAAAGCCGAAGATGTACAGCGTGTGTTACAGGAATTCGAAGGTCTGGAGGCTCCCATGCAATCAGCCGATACGGTTACGATGACGGTACCGGTTTCTCTGGATCAAACTTTGCGCGAAGCCAGAGACCAGTTCGAGCGTTTGTATTTCGAGCACCAGATTGCCAAAGCCGCCGGTAACATGAGTCGAGTGGCAGATGCGGTGGGGCTGGAACGAACGCACCTTTATCGCAAGCTGAAGCAACTTGAAATCAAGGTCAGGTGAGTATCGATCACGGTTAGATAACCGCACTCAGTGGTAATGTCACCTCAACACGAGTGCCTCGACCTTCAGATCCGGGATTCAGCGTAATCTGAGCATCGTGCGCATGTACGATTTCGCGTACGATGGCCAAGCCCAGACCGCAACCTGTGCCATTACTATCCGACACGCGATGGAAACGCTCGAATACCTGTTCAGTTTCGGCTTGTGGAATACCTATGCCATTGTCTTCAACCACCAGTTTTGCATATTCCTGATCTGATACCACGCTCACCGTAACTTCACCACCCACGGGTGTGTACTGGATGGCGTTATCCACGAGATTGGATAACATTTCCCGCAGTAACACGGCGTCACCAGACACCATTACCGGCAAAGTTGCCGCTTCAAATCCCAAATCAATCTGCTTTGCCAGTGCCGGAGCAACCCATTCCGAGGTTACTTCGCGAGCCAGCGATGCCAGGTCCAGTGCTTCCAAACCCAGATCGCGTCCGGAACCGGGTTCTACTCGAGCCAGTGATAATAATTGATGGATCAGATGTGAAAGTCTGACGGTACTGGAGCGAATATGTTCCAGGGCATTACGCACAGCTTGCGGATCCTGCTCGCGCAAGGCCATTTCGGCTTGCGTTTGCAGGCCGGCCAACGGAGTGCGCAACTGGTGTGAAGCATCAGCGATGAAGCGTTGCTGCAAGCCTATGGCTTCCTGTACGCGTTGCATCAGATCATTCATGGCACTTAGTAAAGGTTGTACTTCCAGCGGCGCACCTGCTTCGGGAACCGGACTAAGGTCGCGATGCGAACGCAGACTGAGAGCCTGGCGTAATCGATCCAGCGGCAACAGTCCTCGTTTAACGCCATACAGCATCAATAAAGTCGCCAGTAAGGTGATCAGCAACTGCGGCATAATGGTTGCTTCCATGATCTCTCTTACCATGGTTTCGCGTTTGGAAAGGGTTTCCGCTACTTGCACCAGTACATCGCCATCGGCACTGGTACCCGTAAGCGGCAACGAAAATGCCGTGACCCTTACAGGTTTGTCATCGAACACAGCATCGTAATAAATATGCTTGCCCGCTTGCGGCAAGTGGGTCGGTGGAGGTATGCCCTTATCCCCGGTAACCAGCTCACCGTTAGGGCCGGTCACTTGATAATAGATCCAGTCATCCTTGTCATATTCAAGCAGATCAAGTGCTTCCTGTGGTAAATCAACCACCACCTGACCTCTGATCACTTCTACCTGATCGGCTAACGCCAGCGCTGCGCGAAACAGCGAGCGATCATAGGCCAGGTTGGCAAAATAAGAAGCCCGATAATAGGAAGCTACTGCCCCTATGCTCAAAATCAGCGTAAGCGAAATGATCAGCCAGAATAACAATTGCCGTCGTAATGAGATTTGCTTATTCATGCTCGCTTATTCGTGTTCCAGCAAATATCCCAAGCCGCGGATGGTACGTATCCGCGCACCGGAAAACTCCAGCTTCTTGCGTAATCGGTGGATATAGACCTCGATTGCGTTGTCACCAATATCCGCATCCCAGTTACACAAAGCTTCCATGATCTGCTCTTTGTTCACCACTTTGCCTTGCCTTAACATCAACACCTCGAGTACACCTAATTCTCTCGCAGACAACTCAATGGCTTCCCCATCACATAGTGCCCTATGTCCGGCGGTATCAAAACTCAATTTTCCGCAACTCAGTGCAGCGTTGCTGCCTAGCTGGCCACGACGGATAAGTGCACGGATACGTGCTTCCAGTTCGACCAGATCGAACGGTTTGGTAAGATAATCATCGGCACCGGCATCCAAACCTTGCACCCGACTCTCCACAGCATCGCGGGCGGTCAGTATCAGCACTGGAGTGCGGCCGCCGCGGCCTCTCAAACGACGCAGAACCTCAAGTCCATCCATTTTAGGTAACCCCAGATCAAGTATGGCCAGATCATAAATCGATTCCTGCAACATCAGGTTGGCTTGTTCACCGTTACTGGCGCTATCAATTGCATGTCCAGACTGAGTGAGTGACCGAATAAGGCCATCAGCCAGAGTGGGATCGTCTTCAACAATTAGTACACGCATGAAAGGTTCACGAAAGGTTATAGAGATATTGTGCAGCACTGAAATGCACACTATGGATTTTAGATTGCATTTCTAACTTTAGTTTCAATTTTTTATTTTAAGGGAAAACCATGAACAAGTTTGTTGCTGCACTGATCGCCGGTCTGTTTGCTGTTTCTGTTAACGCTTTTGCTGCTGATGCTGCCGCTCCTGCTGCTCCAGCACCTGCTGCTGCTCCTGCTGCCGCTGCTCCAGCTGCTGACGCTGCCAAGGCTGAAAAGCCAGCTGCTCCAGCAAAGAAGGCTAAGAAGGCTAAGAAGGCTGTAGAAAAGAAGGATGACGCCGCTGCACCAGCTGCTAAGTAATTAGTAGGGTTCATTTGAAAAAAAACGGAGCTTAGGCTCCGTTTTTTTTCATCAGAATTGTAGTTCAGCCACTACCGGCGCATGATCCGATGGTCGCTCCAACTTGCGCGGCGCTTTATCTATCCAGCACGCCGTACAGCTTTTCACCAGCGGCTGTGACAGCAGAATATGATCTATGCGCATACCAAAGTTTCGCCGAAATCCCATCATGCGATAATCCCACCAGCTAAAACTCTTATCGGCTTGTTCAAACAACCGGAAAGCGTCTGTCAACCCTAAACCCAGCAGAAGCTGAAAAGCTTCTCTCTCCAGCGGGCTGACCAGTATCTGGCTCTCCCATGCCGCGGGATCATGGCAGTCTCTATTTTCAGGTGCAATGTTGTAGTCTCCTAACAACACCAGCTTCGGATACTTTACCAACTCCTCTGCAAGCCATTTGCCAAGGGCCTTCAGCCACTTCATCTTATAAATGTATTTGTCGGAATCCACGGCCTGCCCGTTGGGGATGTAGGCGCAAATGAAACGTATATCATCTACATTGGCTGCGATGATGCGTTTTTGATCATCCGCAAAACCGGGAATATCGGTATGTATCTGCGTGAGTGGGTGGCGGCTCAGAATAGCAACGCCATTGTATGTTTTCTGACCATGATGGATCGCCTGATAACCAGCCTGCGCCAGTTCCGCGTATGGGAATTTGCTGTCCTCCTGTTTGGTTTCCTGCAGGCACAGCACATCTGGTTGGTTGGTTGCCAGCCAGTCCAGAACATGAGCCAGGCGCACATTGAGCGAGTTGACATTCCAGGTAGCAAGTTTCATCATTTTTTATAAATATTATGAGGTGTATCTAATTAAAGTCATTAGGATGTTTTACCAGTATATCGCTATCATGTATAACATAGATTGTCGCTAATTTAAGACCGCAGCCTGAGGCTGGCATATATTAAAAATTCTGAGTTCCAGCTACTGTATCTTGTGGAAGATAAATAATTCATGAGTGAAAAATTGTGGATAGAAGACCTGCTACAGTTCGCCATTGACGATCGTACAGACTGGATCTTCGTCAAGGATGCACGGCACTGTTATCTGCGGGTTAATTCTGAATTCGCAGCAATGCTTAATCTCAGACCACAAGACCTGATAGGCAAGCCCGATACTGATTTTTGGCCTGACGACATGTGTTTGGGAAATGCTGAAAAAGGCTGGCGCGGCTTTCATCATGATGAAGACATTGCGCTATCCGGTGAAGCGGTATCCCACGAGCGCGATGCCATCATGTTGCCTGATGGCAGTGAGCACTTTTTTGACACTTTCTACACTCCCCTCAGAGACGAAAACGGAAAGGTTTATGCCGTTCTTGGGCGCTGGTGGAGAGTCACTAACCCAAAGGAGATCATCAATGCACTCAGGGAAAGTGAATTTCGCCTGCGCACGCTCATTGATGCCTCTCCCAATCTGATCGCTTTCGAAGATAGTGAAGGTCGATGGCTGAGCCTGAATCAGGCCGCAGTGATTACATTTGAGTTGGCCAATAAGGCATGGCAAGGTAAAACGGTTCGAGAAATTGCTGCATTGGTATCACCATCTCTACGGGAGACATTGTTGCGATGCATGGAAGCAAGCGAACAAGCCTGGCAAAGCGGGCCGACTTCCATTACAGAAGAATTCATGGATCAGCAGAATGAGACACGCAAGGTGATGCACATTTCCATGAAGCCGTTATTTGAGAAAGACGGTAAGCGTAAAGCTCTGGTTATGCTGGGCCGGGAAGTAACCACTTACTTAAACGTGCAGGCACGTTTAAGAGAAGAGCAGGCTTTACTGGCAGGCGCGTTACAAGGAGTGAATGTAGCCACTTTGTCATTGATGCCGATCACACCGTGCGCGTGTGGAACAGGGCGCTGGAGGAGCTTACTGGCGTAAAAGCGGCCGACATGGTCGGTACCAAGGAGGTATGGCGTGGGTTCTATACTTCTGCGCGTCCCTGTCTGGCAGACTTGGTCGTGAGTTACCGTCATGATGAGGTTCACAACTACTATAGTAGTTGCACCAATGCGATCTATGCCGGGGATACTTTTCGTGCCGAAGGCTGGTTCAAGCTTAGGGGAAGACGTCGCTATCTCAATTTTGAGGTGACCCCCATCCTTGATGGCGCGGGTAAACGCATTGCTGCCGTGCAAACCTTGCATGATATCACTGAGCAGATTGAAGATCAGTCACGTGAGCAAAGCCTGCTTGAGACCCAAGCCGACCTCAAGGCCAAAGTCAGCAAGCAGTAATTTCAAGCATTAATTTAAAGTGCAGCTTATACAGAGGCTGCAGCCACCATGCCGTTATGGCGTAATAATGCGTCGATCGAAGGTTCGCGGCCTCTAAAAGCAATGAAGGACTCGAGTGCTGGACGAGAGCCACCCTGCGCCAGAATTTCATCCCAGAAACGCTGACCGATGCTGGCATTGAGACCACCATTTTCCTCAAACAGGCTGTATGCATCGGCCGATAACACTTCCGCCCATTTATAGCTGTAATAACCAGCTGCATAACCACCAGCAAAAACGTGGGTGAAGTTATTGGGGAAGCGGTTGTAGGCAGGAGGGCGTACCACAGCCACCTCATCTCTCACTTGCTCCAGTAGTTGTAATGGGGACTGGGAACCATTCGGATCGAAATGGCTATGTACCAGCATATCGAACAGCGAGAATTCCACTTGGCGTACCGCCTGCATCCCCGCCTGGAAATTCTTGGCGGCGATCATTTTTTCATAGAGCGCGCGCGGTAACGGTGCTCCGCTGTCGACATTGTGCGTCATGTTTTGCAGAACATCCCATTCCCAGCAGAAATTTTCCATGAACTGGCTGGGTAGCTCCACTGCATCCCATTCCACTCCTCTGATCCCGGATACCCCATATTCTTCGACTTTGGTCAGCAGGTGATGCAGTCCGTGACCGAATTCATGGAACAAGGTGATGACTTCATCGTGTGTGAACAGGGCTGGCTTGTCGCCGACAGGGGCGGAAAAATTGCAGGTAAGAAATGCTACCGGCGTTTCAATTCCATGGGGTTTGCGGCGACGGGTAATGACATCATCCATCCATGCACCACCACGTTTTTTATCCCGGGCGTAAAGGTCAAGATAGAACTGGCCAACCAGTTGACCGTCCTTGTCGACAATCTCATAAAAGCTGGCATCAGCATGCCACAATGCGGCCTTTGCTTTACGTACCTCGACGCCATACAGACCATTGATGACACGGAATAAGCCCTGCAATACCGGGCCTTCGGGAAAGTATTGCTTCACTTCCTGATCGGAAAAAGCATAACGTTGTTCACGCAGCTTTTCGCTGACATAGGCCACGTCCCAGGCTTGTAACTGGTGAAGTCCCAGCTCGCGGGCGTGGCTTTCAAGATCGGCCATGTCATTTGCTGCAAAGGGTTTCGCACGCTGAGCCAGATTGCGCAGAAAATCCAGTACCTCTCTGGCATCTTTGGCCATCTTGGCGGCAAGTGAAAGCTCGGCATAATTTTCGTAGCTCAGCAGCTTTGCTTCTTCCATGCGTAATTTAAGAATCTGGGCGATAAGGCTGGTGTTATCCAATTCCGGCTTGCCGAATTCTGCTGCGCGTGTGGCATAGGCGAAATAAAGTTTTTCGCGCAGTGCACGGTTTTCCGCATACTGCATCACCGGCATATAGCAGGGGAGATGCAATGTCAGCTTCCAGCCCGATTTTTGTTCCTTTTTGGCAGCGGCCATGGCTGCTTCCAATACATCTGCAGGAATCCCCGAAAGCTCGCCTTCATCTTCCACAAATAAGGCAAATGCATCAGTGGAGTCCATTACGTTCTCTTCGAACTTCGCAGTCAAAGCAGATAGTTCTTCCTGTATCGCCTTAAAACGTGCTTTTTTGTCGGCTGGTAATTCGGCTCCCCCCAGGCGAAAATCGCGTAACTTGTTTTCCACGATCTTCTGTTGCGCACCACTGAGCTTTGCAAAATCGGGTTGCGCCCGCAGTTGCTTGTAGCGCGCATATAACGCTTCATTCTGGCCGACATCCGCAAAAAAGGAAGTAAGCTGGCTGAGGTTGGCATTGTAGGCTTCACGTAATTCCGGCGTATTGACTACGGAATTCATGTGCGAAACCTGTGCCCATGCGCGACTCAAACGCTCCTCTGCGTCGTCCATGGGACGTACGAAATTATCCCAGCTCGGCATCGTGGTATCCGCTTCCAGTTTTTTGATCAGCGTACGACTTTCGTCCAGCAGTTGTGAAATGGCTGGGGTAACGTGTTCCGGTTTGATCTGGTTAAACAGTGGTAAGCCGGCGAAGTGCAACAGAGGGTTTTGCATTACGTTCATTCCTTAATCATCAAGCCTTAAGATTAGCGGCTTGAGGCAGTGAAAGCAATCAGGAAAAACTGCAAAATCGGGCAAATTATATGACTGTGACTTAGGCTAGAATGGGTTCTCGCAAGATCAGGAGCAGGAATTTTTGAAACAAATCTCGCAATATCTGGCGGATGCCCAGCAACAATTGCTGCAAGTGCTGGCGCTACCTGCATCAACCGCCCGCATTGAAGCACAATTGCTGTTAAGGGCGGTGCTGCCGATGGCAACTCGTGCCTGGTTGATCGCGCACGGCAATGAGTATCTCGACGCTGAATACCAGGCTGCATTCGAAGTATTGTTGAAGCGACGTCTGGAAGGTGAACCAATAGCCTATATTGTTGGGGTGCGCGATTTTTACGGTTTGCAATTCAAAGTGTCGCCTGCGGTGCTCATACCGCGTGCCGATACCGAGACTTTGGTAGAGGCGGCGTTGGCAAAAATTCCAATCGAGAAACCTTATAAGGTACTGGATATGGGTACCGGTAGCGGCGCGATCGCCATTAGTATTGCACTGCTCCGGCCACAAGCGCAGGTGATGGCCCTAGACACATCTTTGACTGCACTGCAGATAGCTGGGGAAAACAAGCAAAACCTTGCGGTCAAAAATCTGACTTTGCTGCAAAGTGATTGGTTTAGCGGGCTGAACGGGGAAAAATTTGATGTCATTGTCAGCAATCCACCCTATATCTCAGTCCAGGACATACATCTGACACAAGGTGATTTGCGTTTCGAACCACTGCAGGCATTAGCTTCCGGTAAAGATGGGTTGGACAGCATACGTCACATCATCACAGAAGCCCCGCAACATTTGAATGCGCAAGGCTGGCTGATGCTGGAACATGGCTATGATCAGTCCGCACAGGCGCAGCAATTGCTATCAGCAGCAGGATTTGTCGAGGTCGTTTCGCTGCCAGACTTGGCGCGAATATTGCGGGTTACCGCAGGAAAAAGGCAGGGCTAGTGCAGGCGGCGTCGACCAATGCTGGTCGGCATCTGTGTTGAAGGCAAGTCTTCCATGATGTCGTCATTACTGAGTTCGCCTTTGCGTTCGCGACGAAACAGGCTATTCACCAGCGCCAGCACTTCGTTTGTAGCTGACTCGTCAAAATGGCGCCTTAACAGCAGGCTGATTTCTTCGGCCATGCGGCGGCGCTGTGCATCGTAGATGGCAGCACTCGTAGGGCCCACAAAGATCAGTTGATTTTCGTCGCGTCCATCTTCGTGATAAACAATCACTTCCACTGTGCTTGCCTGTTCCAGCAGGCGACCCATGTTATGCATGGCTTTTTCCAGTGCGGCAAAGAAATTGCCGCCCACTTCCATGGTGCAGCATATCTCCAAACTGAAATCACGTTGATGATAGACGATGCCTGGTTGGTTTTCTTCCAGACTTTCGATTTCGCCCATATTGTCTACGTCCAGATAATCGAACAAGGGGCGCAGGGCTACTTCAACCTGTTTGCGGCTGACACCTTCGCACAGTTCCAGATGGGCGTGCAGGTGAACTTCTAGGCGCATGATGAAATCCTTAAGATTTGCAGTTACAGAGTGAATTATAGCTTATTCGACCCGGTTCGACGAATACTCGGACCATGCTGCCGCAAAGCTAGGAGCCACTTGTTCAGTGGTATCGCTGACCATAGTATAATGATGGGATGTCCGAATCTTCTTCCGTTGGCGTTGTTTCGCCGAAAACCGCACATTTCAGCGAACCCCTTACGCTGAAGTCTGGAGCAGTGTTGCCCGCGTTCGACCTGATATATGAAAACTACGGCAAGCTTAATGCGGACAGCTCCAACGCCATTCTGGTATGCCATGCCTTGTCTGGTACCCACCATTTGGCTGGAAAGTACAGAGAAGACGATAAATATCCGGGCTGGTGGGACAACATGATAGGCCCAGGCAAACCTCTGGATACCGACCGTTTTTTTATTATCGGCGTGAATAATCTCGGGGGCTGTCATGGCTCCACTGGTCCTATCAGTACCAATCCGGCTACAAATAAACCCTGGGGTTCCAGTTTCCCGGTAGTGACGGTGGAAGATTGGGTCGCTGCCCAAGCACGGCTTGCCAATCATTTGGGTATCAATGCATTTGCGGCAGTGATGGGCGGCAGCCTTGGCGGGATGCAGGCATTACAATGGACTTTAAGCTATCCGGCACGTGTACGTCATGCCTTGGTGATCGCAGCAGCCCCCAATCTGACGGCACAGAACATCGCTTTCAATGAAGTAGCGCGCCAGGCAATTTTGACTGATCCCGAATTTTTCGGCGGCGACTTTTATGAGCATGATGTAGTGCCCAGACGCGGGCTAAGACTGGCGAGAATGCTGGGACATATCACCTATCTTTCCGACGATGCAATGGGCGAGAAATTCGGGCGCAAACTCAAGCATGATGAAGTCGAGTACAGTTTTGACGTGGAGTTCGAGATGGAATCCTATCTGCGCTATCAGGGCGACAAATTTGCCGGCGAATTCGATGCCAATACCTATTTGCGCATGACACGTGCGCTTGATTACTTCGACCCGGCATTGGCTTTCGACGGTGACCTGAGTGCTGCGTTAAAGGTCGCACAAGCTGAATTTCTAATTGTGTCCTTTACCAGCGACTGGCGCTTTTCGCCTGCTAGATCGCGCGAGATCGTCAAGGCGTTGCTGGAAAATGAGCGTCGCGTCAGCTACGCCGAACTGACAGCGCAACACGGTCACGATGCTTTTCTCATGCCGGACGAGCATTATCACGCAGTGATACGCGCGTATCTGGAGCGAGTGGGATGAGTGCGCCTAACTTCATTCAAACCGCGACAGAACGCCGCGATTTTGCTGCGATCGCACGCTGGATTGCACCCAAATCCAAAGTGCTGGATCTGGGTTGTGGTGATGGCGCTCTGCTCGGTTATTTGCGCGGGTCACTGGATATCATGGGTTACGGCATAGAGAAAGATGATGCCAATGTGTTGGCGTGCGTCAAAAACGGCATCAACGTCATTCAGATGGATCTGGAAGCCGGCCTGTCCGGCTTCGAGGCGCAGTCGTTCGATGTGGTGATCCTGTCACAAACACTGCAAGCTGTGTATCACACCGAACACATCGTGCAGGAGATGCTGCGGGTAGGCAAGGAAGTCATCGTCACTTTCCCCAATTTCGGTTACTGGAAACATCGGTTGGCTATCGTTATCGGCAACATGCCGGTTTCCAGGAACCTGCCTTACCAGTGGTACGATACCCCTAATGTTCACATGTGCACAATTCACGATTTTGATGATTTTTGTGCCGGCCACAGTATCCATATCCGCGAACGTCTGATCCTCACCGATGGTAAACCGGTGAACTTGCTGCCAAATCTATTGGGCAGTTTGGCCATGTATCGGTTTGCCAGTACCCTTGCCTAAACCACTCATCTCTAAATCTTTAACGGGCTGCGGCATCGTCATTACCCGCCCAAAGCAGCAAGCGCAGGCCTTGGCAGAGATGGTGCGTCAGGCAGGTGGCGAGCCGTTGTTATACCCTTTGCTGGAGATCGTCGGACTGGATGATTACACGACATTTGATCATGTCATGGCCGATCTTGATCACTTTGACTGGGCGATTTTCATCAGCAGCAATGCAGTGCAGCATGGAATGACAAGACTGCTTTCCCTGCGTGTAATGCCTGAAAATATCAAGTGGGCTGCGATCGGTCCCACGACTGCCCATGAACTGCAAAGCTTTGGCGTTGAACAAGTACTCACTCCTTCTGAGCGTTTCGATTCAGAAAATCTGCTGAAAATGCCGGAGATGAAGGCAGTAAAAGGTCAGCGTTTTGTGATTTTTCGCGGTGAGGGTGGCCGCGATGTGCTTGCCACTCAGCTTATTAAGCGCGGTGCAGAGGTGGTGTTCGCAGAGAGTTACCGGCGCATCACACCAGGGCTCGACATCACGCAACTACATCGCTTGTGGCAAAATGAACGTATGCATGCCATCGTTATCACGAGTAGTGAGGCGTTGCGATATTTGCTGGAATATGTGGAAGCGGATCCTTGGCTCATGGAAGTGCCACTTTTTGTAAATCATGCGCGTATCGCCGATAATGCTGTCAAACAAGGATTACAGGCAATCGTGACACAGGACTTGGGTGATGAAGGCATGTTACAGGCACTGATCGCATGGCGCAGGACTAGTGGAAATCTAGTGGAAAATGATGACTGAAGAAGCACAACCCTCGCAACCTCAAAACTTATTACGACTGCTATCGCCGGCACTTGTGATCGCAGTCATTGCCATCGCTCTGCTGGCATGGCAATGGCTGGATACGCGCCAACGTTTGACGGCGCTGGAATTGTCATTGAGCCAGAAACTTAACAGTTTTGACATGCGCAATGTGGAAAATACGGTCACTGCCAAACAAGCGGAAGAAAAAGTAGATCAGACAACAGCGCGGCTGGCTGTCATAGAGCAAAAGCTTGCAGAGTCGCAGGATCAACTGGAAGCTTTGCAGACATTATATGCCGAGTTTGCCAGCAATCGCGAAGAACGTACCATCTCGGAAGTGGAGCAGTTGTTGGTAATTGCCAGCGAACAATTGCAACTTGCCAATAATCCCAAAACGGCCTTAATTGCCATGCAAACTGCCGATAACCGATTGCAACAGCTGGACAAGCCGCAGGCGATTCAGCTGCGCAAGCAGCTTGCCAAAGACATTACCCGCTTGCAGACCTTGCCGGCAGTAGATATGGTAGGTACCAGTTTGCGTCTGGAGGTAATGGCAACGGAGGTAGAGAAATTACCGCTGATGAGTGATCATCATCCGCGTGTAGATGACAAACCCATCGCGCCGGTTTACCAAGCCAGCCGTTGGCAGCAACTGGCTGGTGAAGTGTGGCTGGACATACGTCAGCTGATTCGCATCGAGCGCATCGATCACCCCGAACCGCCATTGTTGATGCCGGAACAAATTTTTTTCTTGCGCGAGAATCTACGGCTCCGTTTGCTGACCGCGCGCATCGCCTTGCTACAGCATGATGAAGCTACCTATCACTCCGATCTGAGCGCTGCAGAAGGCTGGATCAAACAGCATTTCGATACCTCTGACAGCAGGGTGCAAAATACCATCGACACTATGCACCAAATGGCGAACAGCAGTATCTCCATTCAGTTGCCTGACATTAGCGACAGCCTCAACGCTGCCAGCCGCTATAAGCTGTTTCTGCAAAAAGGCAGTAAATGAAGCTGCTGGTCTGGCTATTGTTGGTGGTCATTGCCGCCGCCCTGATTCCTTTGACGATAGGTGCAGGCAACGGCTATTTGTTGCTGGTGCAGCCGCCGTATCGCATTGAGCTTTCCACTAGCATGTTTCTGTTGCTGGTAACGCTAACTTTTCTATTGGTATATGGTTTGTTGCGTCTGGTGTTCTACACCATGCATCTGCCGCAGAATGTGCAAGCTTTCAAGTTGCAGCGGCGCCAGAAACAAGCAAATGCAGCGCTGTTGGAGAGCATTACGGCACTGGCCGAAGGACGTTTCGGACAGGCGGGAAAATCTGCTGAGAGTGCACTGGAATTCGGTGCTGATCCGCTTATTCCTACCTTGATCGCGGCCCGTTCAGCGCACAAGCTGAAGAACTTCGAGCGCCGGGATTTTTACTTTGCAGAATGTGAGCGTCTCGTCCCCGATAACGAAATGGCGCGCCTGTTATCTCAAGCCGAACTGCTGCTGGATCAACGTCATTTCAGTGAAGCTCTGGCCATAATACGTCAGCTGGAAAAGCGCGATGCCAAACATCTGCCGGTGTTGTTACTGGAATTGAAAGTTCAGCGCCAGCTAAGTAACTGGGAGCAGGTACTGGAATTAATTGACCAACTTGAGAAACGCAACGGTATTGAACCCTTCATCGCCACCCAATGGAAACGCCAGGCATATCTGGCACTGCTGGATAGAAATGCAGATGATGCTGCCAGTTTGACCAGGCAATGGCAAAAAACACCTGAAGATGATCGGCTGGATTCCTATTTGGCATTGGCCGCAGCCAGGCATTTTGTGCAAGCTGGAGAGCCGCTGCTGGCGGCAGAGATTGTGGAAATGAGCCTGACCAAACAGTGGAGCAGTGCCTTGGTGGAATTCTACGGTGAATGTGTGGATAAGGATGCTGCCAGACAGCTTGAACAGGCCGAATTCTGGCTTACTCAACATCATAACGACGCGGGACTGTTGCTGTCTTTGGGCAAGCTTTGTATGCGCCAGGCATTATGGGGTAAGGCGCAAAGTTATCTTGAGGCGAGCATCAGCGTCAAGGCTGCCAGTGCCTCACATCTGGCTTTAGCGCAGATGATGGAACAATTGGGGAAAACAGCAGAAGCCAACCGGCATTACCGGTTGAGTTTGCAACACAAAATGACAGAAAACCCTTAATCCGTTGAGCGCTTTAAACCCAATCAAACACGCCTAGTTACACGCAATCACATAAATCGTCTATACGATTGACCAGATTTTGTCGTTCGGCGGCTTGTTGTTCCTGCTGGTTATTCATTACAGATACCACTACAGAAATATCTGGGGATGAAGCTTTGGGGCTCAGCAGATCAAAAATGGCGTTCAGCGGAGATGGTCTGGATAAAACAGAAGCTTGTAATGTCATGAAACCTTTTCCTTTTGGGATATTTAATAAGTCGGGATTGTGTCCCGGTATCGCTTTGATGCAGTCTCCCGCAAAATGGTTCACGGAAAACGGTGCAATATTATTGAGTCAGCATGACAGCCTGATGACACAGCAAGCGCTAGAATATTAGTCATGAGAGATTTGGAGGAGTTATTCAACGCGCTGGCTAAATCCGGATTTCGCCGCGAGTTTCGTCTGCGTGACAAAGAACTCGCTATCCTCCGTGATAAAGGTTTAGAGCTGATATTGGTCCACGCCCATGACATTCTCAACAAACGCCTGGTACCTGCGGTTATCGCCAATGAAGGCAAACAGACACCATTCCGGGGCCATCCTGTATTCGTTGCGCAGCACGCTACAGCCTGTTGCTGTCGAGGATGTCTGGAAAAATGGCACCGTATCCCGCGCGGGCGTGTGCTATCAGCGGAAGAGATCACCTACGTATTAGGAGTGCTGGCGCACTGGTTACAACAGCAAATGACAGAGCGTTAACGCTTCTGTTTCTGAGGGGGGGCTGCTTTCGGCGCACTCATGGTCGAACCGACAGGTACAGTGGTTTTATCCTTCTTGGGTTTCTTCGTTTCCTTGTTACTGCGTAGCTGACCTTTGGCCATGGTGATTCTCCTCAATATTACTGGTAATGTGCTTGAATGCCCTTATCATAAGCCGATATTCGGGGTTATGTAATTTTTGTTCAGACTGTATCCAGCAGTCGCGCAATCTCTCGCAACTCCTGATGCGGGTCGCTGAATTCCTCATAACTGCGGCCCCGCGTGTGGGCATACCAGTAGCGACTGTTAGCCGCATCGCCTTCTATTTTATGCAGCACCGCATGTATCCAGCATGCCATGGCATCGTTGTAATCCTGCGCAATCTTGTGCGAGGCATCCCACTCGCCCGCCAGCGCATGGGATACAGCAGATTTTAAATTGTGGTTCAGTACGTCGTTCAGATTCATCATGTCTCCAGTGATTAAAAGACAATATCAACCATATTTAATGTGCACCACTCGACGCTACGCCAGCGGTGGCTGTGGATTTTACAGGTTTTGCCAACCAAACCAGCCCGATTAACCCCAGGCAGATGAGTGAAGAGGCATAAAATATATCGTCCGCTGACAGTATGGCTGCTTGCTGGGTGACGATCTGGTTGATCTGCGCTGTCGCTTGAGCCAGTGTCATTCCACTCTGTAGTAATTTATTCAAGGCATCGCTGGCTTGGGCATTGTAAGACGAAATATGTTCGATCAACTGCGTATGGTGCAGGGTAGTGCGGTTATCCCATAATGTGGTGGCGATAGAAGTGCCAAAAGCACCAGCGGTGATGCGCAGGAAATTGGACAATCCGGAGGCTGCAGGAATCTGATCCGGTCTTAGCCCCGATAAAGTCAAACTCACCAACGGAATGAAGAAGAATGCCATGGCGATACCCTGGATGATGGTCGGTACCAATAGGGTGTGCACATCGGTCTGCGTGTTGAAGCCGGAGCGCAAGTAAAATACCAGCGCGAAAACCATGAACGCGACGCTGGCAAGCAGGCGTGGATCCACCCGGTTTACGTTCTTGCCGACAATAGGCGAGAACAGAATCGCCAAAACGCCTACCGGTGCAGTCACCAGTCCCGCCCAGGTAGCGGTGTAACCCATGTATTCCTGCAGCCACAGCGGCAGTAACACCACATTGCCAAAGAATACGCCGTACCCTAGCGACAGCGCGACAGCGCCCACGCTGAAGTTGAGGCGCTTGAACAGGCGCAGGTCTACCACCGGATGTTCTTCGGTAAGCTCCCAGATCAGGAACACCACGAATCCGACCATTGCGATCAACGCTAGCGTCAGGATCAGAGGAGAAGCCAGCCAGTCCAGTTCCTTGCCTTTATCAAGCGCGATTTGCAGCGAACCTACCCAGATCACCAGCAATGCCAGGCCTACGGCGTCCACCGGCAATTTGCGGGTCGGTGATTCGCGCTTGCGGTATATCACCCAGGTGATCCAGGCCGTGGCCAGGCCTATTGGAATGTTGATGTAGAAGATCCACGGCCAGGAAAAGTTGTCGGTAATGTAGCCGCCTAGCAATGGTCCTGCCACTGGTGCCACCAAAGTGGTCACCGACCACATTGCCAGAGCGGTACCCGATCTGCTTGCGGGATAACTGGATAACAGCAGGGATTGCGACAGCGGGATCATGGGCCCGGCGACTGCACCCTGGATCACGCGGCATACGATCAGTAATTCAATGGAAGGTGCAAGGCCGCACAGCAGCGATGCCAGCACGAACAGCACTACCGACCAGGTAAACAGTCGCACTGCACCGAAGCGCAGGGTCAGCCATCCGGTTAACGGAATCGAAATCGCGTTGGCCACAGCGAACGAGGTAATGACCCAGGTCACCTGATTGAGGGATACGCCCAGATCGCCGCCGATAGTGGGCAGGGAAACGTTGGCGATGGAACTGTCGAGCACGTTCATGAAGGTGGCTAACGACAATGCGATGGTGCCCAGCACCAGGGAACCGCCTTTCAGCGGTCCCGGAGTTGCAAGGGTATTTGCCGTTGTCGTCTGCTCAGCCATATTTTAAGATAAATGCAGTTCAGGATTTCCCGGCTTTGGTTTCAGCAACGGCACCAGAAACTGCTCGTCCCAGGTTGTTGCGGATGATCTGTTTCACCAGCACCTCTGCGGCTGCAGCCTGGGAGTCCATCTGAGCTGTAGTGGAGATAGGCGTGGTGCGCACAGCATCCGTCAGCAGTTTTCCGCTGTCATCAGTGACGTTGATCTCGGCCTGCATTGAAAGACCGACTCGCAACGGATGCGTTTTCAGTTGCTCCTTATCCAGCTCTACCCGCACCGGGATACGTTGCACGATCTTGATCCAGTTGCCGGTGGCATTCTGCGCCGGTAGCAGCGAAAAGGCAGCACCGGTTCCGGCGCCAAGGCCGACCACGTGGCCGGAATACTGCACTTTGTTGCCGTAAATATCGGCACGCAGGTCCACCGGCTGATTAATGCGCATACGGCGCAACTGCACTTCCTTGAAATTGGCATCCACCCATACCTGATCCAGCGGAACGATAGCCATCAGTGGCGCACCGGTCTGTATACGTTGCCCGATCTGCACACCGCGCTTGGCTACCTGGCCTGCGGCGGGGGCGGTGATGTCGCAACGTGCCCGCGCCAGATATGCTTCGCGTACGTGGGCTGCCGCGACTTGTACGCTGGGATGGGTATCCACAGAGGTGCCATCGGTTTGTGCCCGACTGGAAAGCAGTTGTTGTTGCAAGCCGGCAAGGCTGGATTCGGCAGCGGACTTTGCACTGAGCGCGTTGCTCAGTGCCGTTTGTGCATGCTGCAATTCCTCTGTGGATACCGCTCCGGAACTGATCACCGATTCGCGCCGTTGCAGGTCTTCCTGCGCATTGCTTGCCTCTGTCTTCGTCTGCGCCAGTTCGGCCTTACTCTGGTTGATGTTAGCGATCAGCACTTCGTCATTTGAATACAGCGTCCTGGCCTGACGTACCGCCTGGGCCAGTTCGGCCTCCGCCTGCTTCAGCGCAAAATCGGCATCGGTGGGGTCAAGCCGGATCAGCACCTTGCCCTGGGGCACGAAATCGGTGTCATCGGCATTGATCTCTACCACCGTGCCGTTGACTTGCGGGGTGATCTGGATGACATTGCCGGCCACATAAGCGTCATCGGTAGACTGATAGTTCCGCCCCACCAGAAACCAGTAAGCGAACCATGCCGCACCCACTAACAGTAAGAACAGCAGTACGCTGGTGAGCAGCAGTTTTCTGTTGCCATTGCTGGCAGGGGTAGTAGGCTTGGATGGTTGGGGTTCACTCATGGGAATTACTCCTTGATTGCATATTCTTGTTCATGATGGTTTGCCTACTCCGGTTTGTGAGGTGCTGTCGAACCCCCCGCCCAGGCTTTTGATCAGGGCAATGTTGAGATCAATTTCGCGCCCACGCAAATTCACCATGCGGCTGCGTTCGCGCAGCAAAGTATCTTTTGCATTAAGTACGGTAAGCAGCGTGGTTAGTCCAGCCTGATAGCGAATGGTAGCCAGCCGGTAGGCCGATTCCGCTGAATCGAGCGCTGCCTGCTGATCGTCCTTTTGCAGGCGCACCGCTTTGATGGAAGTCATCTGGTCGGCGACGTCGTGGATAGCTTCCAGCAATATCTGGTTGTAACTGGCGATGGAAATATCCAGATCCGCATTTTTGGAACGCAGATCTGCGCGCAATCTGTCGGCGTCGAATATCGGCAAATGTATAGCCGGACCAGCGCCGACGATGGTACTGCCAAGTTTGAGGAAATTGGACAGGCTGAACGAGGACAGGCCGATGAATGCCGACAGGCTTACGTTGGGATAGAACTCCGCCTTTGCACTGGCGCTATCGGCACCTGCTGCGTCCACGCGGGCTTTTGCCGCCGCCAGATCGGGCCGGCGGCTGATGATATCTATCGGGATTTCGTCCGGTAATGTTTGCGCCGAAAAAACCGGCGCTACCGGTAGTATTGGTTGTAATCTGTTTATCGCTTGTGGATCTGAAGCCGTCAATGCCGCCAATGCGTTTCGGGTCAGACTGATTGCTTCCGTTGCGGTATCCACATCCACATGAGCAGCGGAAACATTGCCTTGACCTTGCTGCAATTCCACGTTGGTATCCAGCCCGGCTGAGATGCGCTGCTTGATCAGATCGAATTCCTGTTCGCGCTGCTTGAGCGCTTGCTCCGATAATTTGAGTTGTTCTACCTGGCGCGCAAGCTGGTAGTAGGTTTGGGCTACTGCGGTCGAGACCATCAACCCAGCCGCGGACTCTTCCGCTTTGGCAGCAGCTGTTTGCGATAAGGCGGACTGCAACAAACTACGATTCTTGTCCCAGAAATCAATATCCCATGAGGCATTTAATTGCGCATTTACTATGTTCTCGTAAGCACCGCCGAATGGGGGCGGGAAAAATGAGTTCTCGGTCAGGCGCTGGCGATTGAAATATGCATCGCCACTCAGCTGTGGAGCCAGCGTGGATTTTTCTGTAGTGACATAAGCCGCGGCTTTTTCAATACGTTTGGCTGCCTTTGTAATGGAAGGGTTTCCCTTTAACGCTAGTTCAATAAGACGATCCAGCTCGGGATCCTTGAGGCTTTTCCACCATTGTTCGGCAGGCCAGGCATCGAATTTGCCATGAGCGCCGATAGTCGCGGCATCGTGCAAGACCTGGTCATGCACGATGCCGCTCGGGCTGATACAGCCCTCTATGCTCATTACCGCAGCCAGTAATATTCCATGCAGCAGTTTTGGGCGAAACCGGCGTGTAGAACTTTCCTTGACAGAATTTTGCGATGCCTTGTTCAAAATCTAGTCTCCCGAGTTAGCAAGAATGCGCTTCAGCATTGATTTCAGGGTTTCGACTTCTTCTTTGCTGAAGCCACGCAAATGCTGATTCAAAGTCTCGGCAACCAAAAATGGCACTTTTGATACCAAAGGTTGCGCTTCTGCTGTGAGTTCAAGAAAAATGACACGTCTGTCATCTGCGCTGCGTTTACGGGTAAGCAATCCCTTGCTTTCAAGCCTATCCAGCATCCGCGTCATCGAACTGGTTTCGACCCCCAGGCAGCGTGAAAGATCTGCAGCTGTAATATTTGTTTTGGAGAGAGATATAAATAGCAGAGGCGCCCATTGCAAGGCGGTCAAATCCAGTGCAGACATCTTGCCATCTATACTGCGTTGCAAAGCTGCCTGCGCTTTTTTCATCAGGTAGCCGATAGATTCTTCAATCACATAATCTTGACCACGGTAAAAATCCATTATCTCAGCCTTAATCGAGTTGGTGATGACGGTGCTTTTATTAACATTGCATTGACAATAACTGCATATGCAGTTATTGTCAATGCAATTATAAAAAATTAAGTTTTATCCAGTATTCACGTGGATAGTGACGGTATTGAGCGCGGCAAGCGGATCTGACGCAGCTCAGGCAGGCTTTGAGGAACAGCTTCTGGGCTCACATCCTGTAGCGCTTAATTCGTATTCATCCCTAAACCGATCCCGTTCTCTACAAAGCCTAAACCAACCAGGCATTGATATATATCAATGCCTGGTCACGCGTATGAAGCTAAGCTGGTTAGATGCAAGCAGTCCTACCAGATTCTGACTTATTCGCTGAGCCCGAAAGGGAGGTTGTTCAATGGATAGCGCTGGATGATCCACAGGAATGGGAGGAGTTCAGTCATCCCCACGGCGGCTCTCAATCCAACCTATGGGAATCCAATCTGGTCATAGAAGGGATGCATTGTGCAGCTTGCTCACTCAATGTAGAGCATGCATTGAAATCAGTTGAAGGCGTAATCAGCGCTGAAGTCAACGCAAGCAGCGAGCGTGCGCGAATCATTTGGTCTGCAGATTCGACCAAACCTTCAGACTGGATGCGTGCAATAGTCAGGGCAGGATATCGTGCGCTGCCTGCAACAGATACATCGTTGTTTGAAAAGCGACGCAAAGAGCAGCGCCTGGCGCTGTGGCGTTGGCTGGTTGCCGGGTTCTGCATGCTACAAGTGATGATGTATACCATGCCTGCCTATATATCAGGATTTGGCGACATGACTCCCGATGTCAGAATGCTACTGCAATGGGCTGCATGGATATTGACTTTGCCGGTGATGATTTTCTCTTGCGGGCCATTCTTCAGCAATGCATGGCGCGATATCAAGCAGCACATGATCAGCATGGATTTTCCTGTTTCACTCGGCATTATCATCACCTTTGGCGTGAGTACTGCTGCAACTTTTCAGCCTAGCGGTTGGTGGGGTCAGCAAACGTACTTCGATTCTCTCACCATGTTTGTTTTCTTCCTGCTCACGGGACGCTGGCTGGAGCTTCGCCTCCGCTCGCGAACAGCCGGTGCGCTGGATGACTTGATGCGTCGTCTACCGGATAGCGTAGAACGTCAGAACGCCGACGGAAGTTTTACCAGAATTGCCGTACGCCGACTTATGCTGGGTAATGTAGTTCGTGTACTTGCTGGTGAGTCTTTTCCAGCGGATGGCACTATCGTCATGGGTGAAACGCAGGTAGATGAAGCATTGTTGACAGGAGAGTCGCGGCCTGTATTGAGAAGTATGGGTTCAGCAGTAATCGCGGGTAGCCACAACCTGAACTCGGCGGTACTGGTGAAGGTTGAACAGCTAGGCAAGTCAACGCGTTATGCGCAAATCGTGGCATTAATGGAACGGGCATCGGTAGACAAGCCGCGGCTTGCGTTACTTGCAGACCGTCTCGCCAGGCCTTTTATCCTTTTGGTGTTGCTGGCTGCTGCGGGTGCAGCCGCATTCTGGTGGCGCAACGACCCGGGACGTGCATTGATGGCAGCCGTCGCGGTACTGGTAGTCACTTGTCCCTGCGCTTTGTCTCTCGCAACCCCTGCAGCCATGCTGGCTAGTGCCGGTTTCCTGGCACGTAGAGGAGTTTTGGTGCGCCGCTTGCAGGCATTGGAAGCTTTTGCGGGTATTGATACAGTCATTTTCGACAAAACAGGCACGCTTACAAGTGATGCCATGCATATTGTGTCTACCGCAGTACGCGAGGGCGTCTCTGCAGAAAGGGTATTGCAGACAGCCAGCGCCGTAGCACAACACTCAATGCATCCGGTCTCGCGAGCACTGGTGGCTGCAAGTAAAGCGACGATGGTGGACACTGTGAGCGACGTAAAGGAGGTTTTAGGGCAAGGGCTCAGCGCCAACTCCGAGTATGGACAGATACGGCTGGGTTCAGCAAAGTTCTGCGGGTTAGAAACCCTGCCTGCAGATTCGGTGCAGCTCTATCTGGTCGATGAGCATGGTTGGCTCGCCAGCTTTGCCATAGAAGAAGATATCAGGCCGGACGCCCGCAATGCTGTGTGTGCGTTGCAGGAGGCAGGCATTGAGGTACAGGTACTTTCGGGCGATCGTTTGCAGGCAGTTCAGCGAGTGGCATCACAGGTGGGGATATCCGTTGTTTCCTCAGACTGTACTCCCCAGGACAAATTGAGTCATCTTCAATCCTTGCAGCAGCAGGGACGGCATGTGGCCATGATAGGAGACGGGCTAAATGACGGCCCTGTACTGGCAAGCGCTCATGTATCGATAGCAATTGGAAAAGCGGTGCCGGTGGCACAGGCGCAATCCGACTTTGTGGTACTGAGCGGAAAACTGATATTGATTCCTCAAATGTTGATACAGGCGAGACGCACGATGCTTATCGTGCGCCAGAACCTGATTTGGGCAGCACTTTACAACGCGGTTTGTGTGCCGCTGGCGGTGATGGGCTGGTTGTCAGCCTGGATTGCAGGACTGGGCATGGCACTCAGTTCATTAATAGTAATACTCAATGCAGCGCGTCTGGCACGTTCAGTTGAGGTGATCTGATGGATATCCTGTTTTTGCTCATTCCCTTGTCGGTGGTACTGGTACTCATCATTCTGGGTGGGTTGTGGTGGGCGGTGTATCAGGGGCAATTCGAAGATATCGAACAAGAAGGTTCAAGAATTCTGGATGACGATTGACCTATATCAAAACCTGCTAAGAATTGGTTGGGCAAACTATAAGTGAAACTTTCTTAAATTAAGGGTACTGACATGAGTGATAAAAATATGCAGCCTACCGTGTACAACGATACTGTGGTGAGGCAGTTCTCCATCATGGCCGTGGTGTGGGGGGTAGTCGGAATGTTGGTCGGGGTGATCATCGCCGCGCAACTGATTTGGCCAGAACTTAATCTTGGTTTGCCATGGACTAGTTACGGGCGTTTACGCCCTTTGCATACCAATGCAGTAATTTTTGCCTTTGGTGGCTGTACTTTGTTTGCCACCTCATATTATGTTGTCCAGCGAACTTGCCAGGTACGTTTGTTCAGCGACAAATTGGCAACTTTCACTTTCTGGGGCTGGCAATTGGTGATTTTGGCAGCAGCCATATCGCTTCCGTTAGGTTATACCACTGCAAAGGAATACGCCGAGCTGGAATGGCCGATTGATATTCTGATCGCCATTGTGTGGGTGTCCTACGCTATCGTGTTCTTTGGCACGATTGCCAAACGCAAGGTCAAGCATATATACGTTGCCAACTGGTTCTTTGCCTCTTTTATCATTGCCGTCGCCATTCTGCATATCGTCAACAGCGCTGAAGTTCCAGCGGGATGGATGAAATCGTATTCTGCTTATGCAGGGGTGCAAGATGCAATGGTTGAATGGTGGTACGGCCACAATGCGGTTGGGTTTTTTCTGACCGCCGGTTTTCTTGGCATCATGTATTACTTTGTACCAAAACAGGCCGAGCGCCCTGTCTATTCTTATCGTCTGTCCATCGTCCACTTCTGGGCATTGATCTTTACCTACATGTGGGCAGGACCACACCACTTGCACTACACCGCTCTGCCAGACTGGACGCAGACGCTGGGTATGGTGTTCTCGCTGATTCTGTTGGCTCCAAGCTGGGGCGGCATGATCAACGGCATGATGACTATGTCAGGGGCGTGGCACAAACTGCGTGACGATCCGATACTGAGGTTCCTGATCGTATCGCTATCGTTTTACGGCATGAGTACGTTTGAAGGTCCGATGATGGCCATCAAAACCGTCAACGCATTGTCGCACTATACCGATTGGACCATCGCTCACGTGCACTCCGGTGCCTTGGGCTGGGTAGGTCTGATTTCCATGGGTTCACTCTATTACATGGTTCCGCGTCTGTTCGGGATGAAACAGATGTACAGCAAAAGGGCGATTGAGCTGCACTTCTGGATGGCGACCATAGGAATCGTGCTTTATATCTCATCAATGTGGATTGCCGGTGTGATGGAGGGGTTGATGTGGCGTGCGATTAATACAGATGGCACGCTTACCTATACTTTTGTCGAGGTAGTCAAGGCTACCCATCCGTTCTATATGGTGCGCTTGCTAGGTGGCGTACTTTATCTGGGAGGTATGGTGGTGATGTTGTGGAATGTGCTGAAAACGGCTAGCTCAGGACATCCAACCGATGCTGCTATCCCACACCTCGTAGCTCACGCGTAAGGAAAAAGATTATGTCAGAAAAGCAATCAAACCAAGGCTTCTCTCACGAGATGATCGAGACCAATAATCTACTGATGATCGTCCTGATTCTGATGGTGATCGCTTTTGGAGGAATAGTCGAAATCGTTCCACTGTTCTTCCAGAAGTCAACGACAGAACCGATCAAGGGATTGTTACCTTATACCGCGTTGCAATTGGCAGGTCGCGACATTTATGAGCGCGAAGGTTGCTACAACTGCCACTCGCAGATGATACGTCCGTTCAGATCCGAAACATTGCGTTACGGACATTATTCGGTAGCTGGCGAGTTCGTGTATGACCATCCATTCCAATGGGGAAGCAAGCGCACAGGACCAGACCTGCATCGCGTGGGTGGAAAATACAGTGACGAATGGCATCGTATCCACTTGCATAACCCGCGTGATCTGGTGCCGGAATCCATCATGCCTGCGTACCCCTGGCTGGAAAAGAACATGGTAGATCCACAGCAAATGGCACCGCACATGCAGGCATTGCGCACGGTGGGCGTTCCCTATACCGATGCTCAGATTTCAGGTGCAGCAGCTGAAGTTACCGGCAAAACGGAACAGGATGCGCTAATCGCTTACCTGCAGATCCTGGGTACCAACCTTAAGTGATATGGGAGCCATCATGGATATCAATATTCTGCGCATTCTAGCCACAGTACTCAGCTTTGTCGTTTTTGTCGGGATTGTGGTTTGGGCACTCTCGCATCGTAATGATAAAGATTTTCAGGAAGCAGCTAACCTGCCTTTCGAACAGGATTAAGGGATAAAAAAATGAGTGATTTTACAAGCGGATTCTGGTCTATTTTTATTTCAGTCATCGCACTGGGTGGTATCTCTGCGTGCATGCTGCTGTTGTGGATCACAAGCAAAAACAAGCAAAAAAGCACCATTGACGGAGACTCCAGTACCGGACATGTATGGGACGAAGATTTGCGCGAAATGAATAACCCGCTGCCGCGCTGGTGGATGTGGTTGTTCATCCTCACTACGATATTCGGGCTGATTTACCTGATGATTTATCCCGGTTTAGGATCTTTCAAAGGCAAGCTAGGCTGGTCTGAGGTGGGCGAATATCAAAGCGATATGGATAAGGCAAATAAGGAATTAGAGCCGATCTACGCCAAATATGCCGCCATGAAAGTGGAAGATGTTGCAGCCGATGGTCAGGCCAAAGCGATCGGCCAACGCCTGTTCCTGAATAACTGCGCTCTTTGTCACGGAACGGATGCACGCGGTAGCAAAGGCTTTCCCAATCTGACGGACAATGATTGGCTGGGCGGTGGGACACCCGAAAAAATCAAGGCAGATATTACTAACGGGCGCATCGGAATCATGCCGCCAATGGCAGCAGCCGTGGGTACAGCTGAAGATGTGAAAAATGTGGCCAACTATGTTCTCAGTCTATCCGGTAGCAAGCACGATGCGCAACGCGCATTGTTGGGTAAGCCCAAGTTCGAGACCATATGTGCGGCCTGCCATGGTGTAGACGGTAAAGGCAATCAGGATATAGGCGCACCAAATCTGACAGATAATATCTGGCTGCATGGCTCTGGCGAAAAAGCCATCATCACGCGTATCAATGAGGGCAAGACCAATGAGATGCCTGCACAGCGAGGCAAATACACTCCTGCTCAGATACACCTGCTGACGGCTTACGTCTGGGGCTTATCGAACAAGCCAGGAACTCAGGCCGCTCAATAAGCCTGAATTATGGCAATATCAAAAGGTGTGTCAGGGAAAGTGATCCCCATCGCGGCAGAAATGCCCGATGAGGTCATGATCTCGTTGTACGAGGCGCAAAAAAAGATTTATCCGCGTAGCGTAGCCGGCATTTTTACCAATTGGCGCTGGGGCATGGTGTGGCTGACGCAGATCATATTCTATGGCCTGCCCTGGTTGGATTGGGGTCAGCGGCAGGCCGTATTGTTCGACCTCGGCGTCCGCCGATTCTATATTTTCGGCTTGATCCTGTATCCGCAAGATCTGATCTATCTCACCGGATTACTGGTCATCTCTGCGCTATCTCTATTTCTGTTCACTGCGCTCGCTGGGCGCTTATGGTGCGGATTTGCCTGTCCGCAGACGGTGTACACCGAAATATTCCTGTGGATAGAGCGCAAGATCGAAGGAGACCGAGCTTCTCGTATGCGCTTGGACAAATTGCCATTTTCATTGGAGAAAGTCGGTCGTAAGGCAGCAAAGCATCTTGTCTGGATAAGCGTTGCGTTGTGGACTGGATATACCTTTGTCGGCTATTTCACTCCGATTCGCGAGTTAGGTATGGAGTTCTCTCAGGCTGCACTGGGTCCATGGGAAGGGTTCTGGGTATTTTTCTATGGCTTTGCCACTTATGGCAACGCAGGGTTCATGCGTGAGCAGGTGTGCAAATATATGTGCCCTTACGCGCGGTTTCAGAGCGCGATGTTCGACCACGATACCTTGATCGTGACCTACGATACAGAGCGAGGAGAACCCCGTGGCGGGCGTTCACGTATGGCCGATACCAAACAGCTTGCCCTGGGTTCCTGTGTTGATTGTAGTCTGTGCGTGCAGGTGTGCCCCACCGGTATCGATATACGCAATGGCTTGCAGTATGAATGCATAGGCTGTGGCGCCTGTGCAGATGTGTGCGACACGGTGATGGATAAAATGGGTTACGAACGCGGTCTGGTGAAATTCTCAACACAGAATGCTATTGCCTTGCATTGGTCACGACAGGAGATGCTGAAGAGGCTTTTTCGTCCAAGAGTGCTGATTTATGCATCTGTGCTGGCTATCATCAGTATAGGTATGCTGGTTAGCCTGAGTTTCCGCACACCGTTCAAGGTTGACGTCGTGCGCGATCGCGGCGTGATGTCTCGCATCGTGGAAGGAGACAAGATTGAAAACGTATATCGTCTGCAGATCATGAATGCCACTGAACATCTACAACATTACAAGATCAGCGCAGGTGGATTGCCTGGGCTGGGAATAGAATCCGACAGCGATGAGTCCAATGATCTGGTGTTCATCGCACCCGCGCAGTCCAAGTGGGTGACCATACATTTACAAGTTCCGGAAGAAACGGCAGTACCCGGTTCGCACGCCATAGAGTTTGTTGTTCAAGCACTTGATACGCCAGATCATGTGAGTGAGAAGTCAGTTTTTCTGGTGCCACGATAAGGAGAAGAAATGATGGAAACCAAGCAATTGCAACCCTGGTGGAAATATGGATATGCCTGGCTGGTGATTTCTGGCCCGCTGATCGTAGTGGTAGCCTCTTTCACATCCCTATACCTAGCGCTTTTGTCGCCGGATCTCGTGGTGGATGATTACTATCGCAAAGGGATAGAGATCAACAAGACATTGACCTCGCAAGGCAACTCGCTTGCCCCAGCCATGCTGGCACGCAATCATGCGGCAACAGGAGTCTTACCCCCAAAGCCTGTGGACGAATAAGAACCGAGGAGAGGATTATGCTGGGTAAGCGTCAGATGTGGATTGCTTGGCCTGCCTTTTTAATGGCAGGAGTGCTTGAGATACTGGTATTTTCGATGCTGGATCCGAGTAATCTAGACTGGTTCGGTGCTCCACTTGAGATATCACGTCAAGGGATATATACGATTGCGTTCTTTGTGTTCTGGAGCATTACCCTCACTTCAAGCGCGTTGACCACACTACTTTCGTTATCCCCTTTCGAAATCAATCGCTGTCCGTTGCAGGCAAGCGAACGTCCTGATGGTTGTCCCAAGCAGGAAAAACATTGCTAAAGTTCAATTACAGGGTTGAGGGTTATATAGCTGCGTGAGGGCGTTGGTATCGAGAATACGCACGTCGCGCTGCTTGACATCAATAATGCCATCTTCGCTAAACTTGGAGAAGGTACGGCTAACGGTTTCCAGTTTCATCCCCAGATAACTGCCGATTTCTTCGCGCGTCATGCGCAGTACGAGTTCCGATTGGGAAAATCCGCGCGCATGCAGACGCTGCACCAGATTTAGCAGAAAAGCCGCAAGACGTTCTTCTGCACGCATATTTCCCAGTAACAGCATCACTCCGTGTTCACGCACAATCTCGCGACTCATGATCTTGTGCATATGATGCTGCAATGCAGGGAAATCACGCGACAGTGTTTCCAAATGGGAGAATGGAAGCACGCACACTAAAGCATCTTCCAGCGCTATGGCATTGCAACTGTGATGGTCACTGACAATACCGTCCAGCCCCATGATTTCACCAGCCATCTGAAAGCCAGTGACTTGCTCACGGCCATCTTCAGTGGTGACGCATGTTTTGAAGAAGCCGGTTTTTATCGCGTACAGTGAAGTGAATGCTTCGCCGTTCCGGAATAGTAGGTCGCCGCGCTTGACTTTGCGCCTGATATTGACCACTTCGTCAAGTCTATCGAGATCGGTTGAATTCAGCCCCACGGGCATACACAACTCCCGAAGGTTGCAATTTGAGCATGCAACTTTAAGGAATTCTGGATTCATGATAATTCCAGATTATAAGTCATGCATAGAGCTTACCCTTTTTACCTGTTTGAGGCTATACCACAGGTCTGCAAATTATCAGTTGGTGATCCTATTGACCTATATCAAAGCATTACTAGCTCAATGATGGCAAAGTCGCGCTCATATCAGGAACCGGTGGATGATTAGTCAAATGAATGCTCCTTGTGAAACTATGATGCAGCCCCTTACCCCCGAGCTTTTGAAGCGTTACGATATCCCTGGCCCTCGCTATACTTCTTATCCTACAGCGGATCGCTTTGTCGAGGCTTTTGCCGAAGCACAATATCATCAATCATTGGAACAAAGACGTGTTGGAGGTTTTGCATTGCCTCTATCACTATATGTGCACATCCCATTTTGCGAATCGTTGTGTTTTTATTGTGCCTGCAACAAGATCATTACCAAGCACCATGAACGTGGTGCCGAATATCTGCGTTATCTCAGCCGTGAAATAGACCTGCATGTCGCCGGTTTGGGCACCGGTCAAACCGTGACGCAGTTGCATCTTGGTGGCGGCTCGCCGACCTTTCTTAGCGATGCTGAACTGAAGGAGTTGATGGCCACGCTGAAACGCAATTTTAATCTGGCTCCAGGGGGCGAATATTCCATAGAGGTTGATCCACGCACCGTAGACGAGGATAGGCTCGCCAATCTCGCTGAACTAGGATTCAACAGGCTGAGTTTCGGGGTGCAGGACTTCGATTCTGCGGTACAGAAAGCAGTGCATCGCATACAACCTGCCCAACAGGTATTTTCACTGGTGGATGCCGCCAGAAAACTGAAATTCGAATCGGTTAATATTGACCTTATTTATGGTCTGCCGCAGCAGACACCCGAATCGTTCGACCATACATTGCTACAGGTGCTGCAACTCAGGCCGGATCGTATTGCGCTTTACGCATACGCCCATCTGCCGAAGCGATTCAAGCCACAACGTCGAATCAGCATTGCAGAGTTGCCTGATGCCACGGCAAAGCTCACCATGCTGTCACGTTCGATTACAGCCTTTCTGAATGCGGGTTATGTGTATGTGGGTATGGATCATTTTGCCTTGCCCAACGATGAGCTGGCTATAGCCAAGCGGCAAGGCAGATTGCATCGCAACTTTCAGGGTTATACCACCCAGCCCGATTGTGACCTGATCGGGCTCGGTGTTTCAGCAATCGGTCATGTCGGCGCGTCCTATAGCCAGAATTCCAAGTCGCTAGCGGAATATTACGACCACCTCGACCAAGGTAGAATCCCGGTGGTAAGAGGCTTTTCCATGTCGCGTGATGATCTGGCAAGACGATCAGTGATTAAGGCGCTGATGTGTCAGGGTTACGTGCAGTACGAATCCATAGAATTAAGTTACCTGATTAATTTCAAAGAGTATTTTGCACCGGAACTGGAGTCGTTACAGGAGCTTGCTAAACACGGCATGGTGACACTTGCCTACAATGAGGTGAGGGTAACCGAATGCGGCTGGTTCTTTGTGCGTGCGATTGCCATGGTATTCGACAGATATCTTCAGCTTGACCAAAATCGGGCTCGTTTTTCCAAAATCATCTAAAGCATGCAATTTTCACTGGCAGCGACGACTTTTTTCATGGGGTTGGCCGGCGGCCCTCATTGCGTAGCCATGTGTGGGGCAGCGTGCGCGGGTATCAGCAAAAACACCAGGAACAAATTTGGCATCTGGCGATTCCATGCAGGGCGAGCATTCGGCTACGCCAGTCTGGGTGCGATTGCGGCGGCTTCGGTGCAAGGTATTGCCTGGTTTAGCAGCCAGACTGCGGCATTGCAGCCAATATGGACATTTTTCCATGCGCTGATGCTGTGTTGGGGGTTGATATTGATGCTGTACGCACGGCAGCCTGTGTGGGTGGAAGGCTTGGGGCACAACGTATGGTCTCAAGTAAGTCAGCTAACAATTACAAAAGGCGGCGCATTCCTGACAGGTGGATTGTGGGCACTGATGCCATGCGGTTTGCTGTATTCGGCATTATTGGTGGCAGCACTGAGCGGAAGCCCATTGGGTGGCGCTTTCAGCATGGTCATGTTCGCGCTGGGAACCAGCCTTTCGTTGCAGTTAGGTGCTTCAATATGGCTGAGGATAAAGCGTGGTAATCAGCAACTGAGCATGCGTATCGCAGGACTATTGTTAAGTATCGCAGCAAGCTGGGCGATCTGGATGGATGTGACCCACCCGCATCGTATCTGGTGTAGTTAGTACTTCACTATCTCATTCAGCACAGACAACTTGTAATAATTGGTCTGCACATAGGCCTAGTTGTTATCTGTTTGATGTATGTCAACTTGTTACAGGATCCTTCTCATTAGAATTTACCCATGGCATTCGATTATGGATTTTCGGTTTAATTTTATTAAGGGGATTGTGATGAAAAAGGCATTATCGGTTTTCGCAGTAGCAGCAGTATTATTACCCACATTAGCAATGGCTGAGGCAGGCGACATCGTTGTACGTGTGCGTGCAGCTTATGTAAATCCGGATGAAAGTAGCAAGCTTGGCAGCCAATCTGCTGCATCCGGCCTTGGTGCTGCTATTGGTGCGGGCTCCAAGCTGTCGGTTGATGGCAATACCATTCCTGAGATCGACTTTTCTTATTACATCACCAAGAACATCGCAGCAGAGTTGATTCTGGCAACCGGCACCAGGCACGATGTCAGCATCAAAGGCAACACCGGCACGCTGGGCAATCAGCCACTAGGTTCGGTTAATCTGTTGCCCCCAACATTGACAGTGCAGTGGCACTTTTTGCCTGACCAGACTGTAGACCCTTACCTTGGTGCTGGCGTGAATTACACGCGCGCATTGGATCGTAATCTCGCTACCACAGGGGGTCTGCCTATCCATATTGACCGTAACAGTCTTGGTTTGGCCTTTCAAGCTGGCGTAGATGTCAACCTGAAGGATGGCTGGATGGTCAACGCCGACATCAAGAAAGCTTTTATCAATACCGATGTCAAGGTTAATGCAGGGGCAGGTTTTGTCAAAATCGATAATCTTGATATTGATCCCTGGATAATCGGTTTCGGCGTAGGCAAAAGATTCTAGATACAGACTTTATTAATCTCTTTACTCCACCCTCACCCCTGGCTTTATGCAGGGGTTCTTTTTTTTGTACACAGCCAGATGGACTAACCAATCAATATTTTAGTCATACGTGCTATTTCGATCTCTTCATCCGCCGTAACCATCAGCACGGGTTTTGAGGATGAGAGGTTCAAAAAGGTATGGTGATTCTGGTTGGCTTGTTCGTCCAAAGCGAATCCCATAAACGCCAGCGGCTCACATATCATTGCGCGCACTAATGCTGAATGTTCCCCTATTCCGCCTGTGAACACCAGCGCATCTATGCCACCGGATTTGGCAGCATAGGCGCCTATGGCAGCACGGATCTGGCGTGAGAAATATTCGATTGCAAAACGTGAGGATGAGCTCTCGCTTGCCAGCAGCTCTGACATCTCATTACTTATTCCATCGGAGAGGGCAAGCAAGCCCATACGCTGGTAAATTAACTCTTCAAGTTCGACGCTTTCAAAGCGCCGGCTGAGTTCCAGTACCAGACCAGGATCCAGATCTCCGCTACGTGTGCCCATAGGAACGCCGCCTGCCGGGGTATAACACATGCTGGTATCGATTGATTGCAGATTCTCCATCAGGCACAGGCTGGCACCGTTACCGAGATGTGCGATCACCACTCGCCCGCGCGCAATATCACCGATCAATTGCGGTAACTGCCGGGCGATATGGGCATAGTTAATCCCGTGAAAACCGTAGCGTCTGTAACCCAATTCGGCGGGAATCGGCAAGCGCCAGGAGATTTCCGGCAAAGTCGAGTGAAAAGCGGTGTCGAAACAGGCAACCTGGAGTACATCGAAATGTTTCAGGCAAAGATCAACACCAAGCAGGTTGCCGGGCATATGTAGTGGCGCCAGATGAATGATGTTTTCCAGCCTTGCGCGTTCTGCAGCATCTATCAACCGTGCCGTATCGGTGATGTTACCGCCATGCACCAACCTGTGGCCGACCGCTGCAGGACGGTCATCGCCAAGATCAGCAAGCAGAGCGGCAAAAGCCTCATGATGATCGTGCGGAAAACCATGGCCTATGTGTTGGTAGCTAAAATCGCGACGCGCGCCGTCGGCCTTGAACAGGCTGGCTTTAAGACTGGAGGAGCCGCTATTGATGGTTAATACGGCCATACCCACTCGTCGGCTTCCGGTAAATCTATGCCATGCTCATAGGCATAGTTGCTGCACTCAATCTGCTTGTCACGCAGCCTGGCCTTGAAATGTGCACCATCTACTTGCAGCATGGGAACTCGGTCTATGGCATCGATGGCCAGGCTGAAGCGGTCAATCTGGTTGCGTATGGCTAATTCCAGCGGCGTATTGATGCTGCCTTTTTCCTTGTAGCCGCGCACATGCAATTGCTGGTTGTGGCGACGGTAGGTGAGGCGATGGATCAGCCATGGATAGCCGTGGAAATTAAACAGGATAGGTTTGTCTATGGTGAACAGGCTGTCGTAATCTGTATCGCTGAGTCCATGTGGATGATCGCCGGCAGGCACCAGCTTATACAGGTCCACGACATTGACAAAGCGTATCCTGAGTTCAGGAAAGTGTTCACGCAGCAATACGACGGCGGCGAGGGCTTCTTTGGTGGTCACGTCTCCCGCGCTCGCCATCACCAGGTCGGGCGAACTGTCGGCGTCATTGCTGGCCCAGTCCCATATATCTATGCCTTTGGTGCAATGGATGGTTGCGGCTTCCATATCCATATATTGCAGGTGCTTCTGCTTGTCGCAGACAATCACATTAATGTAGTCAGTGCTGTTCAGGCAGTGGTTGGCAACAGAAAGTAAACAGTTCACATCCGGCGGCAGATAGATGCGTGTGACCTCAGGACTTTTATTGACCACGATATCCAGAAAGCCGGGATCCTGATGGGTAAAACCATTATGATCCTGCCGCCATACGGTAGAGGTGATGAGCAGATTGAGAGAAGATACTGGCGGACGCCAGGGAATCACTTTTGACATGGCCAGCCATTTGGCGTGCTGGTTGAACATGGAGTCAATCACATGCACGAAAGCTTCATAGGTAGAGAAAAAGCCGTGACGTCCTGACAGCAGATAGCCTTCCAGCCAGCCTTCCAGTGTGTGTTCGGAAAGCATTTCCATCACCCGTCCATCAGGTGCAAGTTCTCCGCCATCGGCATCCTCAGGCAACATTCCGGCCAACCATGTTTTTTTACTCACCTGATAGATGTCATCCAGTTTGTTGGAACTGTTTTCATCCGGGCCGAACACGCGAAAATTGTTCATGTTATCGCGCATAATGTCGCGCAGGAATTTGCCCAGCGGGCGGGTGTTTTCTGCCAGCATCTTGCCTGGTCCCGGCAGCTTTGCCGCATATTCGCGGAAATCCGGCATGCGTAACGGTTTGCGCAAAAGCCCGCCGTTGGCATGAGGATTGGCGCTCATGCGGCGGTTACCTGCAGGTGCCAACTGCTTTAATTCCGCCAGCAATGCACCGTTGGCATCGAATAATTCCTCAGGCTTGTAGCTGCGCAACCAGGCTTCCAATTCAGCCAGATGAGCAGGATTTTCGCGCACTTGCGCTAAAGGTACTTGATGCGCCCGCCAGTAACCTTCGACCTTGTGGCCATCAACTTGTTTGGGCCCGGTCCAGCCTTTGGGCGAGCGCAGTACTATCATCGGCCAGCATGGGCGTTGTTGCTGGCCACCATTGCGAGCCTCCTGCTGAATACTGCGAATATCCAGTATGCATTGCTCCAGGGTTCGTGCCATATCGCGGTGCATGGTATCCGGATCGCTACCTTCAACGAAATGAGGCGTCCAACCGTACCCCTTGAACAGGCTTTTCAACTCCTCATGCGGGATACGCGACAGCAGTGTGGGATTATTGATCTTGTAACCATTGAGATGCAGTATGGGTAATACCGCTCCATCATGTATCGGGTTGAGAAATTTGTTGGAATGCCAGGAAGTCGCAAGTGCACCGGTTTCTGCTTCGCCGTCGCCGACGACTACGGTTACCAGCAGATCGGGGTTATCGTAAGCTGCACCAAACGCATGGGAAATGGAATAGCCCAATTCGCCGCCTTCATGGATGGAGCCTGGGGTTTCCGGAGTGCAATGGCTACCGATACCGCCGGGGAAGGAAAACTCCTTGAAAAAAGTGCGCAAGCCTAGCTCATCTTCGCTCTTGTTAGGGTAAATCTCACTATAAGTACCTTCAAGATAAGTCGGTGCCAACACCCCTGGCGCTCCGTGACCGGGTCCGGCGAGAAAAATGGCGTTGAGATCGTAACGTTTGATTAGCCGGTTGAGATGTATATAGATAAAACTCAGCCCCGGGCTGCTTCCCCAATGCCCCAGCAGGCGGTGTTTGATGTGCTTGGGTTGGAGAGGTTCACGCAGTAACGGGTTATCCTGAAGATATATCATGCCTGCTGCCAGATAGTTACATGCTCGCCAGTAGGCATTTATAGATCGAAGTTCCGCATCTTTCAGAATCGGGGTAGTAGAGGTAGTCATGGCGAATCTCTTGAAAAATCAATGCACAGCAAAAGGACCGTCAAAAAGTCGTTTTACGCGATATGTCACACAAAATAGAAACCGTGTCACAAGTCAGCATAATGTAACTCACGATAGTGACGGAAGTATGTCTGGATATGCGCTAATTTGCGCGACTGAACTGGAATCGCCAGTCAAACCACTGGCTGGTCAGGGAAACACAATTCGTGGCGGTTAATCCATTCCGCCCCCACATAGTTGATGATGATGGTTTTGCGCACGCCAGTGATAGGGCGCACCTTGAACCCATGCCAGGTATCCTCATCAGGTACGAAAATCAGCCCTCGGTTATAACCTGCGGGAGCACGCCCGAAGTAAGTCTGCCGGTCACGGTAGATGTCGGTTCCCCAATCCGCAGCTTCGGGCTCCGGGTTGAGGTAGATGAGCATGGTGAATTTCTTTATACCGATGTCGGTATGCGGCTCCAGCCAGAAATTGCCTGTGTCCTGACAGTATTCGATACGCAGCGAAGTACCGCTCAACGACACATCGGTGAGCAGTTCAAGCGCGTCAACTGTCCGCTGATCCTGGAATACATGGGCGAGCCTGTCCATCACCGGATACTGAGTGCGGTTCAATTCACCGAAATGAATACGGCTATTGTTATGTGTTTCTCGCCTGCCTTGAGTGTCCTCTATTTCAGCAGGTTGAAACGGTAGCACGTAAAAAGCGGAAGCCATCTCTGACGGCAGGCAATTCTGCAAAAGCCAGTGAGAATAAGGTTCATCATTGTGTTGGCTGCTAAACAAGCTGCTTACCAAGGTTTGCTGTGTACGGTGATCCACGAAAGGTGGATGCGAGTGGGGGCTGTTCATGGTGGTACTTTCTTCCTCAGAACCATACTGCCGTTGAAGAGTTCATGAGCGGCGATGGTTAACAATTGAGGGGGATTGTCCATCGCCGCTTGCATGATGCGGCTGGTTCAATCCGCACACTACAACCTTACGTGATGAAGGTTTATGCGCTGTTGATCTAGGTCAAGACTTTTCGTTTTTCAGGAATATCATGGCGTCACCCATAAAATGTGGGTTTACGCATATGTTGCAAGTGACTATGATTAAGAATTAGCTAGTTAAATTCACCGAATGGAAACAGCAGTTGCAACAACATGCGGCGGACGTGTTTGGCGGCACCAAACAGAAAGTGGCGGAGCCTGACATTAAAGCCATGCACGCCAAGATCGGACAGCTATCGCTGGAGAACGATTTTTTAGAAAGCGCGCTCACCAAGGCGGGACTGCTGAGCGCAAGACGATGATAGACCGAACCAACAATCTGCCAGTGAACCGGCAATGCCAACTACTACAAATG
>CAILHX010000019.1 GCA_903834185.1 uncultured Methylophilaceae bacterium
ATATATATAATGATGGCAAGTGAGCGTTGGAAACAGGTGAAATCATAGACTCAGCATCAAATAAAGACTTGGATATGGCAGGCATGCAGGCATCTGCCACGCGTGCCTGCAGCCTGATGAAGGCGATGGCGAATACAGACCGCCTTTTGTTGTTATGCCAGATATCGCAAGGTGAGAAATGCGTGCGGGAGCTGGAAGAGTTGGTGGGCATTCATCAGCCTACGCTTTCACAACAGTTGACGGTATTGCGTGATGAAGGGCTGGTCAGTACGCGCCGGGAAGGGAAAAAAATATATTACCGCATGGCAAGCACTGAAGCTTTGGCGGTGATGCAGGTACTCTATCAACAGTTTTGCCGAAAGGATGCCGATTGAGCTTTAAACCAAACAGGATTACCGATGATTTCTCCAGCTCGGCTCAGCTCAGTGTGGAGGATATGGAAACCATTGCCGCTCACGGTTTCAAGACCATCCTGAATTGCAGGCCGGATGCCGAAGAGGGGGCAGCGCAACCGACCAGTGCCGAGTTGCAGAGTCTGGCCGGTCAGCATGGGCTCGCGTATTTCCATTTTCCGGTGAAGATGGGTGCTGACGGAAAAGAATATGTGACGGATGTCGCAAGAATATTACAATCTACGCCTAAGCCTATCCTTGGTTTTTGCAGGTCAGGTTCGCGCGCAACCCGGCTTTATCAGGCAGCAAGCGGGGCGGCCGGGAAGAAATCAGTGATGCAATGGCTCAGGAGTAAATGCCTGATCACGCGATTCTGGAGATGGTGCAAGCGCAAGCAATGCGCCAGCCAATGCTGTAACAAGTAATAAAAAATCCAATAATTCATGAAGGGAAGAAAAGTGGAGAAACACGACATCGTCATTGTGGGTGGCGGGTCAGGAGGGATCGCCATCGCATCCAGCCTGCTCAAACGGCAGAAAAACCTGAATATCACTATCATCGAACCGTCGGATAAGCATCTCTATCAGCCGGCATGGACCTTGGTGGGTGCGGGAGAATTCAAACAGGAAAATACAGTGCGCCCGATGGCAGACTGCATTCCAGAAAATGTCTCGTGGATTCGTGCTGCAGTCACTTCATTCGATCCGGAAAAGAATCATGTGACGCTCGATGATGGCCGCATCATCGAATATGCCAACCTGATCGTATCCCCCGGATTGCAGCTCAACTGGAAAGCAATCACCGGTCTGGAAGAGACCCTGGGCAAGAATGGTGTGACTTCCAATTACCGTTATGATCTTGCCCCTTATACCTGGGAGATGGTGAAAAGCCTCAGGCAAGGACGCGCGATCTTCACCCAGCCACCCATGCCGATCAAATGTGCCGGAGCACCGCAAAAGGCGATGTATCTGTCATGCTCCGAGTGGGAGAACAAGGGGTTGCTGAGCGGAATAGAGGTGGAAATGCATAACGCCGGTGGTGTGCTGTTTGGCGTGGCTGATTTCGTTCCTGCATTGATGGAATATGTCCGGCGCTATAAAGCAAAACTCAATTTCAATAGTACGCTGGTGCGCGTGGATGGCCCTGCGAGAAAAGCATGGTTCAATGTCAAGGATGCCGACGGGAATATCAACGAGGTGGAAAAAAGCTTCGACATGCTGCATGTAGTGCCGCCACAGTCTGCACCCGATTTCATCAAGCAAAGTCCTTTGGCGAACGCAGATGGCTGGCTGGAAGTAAATCAGACCACGTTGCAGCATGTGCGTTACGCTAATATTTTTGGCGTAGGCGACGTCGTTTCAGCACCGAATGCAAAAACTGTGGCTGCAGCAAGGCAGCAGGTCGTGATCGTGGCCCGTAATCTGCTGGCACAGCGTTCGAATACTCCTTTGCCTGCAGAATATAACGGCTATGGTGCCTGCCCGCTCACGGTAGAAAAGGGCAAAATCGTACTGGCCGAATTTGGTTATGGCGGCAAATTGCTACCAACATTCCCTCTTGATCCCTTGGTTCCGCGGTACCTGGGTTGGGTCTTAAAGAAGACCATCCTGCCCTGGGTGTACTGGAATCTGATGCTCAAGGGCAGGGAATGGCTGGCCAAGCCCGGCTAATGTCCGTTCACGGCAGCTAAGGCACGTATCCATGGAAGTACAAACAATCAGCCTGATTCTGGGCCTGGTAGTCGGGGTCATCATGTACCTTACCGGCGCAGGTGGCACAGTGCTCGCTGTGCCCCTGCTTGTTTTTGCTTTGCATCTTTCTGTCCTGCAGGCTTCTCCTGTCGGGCTGCTGGCGGTGATGCTTGCAGCTACAACCGGAGCCATACTGGGCCTCAAGGCCGGTGTGGTTCGCTACAAGGCAGCCGGGTTGATGGCGATGTTCGGCTTAATCAGTGCGCCGGTTGGTCTATGGGTTTCCCATCGGCTTCCAAACACATTGCTGGCTTTGATTTTTGCATCAGTGCTGATCTTCATTGCCATCAGGATGTTCAGGCAGTCAAATCAAAACATCGACGCCCTGGGGTGGGAAGAATTCAGGGCCCCGCCTGTCTGCAGGCTGGATACTGTCCATGGGAAATTCTCATGGACGGCACCGTGCGCCACGAGGTTAATGATGTCCGGTGCGTTGGCCGGGCTGTTGTCCGGATTGCTGGGTGTAGGTGGCGGGTTTATTATCGTTCCCGCACTCAGGGCGGTGTCTGAACTCGATATCAAATCCATCGTAGCGACTTCACTTTCCACGATCGCACTCGTCTCCGCTGGTGGAGTGGTCATGGCTGTCACCAGGGGAGCCATCAACTGGCACATCGCATTGCCTTTTGCCGGAGCTGCAATGTTCGGTATGTTGTGCGGAAAACTCATATCGCACCGTATTTCCGAATCAATCATCCAAAGGTCATTTGCAGTGTTTGCGACTCTTGTGGCGATAGAACTGCTCATCAAACAGTTGTAGTCCCTCCGGGATTGTCAATGGTGGTTCGCATTCCGATCTGGGGAACCAGTAATTTTTTTACAGATATACGCGCCAGATAGAATTTTACGAAATAAAATAAATTACCGCAGCGAATACAAATCCCCATGTAAACCAGATCATTCGATTCTTCGATTACTAGGGAAAGATCAGTCCAGCCGCTATATAGTGCGCTACCGCACAGACCGTGCCGGCAACTACGCGCTAACTTGCCGTATGGGTTTAGCGAAAAACAATTCATGGGCTAGTAACTGTCGTGCGCCGAAGAAGCTGGCGTTTTCCCCAGCCTGCCGGATTTATCGTGTATGTCGGTGACCTACGCCCGATGTATAGCAAGCCTTAATCGTTCTGCGGTTTTGGTGCTGGCAATATTTGCACTATACGGCTGTGCGGGTACGCCAATGCCGCACGAGCCACTACTATCCTTTGAAGTACCAGCCACCTGGTCTGCCGCACCGGACGCAAAGCTAAATCGGGCCACATCGCTGGTAGCGTGGTGGCAGCGCTTTGACGATCCGCTACTCAGCAAACTCGTGACCCACGCTATGCTGAACAATACCGATGTGAATACCTCACAGGCTCTCCTGCGTCAGGCACTGGCGGTGCGTGATGTAGCGGCAGCAGCGCTGCTGCCTTCGCTTGACGTTTCGGCATCGGCGCAGCATGCCACCTCGGGCGGGAAGAGCTTGGGCAATACCTTTCAGGCCGGCTTCAATGCCAATTGGGTGCCTGACATCTTTGGTTTCAACCGCTACGCCTTGAATGCCGCAGATGTCGCAGCCCTGTCCAGTGCCGCCAGTCTGGGCGATGTGCAGGTGTCGATCGCCGCGGAGGTGGGTTTGAGCTATATCACTTTGCGCAGCGCGCAGTTGCGTTTGGCTATTGCCGTCGAAAACCTGGCAAGCCAGGAGGAGACGCTTCAGATCACGCAATGGCGCCAGCAGGCGGGCTTGGTGACTGACCTCGAGGTAGCGCAGGAGCGCACCCTGGCCGAGCAGACGCGAGCTACGCTGCCGGTTTTACAAACCACCATCGAACAGACGCGGCATGTACTCGCGGTCCTGACAGGCCAGCCTCCGCGCGTGCTGGATGCGTTTCTGGCAACGGCCGGACCCATCCCGCAGGCTGAAGCTGACCTGTCATTGAACATACCGGTGGAAGCGCTGCGTCAGCGGGCGGATGTGCGCGCCGCCGAACTGAACGTGACGGCCGCGCTCGCACGAGTTGCCCAGGCGGATGCCGCGCGCATGCCGAGTTTTGCGCTGGGCGGCTCGCTCGGCTTGAGCGCGCTGACGTTGGGCACGCTTACCAGCAGTGCGGCAGTGATGAGTTCTCTCATCGCCAGTATGACAGCGCCAATTTTCGACGGCGGTGTTGCGAAAGCCCAGTTGCGATCGCAACTGGCGGCATTCGATCAGGCACGCCTGGCATATCAGGCAACGGTATTAGCGGCACTCAAGGATGTAGAAGATGCGCTGATTGCCTTGCAGGATGACCATCAACGTCAGCTGAGCCTGCGTTCCGCAGAAGATGCCGCCACCACTGCCTCGCTGCTGGCTCGCCAGCGCTATAGCAGCGGACTGGTGGATTTTCAGGTGGTACTGGAGACGCAACGCACACAGTTAAATGCTCAGGATAGCGTGGCAAATGCGAGCGCCGATGTTAGCGCTGACCATGTGCGCCTGTATAAGGCGCTCGGCGGCGGCTGGCGTCCTGCAGCCGTAACCATCCCGGAAACAAACGCCATCGGAACCTCGACACCATGAAGACGCCTATACCATCCAACGATCCGATACCTCCTGACGAGCCCCCGGACATACCCACACCTCTGGTAACGCCTTCGGCAAAAGCCGTTGCCAAGGCCACCGAAAAGGCTATTGCAAAGCTTCATGTCAAGGTTGCGGCAAAAGCAGCGAGCAAGCTTGCCGTCAAAGATGCCGCAAAGGCCGCCTCGGCTGCCATGGCGACCCCATCAGGGGCTCTGCTCGATGAGCCGTCATCGACGTCCTGGTATCGCCGTCCGACGCTATGGGCAGGCGTCATCCTGATGCTGCTGATTGCCTCCGGCGTCTGGTGGTGGCTGGCACGCCAGGCACAGAATGCTGCACCAACGTATAACACGCAGCCGGTAGGGCGCGGCAACCTTACGCTCACGGTCACGGCTAACGGGACAATCCAGCCGACACGCTCTATCAATATCGGCAGCGAGCTTTCAGGAACGGTGCTCAAGGTCAATGTGGACGTCAATGATATGGTCAAGAAAGGGGATGTGCTGGTGGTACTCGATACGGCGAAGCTGCGTGACCAGATCCTGCGTTCCACCGCCACGCTTGCTGCGGCAAGATCCAAGGTGGCGCAGACAGCCGCGACCATCAAGGAAGCTGCCGCGACCATGCGCCGCCTTGACGAAGTGGCGGCGCTTTCAGGCGGCAGAGTCCCTTCCAAGGCGGAGCTGGATACCGGACGCGCCACGCTGGATCGCGCCAACGCCGATGATGCCAGTGCGCGAGCCGGCGTGAGCGATGCCCAGGCGGCGCTGTCAACCGATCAGATCAACCTTTCCAAAGCCTCGATCAGAGCCCCAGCCGACGGCGTGGTGCTCACCCGTAACGTCGACCCCGGCAATGCTGTTGCAGCATCACTGCAGGCGGTGACGTTATTCACGGTGGCGGACGACCTGACCAAGTTGCGTCTTTGGGTATATGTGGACGAAGCAGATGTCAGCGCGGTTAAAGTGGGTCAGAACGCCACCTTCACCGTGAGCGCCTACCTGAGCCGCCATTTCCCGGCGCGCATCACCCGCGTTGGTTTCGGCTCGACGATTACGGATGCCGTGGTCACTTATCTGACCTACCTCGATGTCGACAACGCCGACCTGAGCCTTCGCCCGGGCATGTCAGCCACCGCTTCCATCATCGCGATGGAACGCAAGGATGTGCTGATCGTGCCGAACGCCTCTTTACGCTTTACCCCCAGCGCCGCCGGAGCGGATACGCCAGACAAGAAAAGCATGGCTTCCAGCCTGATTCCGCACATGCCGAGTAACCGGATCCGCAAGACAGCCGCTGACAGTGCCAGCACGGCTTCGGCCAAGCAGGTGTGGGTGCTGCGTGATGGCGTAGCCGTTGCCGTGGCAGTGACGCCGGGTATCAGTGACGGTCATATGACGGAGATCACCAGCGGCGATCTGCAGGTCGGAATGCTGGTGATTACCGACCAGAAGAGGATGGCGGCTAAATGAGCACGCCGCTGATCAGCCTGCGTGGCGTGACGAAGCGCTATGGCAGCGGCGAGTCGGAACTGATGGCGCTCAAGGGCATCGATCTGGACATCGATCCCGGTGAATTCGTCGCCATCAAGGGTCCAAGCGGCTCGGGCAAATCGACCGCGATGAACATTCTGGGCTGTCTCGACACGCCCAGCAGCGGTCAGTATCTATTCAAGGGCGCACATGTCGAAGCGCTATCGCGCGACCAGCGGGCGCGCCTGCGTCGACGCTTTATAGGCTTTGTGTTCCAGGGCTTCAACCTGCTTGCGCGCACCTCTGCCCAGGAGAATGTGGAATTACCGCTACTCTATCGGGGGGACAGCGCCATCATTCGCCGGGCCGCTGCCACCCGTGCTTTGCAGTCAGTCGGTTTGGGCGGATGGGAAAAGCATACGCCAGCCGAACTCTCGGGCGGTCAGCAGCAACGTGTAGCAATCGCCCGCGCCATCGTCACCGAGCCTGCCGTGGTGCTGGCTGACGAACCTACCGGCAACCTCGACACCCAGCGCAGCCACGAGATCATGGGTCTGCTCGTGGCATTGAACCGGGATCATGGCATTACCGTGCTGATGGTGACGCACGAGCCTGATATGGCTGCCTATGCACACCGCATGGTCACCTTCGTTGACGGTTATATCGCCAGGGACGCTGCCAACCCGAACCCGATCACCGCAGCGCCAGTCAATATGGAAACGTCCGAAAACACCTGATGCTGTTCTCGGTCTTCATGCTGGCCATACGTTCGGTGATGCGCAACATGCTGCGTTCCTTCCTTACGATTCTTGGCATCGTCATTGGCGTCAGCGCGGTAATCACGATGGTCACACTGGGCAACGGCGCCACCCAGGCCATCGAGATGCAGATCACCAGCCTGGGCACCAATCTGCTGATCGTGAATCCCGGCCAACGCAGTCCCGGCGGTCCCGGAGGTGGGGGAGGCGCAGGCAGTGGTGGTGGCGTACCGCACTTTACCGAAGCCGACGCCTCCGCTATCCAATCGCAGATTGGCGGCGTTGCCGCAGTGGCGCCGCAGGGGCGCGCCAGTGTCACCGTGGTCGGCAATGGTCGCAACTGGGTTACCAGCGTCACCGGCAGTACCAATGAGTGGTTCGATATCGGTAACTGGAAGCTGGCCAGCGGCCGTATCTTCGAGGATGACGAGCAACGAGCGGGTGCAGCGGTTTGCCTGATCGGCGAGACGGTGCGACGTGAAATCTACGGTGGCACAGCAGGTCAGACGGGCCTCGGTGAAATGCTGCGCGTCAAGCAGTTCTCCTGTAACGTCATCGGCATACTTGCCTCCAAAGGCCAGGGTGGCATGGGCGATCAGGACGACACGGTGATTGTGCCGTTGCATACGTTGCAGCGCCGTGTCACCGGCAGCCGCCGCGTCGACTCTCTGGCGGTCTCAATGCAAGACGGCACTGACAGCGCACCCCTCAAGGCCAGCATGCGCCAACTGATGCGCGAGCGACGCAAGCTGGGGGAAACCGATGATGACAACTTCAATATCTTCGACACCCAGCAACTTGCCGAGACACTTGCCAGCACGATGGGCGTGCTGACCAGTTTGCTGGGCGCAGTAGCTGCCGTGAGTCTGCTGGTCGGAGGCATAGGCATCATGAACATCATGCTGGTAAGCGTGACCGAGCGCACTCGCGAGATAGGCCTGCGTCTGGCGGTAGGCGCACTGGAAAACGAGGTACTGCTGCAGTTCATGATCGAGGCCGTGGTATTGTCGGCACTCGGCGGTCTGATCGGCATCATCATTGCCACCGGGGCTTCCTATGTGCTCGCAGGGGTGATGGGTGTGCCTTATGCCTTCGACCCCGTGATCAATCTGTTGTCGCTGTTTTTTTCCGCTTTCATCGGTGTTGTTTTCGGTTACTTCCCGGCGCGCAGGGCGGCACGCATGGATCCCATCGAGGCACTGCGCCACGAATGAGTCTGTTCTCCATCCGACTTGCATTCAAAGCAACCGAAGTTGTAGTGGAAAAATACAATGTGCGACACCGTACAGACAATTCCAACCAAATATTTGTAATGTTAGATATGAGTCGCTCTACGGCGAGGATTCACAACCTTGGTATAAATTTTTTTAAAGGACTTGAACATGATTCCATTAGAAGTAGCAGATGAAGATTTTTTAACTGAGCAATCCATTCAAGGTGATGCCTCGAATACATCTGAAGCCGCATATTACCTGGCGGAAAAGCGAGGATTTGAACCAGGGCATGAATTGGCAGATTGGTTACAAGCTGAAGCCCGGTTTTTAGGGTGATAGGCTTCAGGATCAATGTCATTGAGCCATGCATTGCTCAGCTTACCCGTGACTCACTTTTGATAGGGCAACGACATGATTAAGCGATTGATACTGGCAGCGCCGTTCATCCTGTGCGGAAATCTTGCTTGTGCCGACACTCAGGCCATGCACGATGCCGCACGTGGTGCACTCTTGTACTCGACGCATTGCATCGCTTGCCACACTACCGAGATTCATTGGCGTGAAAAGAAGCTTGCCACAGACTGGACGAGCCTGCATGCACAAGTTTACCGATGGCAGGAAAATACAGGTCTTGGCTGGTCGGAAGAAGACGTATCCCAAGTGGTTCGATACCTGAATGCCAATTTCTATCACTATTCCACCCCCGATTGACTGTAATCCGGCGAACTAACGATAGTTGCGGCACTTCAACACTGGCGCAAGGAAGGCTTCGCTAAACAATTAAAAAGGTTGAACCTGAAATGAATACACAAAAAACATATGATTCCAAGACAATCATCTTTCATTGGTTGAGTGCAGCAATCATTCTTGGTCTCTGGGTTGTTGGACAGACCATTGATCTATTCCCAAAGGGTACTCCGAGAATAACGGCGCGAAGCTTCCACATCACTTTTGGTATTATTTTGATTATCCTGTTAACGCTCAGAATAAAGTGGCGTCTTGGCGGCGGCATCAAACTCCCACAAGCACTTCCGGGAGTTCTTGGAGAGGTGGCAGTTAGAACTCACCAGCTTTTGTATGTGTTGATGGCATCCGTTGTCACTCTTGGAGTTGCAGCAGTCTGGATCCGCGGTGACAATATTTTTAATCTGTTTACCATTCCCGCTTTTGACCCAGGTAATCAGCAGTTAAGAGAAGATGTCGTTGATATACACGGCTTGTTTGCAAATACGCTTCTAATCCTGGCAGGACTTCATGCCTTGATTGCGATCTGGCATCATAAAGTAATCAAAGATGATGTTTTAGTACGCATATGGCCCAAAGTATCTGCTTATTTCAAAAGGTAAAGGTTTGTGTTGCTATCGGGAATCCAGTATGACCGTGATGGGTCTGCTTGTGACCTGTGAAACGTAAAATTCCCATGGCTAAATGAATAACCATGGGAATTTTGATGACTACTTGTGGCATCAGCTACCACATAGTGTATTGCTACACCGTTGCGGTACTGGTGCTGGCCTGGGTGGTGTGCAGGTTGTTGGATACCGTCTTCAGGAAGTCACTCAACGAGACCTGGTTGCCTGAGTTGCCAACCGAACTGAGCAGGTTCTGAAAATCCTGCTGCAATGTAGAGATGCTGGCAGAGTTGCTGGTTGTGGTGCTGCCTGTCAGCGAATTGGAAGTGGTGGCACTGGAAGCGTCTATCTGCTGGATCAGGCTATCCAGGCCATTGATGTCGCCATGATGATGATGGTGGTGCGTGCCGGTTGCGTCGCTGATGCTGCTGTTGGATGCGCTGTTCGTGTTCTGGCTTTGCAGGTTATTGAGCAGGTCTTGCAGGAATGCCTGCAGATCCTGTTGCGCCTGGGTGGCGGATGCTGCGGTTGTTGATGTTGCGGTGGTGGAAGAGGCGGTGGTGTTGGGGTCGGTTGCAGCGATGGTCGCCGGTACTGCGCCTATCTGCGCCAGCGCCTGGGCAATGGCAGCCCCGAAATTGCCGTCATTATCGTTATCCGCGGCGCCGATGATGCCCTGATTGGCTAAAGCGGAGGGGTTGATCTGATTGGCGGCGGTGTTGCCGAACAGGCTATCAATCGTTGACATGATGTTTTCCTTTAAAAGAGTACTTTTGAATGAATGGTTGAAATTGCAAAAAATCAGTGACGGTTTTTAGTGATGCTATAGGTAAGCGAGAATCAAGCCAGATTGTGTATCTCACTGTATCGAAATGTATCCCGCCGATATGCGCCGGAAGTGGCTACGGTATTGGCTTCCGGAGTTGGTCGAGGTTGCCGGATGAACGGCGTTAGACCGCAGGGAAAAACACGGCAATATATTGCAGGGTGTTTGCCAGTTGTGTGGCAAGGCTGCGGCAACTTTCGGCAACGGATCACGGACTTGTTTCAGTTGTGATCAGCCCCGGTTTCACGTTTGTAATCGTCATAGCTCTTGTCGGCATTGTTCAGGCATTGCCTGCTTTGTTCGGTATCGGGGATCTTGAGGCATTGCTGGCGTTGATACGCCTGCCCCGTTGCGTAAAGCTGCTGCGAGCTGCAAGCGGTAAAAAGCAGGGCGCATGACACGTTCATGCAAAAAATGAATTTTCTGATCAACACACGCTCCTGCAAGACACACCATTGAAAATTGGCATGGTAACACCGGTGATTCAATAAACAAAAAAGACGCCAGAAGGCGGTAAAAGACAAAAAAAGACGCCCGAAGGCGTCTGGAGGAGGAGATAAACCGGTACTACATGTCTGGCAGCCAGAGTGGCTGGAAAATAAGGTTGAATATCATACGCCGCCTTGGTTACATAATTATTTCAGTGCTGGAACTCAATCCTGAAACCCCCAGCCCCGGAATCATGCTGATGGCTTTCTGAACTAAGATAAATCCTGTGCCGGGCTGCACTTTCAGTTGATTACGCGCACGCGTTTACGCGACCTGCTGCAACTGCTGTGCCGACCTGAACTTGTTCCATACGCTCGCCGGCGCCGGTTTGCCCAGCTGGTAGCCTTGCAGCAGCTTGGCACCGGAATCAATGGCGATATGCAGTTGTATCTCGTTCTCTATGCCTTCGATGATGGCTTGTGCGTCCAGCTCCTGCACGATCTGTATCAGCTTGGGCAGCACTTTGCGCACTTTGGGGTTGGCCTGTGCCTGACGGATGATGCTGATATCCAGCTTGATGAAGTCGGGCGAGATTTCCCATAAACGATCCAGATTGGAATGCTTGCTGCCGAAATCGTCGATGGCGATCTGGTAGCCGCGGTCGCGGTAATTGGATACGGCCTCGTTGAGTTTCTGGTCCAGCTCCACTTCGCTTTCCAGTACTTCGATCACGACCTGATGGGTAGGCACGGAGTGGTTGTGCAGGATGTTCTCGAATACTTTGCCGTGCGCATTCACGCTGGTGAGCAGCTTGGGGTGCACATTGAGGAATAACAGGCCACGGTTCTGCGGCAGGTTGAGATAATTTAGTGTATGCAGGGTGCGCGCCACACGGTCGAATTTCACCAGCCGCCCCTGATTATCGGCAAAACTGAATGCCGCTGCCGGAGTCAGCGCATCGGTACCGCCGATGGAAGGTCTTAGCAGCGCTTCGTAACCCAGCGGGCTGGCATCGTGCCCCAGTACATTGATGGGCTGAAACACGCTGCGCAGGTGTAAGCCGGCGAATCTGCTGATTACTTCTTCTGTGGTGATTTCCAGGCCGAAATCGTCAATATCCAGAAACAGTGCTTCGCGCAGGTCGGTCTTGAGTTGGCTGATATTTTGTTGAGACATGATTTAACTCCTTTAATTTCTCCGCAGATCCTTTTATTTACTATAGATCTGATCGAACACGCCGCCATCAGCGAAGTGTTTTTGTTCCAGCTGTTTCCAGCTACCGAATAATTCATTGACCGTGAACAGATCCAGTTTGGGGAAATCGGCGGCGTGTCTGGCAGCGACGGTTTCCGACACCGGTCTCAGATGGTGACGCGCTGCGATCTCCTGCCCTTCGTCCGAATACAGGTATTGCAGGTAGGCCTGGGCCTCGGCTTGTGTCTTGTGTTTGTTGGCGAATTTATCCACCACGGTGACGGGGTTCTCGGCACGCACGCTGATGCTCGGATACACCACTTCAAACTGGTCGCCACCCAATTCGCCTTTGATCAGCGAGACTTCATTCTCGAAAGTGATCAGCACATCGCCGATACCGCGCTGTACAAAGGTGGTCGTTGCGCCACGCCCGCCGGTATCCAGTACCGGCACGTTTCTGAACAGGCGTTTGACGAAGTCTGCCGCTTTGGCATCATCGCCGCCTTTTTTCAGCACATAGCCGTAGGCCGCCAGATAGGCGTAACGACCATTACCGGAAGTCTTGGGGTTGGCTGCAATCACCGAGATGCCCGGCTTCACCAGATCATCCCAGTCCTTGATGTGTTTGGGGTTGCCTTTGCGTACCAGCAGCACGGTGACGGAAGAGGTGGGCGAGCTGTTATTCGGCAGGCGCTTGGCCCAGTCCGCAGGAGTCAGGTGACCTTTGTCATGCAGCACGTCAATATCGCTGGCCTGATTCATGGAGATCACGTCCGCTTCCAGTCCGTCGAGCACAGCACGTGCCTGTTTGCTGGAACCGCCGTGCGACTGGTTGATGGTGACGGTCTCGCCGGATTTCTGCTTCCAGTATTGCGCGAAAGCAGGGTTGTAATCCTTGTAGAACTCGCGCGTTACATCGTAGGAGACATTCAGCAACGCGCTGTCGGCATGAGCCGGCAAGGGGATAACTACGTTGATGAGGCTCAGTACGAGCAGGGCGAGTAGAGACTTGTAAAGCATGCGCTGGTTCTTTCACAATATTTGAATCAGCCGAACTATAGAGCTTATTTAAAAGAATGTAAAAGAATGAAAATTCATAGTGCTAGAATAATATAGAATATAAAAGGCGAAAAAAAGGCGCACACCATTGTTCGTTGATGTGCGCCCGATTGAGCCTGATTCAGCAATCGTGCTACTTCAGGTTCCGGTTAGTAAGGCGTGGGGCGTGGACCGCTTTTGATGCGTTTGACTGCAGATACCAGTGCGTCAATGTCGGCATAGGTGTTGTACACCGCCAGCGAAGGCCGCACCGAGCTTTCCACGCCGAAGCGTCGCAGAATAGGCTGGGCGCAGTGGTGGCCGGAACGTACCGCGATGCCTTCCTTGTTCAACGCCGCGCCGACTTCTTCCGTAGGCAGGCCGTCCAGTACAAAAGACAACACTCCGGCCTTGTCAGCCGCCGTGCCTATCAGCCGCAAGCCGGGGATCTCTTTCAGCCTTGGAGTGGCGTATGCCAGCAGGTCATGCTCATGACGGGCGATGTTCTCGATGCCGATCTTTTCGACATAATCCAGCGCCGCGCCCAGACCCACTGCGTCGGCGATGTTGCCGGTACCGGCTTCAAAGCGGGCAGGAGCTGCCTGATACACGGTTTTTTCAAACGTCACATCGGCGATCATGTTGCCGCCGCCCTGCCAGGGCTGGGTGGCATTGAGCAGATCTTCCTTGCCGTACAGCACACCGATGCCGGTAGGACCGAATACCTTGTGACCGGAGAACACGAACCAGTCACAGCCCAGCAGCTGCACATCGGCACGCATATGCGATACCGACTGCGCGCCGTCCAGCAGCACCAAAGCGCCGACGCGATGCGCCATCTCTATCATCAGCCTGGCAGGAGTGACCGTGCCCAGCGCGTTGGAGACCTGGGTGAAAGATACCAGTTTGGTACGTGAACCCAACAGTTTCTGATATTCCTCCAGCAACACCTGACCGTCGTTATCCACCGGCACCACTTTCAGCCTGGCACCGGTCTCGGCACACAGTTGCTGCCATGGCACGATGTTGGCATGGTGTTCCAGCCAGGTAATGATGATCTCGTCGCCTTGCCTGATATTCTGCCTGCCCCAGCTTTGCGCCACCAGATTGATGGCTTCGGTGGTGCCGCGCGTGAACACGATCTCGTTGACCGAGGCGGCATTGAGGAACTTGCGCGATTTCTCGCGTGCGCCCTCGTAGGCATCGGTGGCACGTGCCGCCAGTTCATGCGCAGCGCGGTGAATGTTGGAGTTCTCGTGCTTGTAGAAATGCACCAGCCGGTCTATCACCGCCTGCGGTTTCTGCGTGGTGGCGGCATTGTCCAGCCAGATCAGCGGACGGCCGTTGACGGTTTCGCCGAGAATAGGAAAATCGCGGCGTACCGCATTGACGTCGAACGGCGGATGTCCGGCATTGGTCTGTTGGGCGAGCTGCGGTGCGATCTCCGGTGTCTGTTGCTTGAAACGGCTCTCGTCCAGAAAATAGTACGAAGAGCTGCTTTTGCTGGCAGCGCTAGCTGGTGTGCCTAACAGGTTCAACGGTGCCAGTATCGCCTGCAAATCTTCCGCGAACGGCAGCGGGATGTCAGCAGGTTGATAGCTGGCATACGACACGCTCTCCGCCGGAATGGACAAAGCAGGGGCGAAAGACTGTGGCAGCTCCGGTGCAGCAGCACCGCCTACGCCCTTGAACATCTCGTTCACCAGATTCTGCAGCAAGGCTTCGTCCTGCAAAGGCTTGCAGCTGCCGTCGGGTTCGAAGCCCAGAATTCCGCTTATACCGCTATCACTTGTACTCATGGTACTTGCCTACTTCAACGTTCTCCAGCACGGCAAGCGCGTCGTCGGTGAGCACTGCCAGCGAGCAATACAGTGAAACCAGGTAGGAAGCGATGGCTTTGTGGTTGATGCCCATGAAGCGCACCGACAGGCCGGGGTTCTGTTCGCCGGGCAGGCCGGGCTGGAACAGGCCGACTACGCCCTGGCGTGCTTCGCCGGTGCGCAGCAGGATAATGCTGCTCTTGCCACTCTTGACCGGAACCTTGTCGGACGGGATCAGCGGTACGCCACGCCAGGTGATGAATTGCGAACCGAACAGCGACACGGTAGGGGGCGGCACACCGCGGCGGGTGCATTCACGGCCGAAAGCGGCGATGGTGGTAGGGTGCGCCAGAAAGAAACCGGGCTCTTTCCATACCTTGGTCAGCAACTCGTCCAGGTCGTCCGGGGTAGGGGCGCCGGTGCGGGTGGAGATGCGCTGGGTCTTGGCAACATTGCTCAACAGACCGTATTCCTTGTTGTTGATCAGTTCGCTTTCCTGACGCTCCTTGATGGTTTCTATGGTCAGGCGCAGTTGTTCCTTGATCTGGTTGTGCGGGCTGCTGTACAGGTCGGATACGCGGGTATGTACATCCACCACGGTATTTACTGCGGACAGCATGTATTCGCGGCCCCATTCTTCGTAGTCAACGAAGGTCTGCGGCAAGTCGCGTTCGTCACGCGCGGAGCAGTCCACTTCGATGCTGGTGGAATCCTTGACCCTGTTGACGCGGTAGATACCGGCTTCAACCGGTGTCCACGGTAACAGGTGGGTCAACCAGCGCGGGGTGATGGTGCCCATCATGGGCAAGGTCTTGGTGGCGTTGGCTAGGGTACGGGCGGCGACGTCGCCGAGTGCTGTTTGTGCGTCATGAATATCTGCTGCCATGATGATCTCCAGTGTTAATTCAAAGGGTTAATGCAAGTTGGTTAATTCGGAATTCGTTATGTTCAAATGCTGTTCAAATTGTTTCGCGCAATAAAAAAAGCCAGTACCCTTGCGGGATTACTGGCTTCCGGTGGTCCGGTCAGCGACCGGATAAAATGCATCCGGCCTGGCTTGATTCATGGCTCTGCCATTGGCTGGCAATTGAGCGGAAAATAAGATAGCAAATACCGCATCTCCTTACAACTAATATTTATATATATGGAATTAATTATTATAAGTATTGATTCTATAGGGATCGAGCGCAGGCAACGGGCTTCAGTGAGTACCCTGCGTGACCGTGCTGCCGGGCGCGGTAGATCTGGTGAGCCAGACATTGCCGCCTATGGTGGAGCCTTTGCCTATGGTTATACGCCCCAGTATGGTTGCACCGGCGTAGATCACCACATCATCTTCCACGATAGGATGCCGTGCATTGCCTTTCACCAGTTGCCCGTCATCTGCCACATCGAAACGCTTTGCGCCCAGCGTCACCGCCTGATACAGGCGCACATTTTTACCGATGATGGTGGTTTCGCCGATCACGACGCCGGTACCGTGGTCGATGAAGAATCGTTCAGCAATGGCTGCACCGGGGTGGATGTCGATGCCGGTGGCAGAATGTGCGATCTCGGAGATGATGCGCGCCGTAAGCGGAACGCCCAGACGGTGCAGCACATGTGCGATACGGTGATGGGTGATGGCGGTGATGCCGGGGTAGCACACCAGTACTTCGTCTGCGCTGCGGGCAGCGGGGTCGCCCTCGAACGCGGCGCGGATGTCGCTATCCAGCAACTCGCGGATGGCAGGTAACTCGCCGGCGAAGTCTTTCGCCAGCTGCCAGGCCCGTTGTTCCAGTGAGGCGTCCTTTTCACCGTTGTCCTGTTCGCTGATAAAGCGCAGTTCGCGCACGATCTGGTCGCACAGTTCGCGCAGTGCGACATCCAGCGTATGACCGACAAAGTAATCTATGCCTGCTTCATTGAGGCCGGGAGGCCCGAGGCGGTTGGGAAACAGCGCCGCGGACAGGCCTTCGACGATACGGATCAGCGCTTTGCGCGAAGGCAGTTTGGGCGGACGGTTGCGGCGCTGGCGGTGTTCCAGCGAGGTATCGCGTATATGGCGCAGTTCGGCGACGATCGCATCTATCTCGCGCTGCATGTTTTGTGCAGGGTTGGTATCAGGATCCGAATGATCCATGCTTGGTAGCGCGCGGCTCACGGCTTGGATAAAAAGTAATGGGTCTCGTCTGCCTGCTCGCGCCAGAATAAAAGCCTGAGCCCGGTCTGCCGGGACAGCGACTCAAAATAGCTGCCGGCATTGCGGTCGGTGACCATGAATTTGAGTACTTCACCGCTATTGATATGCTCCAGCGACTTGCGCGTGCTGAACATGGGCAGCGGACAGCTCAGTCCGCGTGCATCGATCTGGTGCTGGAATGCGGGTTCGGTTTCGACCAGTTTGAGTGGGGTTGCAGCCATGATGTATTCCTTTAAAAGGCTTGAGTTCTATAATTTGGCAATGGAAACGCCGGTGGCCTTGAACAGCGCAATGGTTTTTGCGCCCACGTGCAGGCCGGTTTCGTTGAGCGAGCGGGTGGTGACCACTGCGGTCACGGTGCCGGAAGGTGTTTCCACATCCACTTCAGAAACCACATCGCCAAAGATGATGGCGCTGATGCGGCCTTTGAGCTGGTTACGCGCGTTAAGGGCTGTGATGGTGGTAGCGGAATTTTTCAATTCGATCGCTTCTTCGCTTGTTATTCGCTTGTTCATTTAGGCTTGTCCAATTAAATCCGTGCCAAAGAAACTTCGGTGGATTTCACCAGGGCCAGTACTTCATTACCGGGCGCCAGTCGCAGTTCGCTTACCGAGCGCGTGGTGATGACGGCGGTGATGATGCCTGATGGTGTTTCCACATCCACTTCGGATACCACCGGTCCGGTGACGATCTCCTTGATGCGTCCCTTGAATTGATTGCGAACGTTGATTGCGTGTATTGCCATGATGTGTCCTTTCAGTAACTCGGGAGTCAGTAACTCATGAGCGATGCATTGAGCGGCAGACTCCAGCCCGAGCTGATCTGCATCAGTGCCGGTTTGGGCAGGTTTTTGCTGTAGAGTTCTGCCAGTTTGCTGCGTAATTCATGTGCTGCGCGCCGCGTGTAGATGATGGGCAAGCCCATGCGGGTGGAGCTGATGGTAGCGTTGTACAGTAGCGAGTGACTGAGCTGATCGGTGACCATCACTACCAGCTTGATGCGCTCCGGTATGCTTTTTCTGCTATCCGCGGGTTTACGTCCATTCCAGTGCTCGATATCCTGCAAACCGAACTCGCCCAGTTCGCGGCGTATGGTTTCGATGCGATCTCCACCAATAACGAGTGTAGACATGATATTTCCTTAGATTTTCCTGGAAAGGGGGGAGGCATTGCCTCCCCGTATTGCTGTGCCTGACTTTTATGGCGCGTAGATTTGATCGAACACGCCGCCGTCATTGAAATGCTTCTTCTGCGTGGCCTGCCAACCGCCGAATTCCGGATCGTCGATTTTTACCAGATTGATCCTGGGGAACTGGCCTTCATACTTTTTGGCAACCGATTCCAGCGTAGGACGGTAGAAGTTGCGGGCTGCGATCTCCTGACCTTCCGGGCTGTACAGGTATTCAAGATAAGCCTGCGCTACGGCACGGGTCTTGTGCTTGTCAACGACCTTGTCAACGACGGTGACCGGTGGTTCAGCCAGGATTGAAAGCGACGGGACCACAACATCCACTTTGTCCGGACCCAGTTCCTTCTTCGCCAGATAAGCTTCGTTCTCCCACGCCAGCAGCACATCGCCGATACCGCGTTCGACAAAGGTGGTGGTGGATCCGCGTGCGCCGGAATCCAGCACCGGTACGTTCTTGTACAGCTTGCCCACGAATTCCCTTGCCTTGGCTTCATCGTTGTTGTTGTGCTTCAAGGCATACGCCCAGGCCGCCAGGTAGTTCCAGCGTGCACCGCCGGAAGTCTTGGGGTTGGGGGTGATCACCGATACACCGGGCTTGATGATGTCGTCCCAGTCCTTGATGTGCTTGGGGTTGCCCTTGCGCACCAGGAACACGATGGTGGAGGTGAACGGCGAGCTGTTGTTAGGCAGGCGTTTTTGCCAGTCTTTAGGTATCAGCTTGCCTTTCTCGCTCAGCTGGTCGATGTCGTAAGCCAGCGCCAGTGTCGCCACGTCGGCTTCCAGGCCGTCAACGATGGCGCGCGCCTGTTTGCCGGAGCCGCCGTGCGATGACTGGATGGTGACGGTATCACCGGTCTTGGCCTGCCAGTATTTGGCAAAAGCCACACCGTAGGCCTGATACAACTCGCGTGTCGGGTCGTATGACACGTTGAGCAGTTTGACCTCAGCCGCTGTCGCGTTAAGTGGGCTAGCCAGCGCCAGAACGACGCCGAACAGGCCCAGGATGGAATAAATCAGTTTCATAGTGTTCCCTTATCTGTTTTTTGCAAATATGCTTGTTGGTTAAACCCGCTTAGAAATTCAGCTGTAACTGGGTTTCGAGTACACGCTCGGTAGGACGGTCCAGAATGGCCCCGGCAGCGTTGGTCCAACCGCCGTTGTAAAAGGTCTGTTCATAATCGAAATACACTTTCACATCCTTGTTGATGTACCAATTCAACCCTGCAGCCCAAGCAGAAGCCTTGCTGATGGAGGTGGTAGGGTCTGCATAGGATCTGGCCTGTCTCACTGCTGCGGTGCCTGCGCCAGCGGAAGCGAATGCTTTACTGTCCACATTCAACTCGCTGTATCTGGCGACCAGTTCCCAAGCTCCCCAACCGCCGGAGTTGAAGTCGAAATTACTTTTCGGAGTAGGGCGGGAATAACCTGCATCTTCGCCGGTGATGATCCATGAACCGCCGATCTGCCATGCGTCGTTGCTTAACTTGTCGCTACGTATCAGACCTGTCGCGATGCGGCCGACATCCTGGTCGACCTGCACGTATTCAGCCAGCAAGCCGAACGGGCCGTTGTAGTAATAAGCCTGGGGCGACCAGCGCAATTGCGTGCCGTTGGCAAAAGTACCGTTGTTGGCACCTGCCGCAGCGGTGCGGTAGGAGAATACCGACAGTTGCCCAAGGCCGCTCTTGTAGCTGGGCAGATTGCTCTGGCTGTTGGTTTGCGCGGTAGCTGCGTTGACGCCGGTACCGGTGCCTACGAAATCGGCATAATCGATGGCGAAGCCGGCTCCCAGACCCTGCAGGAATCCAGGTTCGTTCTTGAACGGCGTGGCGAAAATGCGAGCCACGTAGGATTTGTTGTCGTTATTGTCGAAATCGGGCGTGGTGTATGAATCGCTGCTGCTGCCGTCCGTCACCCCGTTGAAATAACCCAGGGAATAACTGAAGGTGTTGTTGGCGAGGTCGCCGCGTATCTGCGCGCCGATGTCGCGGTTAGGCACCAGGTCGTTAGGCAGGCCGCGTTCGATGAATAATCCATCGGAATCTGCTTGCAGGCGTTCTATGCCGAAAGGCGTCTTTTGTTTACCGGCCTGGATCTGGAACCAGGGTTGCAGCTTGGCGTTGACGTAGGCATCCTGGATCACCGTTTTGCCTTGTCCGAAGTCAGGCACGAACAGGAAGTCGTAGTCCTTGAACAGCGTACCCGAAATGATAGGGCGTGCCTGCCTGATGAAGAAGGAGTCAGCGGCGTTCTGCTGCGCGGCGTTAGTGTTGCCGCTGGAAACCCCATTGATATAGCTGCGGGCGTTGACCTGGAATTGTCCTTTCAGGTTCAACTTGAAGTTGCCGTCGGCAGATTGAATGCCGAAACCGTCTGCTGCACTGGCTTTGACCACTGCGTTTTCCTTTTTCTTGGCTGCGGCTTCTTCTTCCGCGATCTCGTTCTTGCGGTCCAGTATCTTTATCTTCTGGTCCAGTTCTTCTATCTGTGCGCGCAGTTTTGCCAGATCATCGCTGTCATCTGCATATGCATTCAACGAATTCGCTGCCAGGCCCCCGCCCACTACTGCGCTGAATACCAGCGCCGGAATTAATTTTTTCTTGAATTGCATGGCGTTCCCCGTTCATCTTTTGCGTTCCTCCGGATGTCCGGTCAGTTCGTCATATTTTTAAGTTTTTTTCCGCCGGCGGTCCGGTAGGATGGTGCTTCCCTTTTTTACGTATTCAGTTAAAGCGTACTTTCTCTTTGCGTTCGATCTGGGTGACGCGGTTCTCGTGCACCGTGATCTCGACCGAGCCAAAGCGCAGGTCAGCCAGCAGGCGCGCGATCTCCTCCAGCACTTTTTTATCCAGTGCGGCTTTTTGTGGAGCTTCTAAAACTGAGTGATCGTCGCTTTTCATGTTGGCTACTCTTACTGGTTGAAAACGAGGGGCAGTATAGAAAGCGCCATATACAATGTAAAAGAATATTAATTAATATCGTTATAACTAAAGAAGATATAAATGTGCAGACGGGAACGCGCGTGCGGGGAAACTACAGCAGGGGTATTGCCGGGAATGGGAGGGTGTTACAGTCCAGCGATGTTGATGCTGCTAGTTTCTGCGATCAGCAGCTCTACGGCTTGCTACTTGTGCCCATATCTCGCCTGATTGCTGCCAGATCTCCTGCGGCACTTCAGGTAGTGCCTCGAATTCCGGTTTGGCAAAATAGTAGCCTTGAAACAGGGTGACGCCTTCATCTGCCAGCGTCAGGCATTCTTCCCTGGTCTCTATGCCTTCGGCGATCACTTTGATCGACAGTTCACGACAGGCGGCGAGGGTGGCGAATACCAGTGAGCGCCGCACACGGTCGGCATTGATGTTGCGTGTGAGTGCCATGTCCAGTTTCAATACGTCAGGCTCCAGCTCCGCCAGCAGATTCAAACCGGCATAGCCGGCACCAAAATCGTCTATAGCGGTCAGGAACTGATGTTTTTTGTATTCGATGAAGATATTCTTCAGATGGTGGTCTTTGACTTCTTCACCTTCGGTCACCTCGAATTGCAGCCGGTTGAGAGGGAAGCCGAGTTCATTAGCGGCCTCCAGCGTAGCGCGGATACAGGTTTCGGGTTTGTACACGGCGTTGGGCAGAAAGTTGATGCTGAGCATGCCTTGCAGGTCGAGCTTTTTGGCCAGGTCTATCGCCTTCACCCGTATCGCCTGGTCGAACTTGTAACGATTGCCATCGTTCAGTTGCGACAGGATGCTGGCAGCGCCTTCATCGTTCAGGCCTCTGACCAGTGCTTCGTAACCATAGATGCTGTTACTGGAAATATCCACGATAGGCTGAAAAGCCATGGAGAAATCAATGTCAAGATTGTGGCCGCTTCTGCATTCCTTGCAGCCCACGGGGACAAAGGTTTTAGGGTCGAACATGATGTACCTTATTGGCAAAGCCAGAGACAGTTTTAGTTTGATGTCACAGGGTGAAAGTATACACAATGTATACAGGTCTGTATAAATATTATCCAGGCCATGACTTTTAACCCAGGGTTCGATATGATGCTGGCGTGAATTATTTCAGACAGCAACGGACGGTGATCGCGCTATGCGCAGGCTTTGCGATATTGCTCGCCTCGCTGATGCCCGCCATCACCCAGGCGTTCGCCTCGCGCCAGGTGACTGATAGTTTCCTCAGCGCGGTGTGTTCCAATTCCGGTGTCGCCAAGTTCGTGTCGTTTTCTGTAGTGTCGTTACAGACTCCGCTAAAATCCAGCCAGCCCGCACAAAATAAACCGATGGCGATGGAGCACTGCCCGTATTGCTTCACCCACGCCGGTTCGTACGGCATCATGCCCGGCCATGAGATCACCATAGTCAAACTCGCTTTATCCCAGCCTTACCCGCAATTATTCTATCGTTCGCCTTATCCGCTATTCGCCTGGATAAGCGCTAATCCCCGCGCCCCGCCTGTTTTTTCCTGATTCGGTTTAGTGAGATTCAAGCCACGACCTAGAGGGTCGGGCTTGTACGCATTTATTTAAAAAGCCATATTCAAAAGGAAAAAACATGAATTCAGTATTCAACAGAGCTGGTATATGCGCCAGCCTGCTCGCAGTTTATTTATTCACGCCACTGGCTGCCAACGCCTGTTCCAGTTGCGGCTGTACCTTGAGCTCCGACTGGTCTACCCAGGGCGTCTCCGGGGGCGAAGGTTTGCACTTCGATATCCGTGCCGATTATTTCACCCAGGACCAGATGCGCCACGGTACCGATGCCGTGAGTCGTACGGCTGTCCCGGCAGGTACCGAGGTGCAGGAGGAAACGATCAACCGCAATCTGTCCCTGGCGCTGGATTACGCCTTTAATCCGGACTGGTCGGTGAATGTGATGGTGCCGCTGTATAGCCGTACCCACAGCACATTCGGCGACGGCAGCAGCGGGATTGCCTACCCCGACCCTGCAGCCATCAATACGTCGGCCTCCAGCGGCATCGGCGACATCAAGGTGACCACGCGCTATTCCGGTTTCAGTGCGGACCATAGCTTCGGCATCATTGCCGGGCTGAAGCTGCCTACCGGCGAGACCAAAGATACCTTCAGCGACGGCAGCGCGCTGGATCGCGGCTTGGAACTGGGTAGCGGCACTAGCGACCTGTTGGTGGGCGGCTATCACTTCGGCACGATCAACCGCGACTGGGATTATTTCTCTCAGGCGGTGCTGCAGATTCCTCTGGATAGCCACGACGATTTCCGTCCGGGCGACGGGCTGAACGTGACTGCCGGGGTGCGTTACATGAGCTTCGACAATTTTATCCCGCAGTTGCAGGTGAATGCGCGCTTGGAGAAGCGCGAATCAGGCGGGCAGGCGGATGTGCCGAATAGCGGGGCGACGCTGGTGTATCTCAGCCCCGGTGTGACCGTGCCTGTCAGCAAGCAGTTGCAGCTGTACGGCTTTCTGCAGTTGCCTATCCTGCAACGCGTGAACGGCTACCAGCTTGAGACGCAGGCTGTGGCATCGGTGGGGCTGCATTACAACTTCTAGAGGGTATTTTTAATAAGCCTTATTCGGTTTTGAGCAGGGGGGTGACAACGTTCTCAAGCAACGGCTCGTCTATCCCTGCCGGACCGTACCAGCCATCCTTGCGCAGGATGCCTTGCCTGTCAATGACGAAGGTCAGCGGCAGCCGCCAGATGCGACCATAGCCCTGGTAATGGCTGTTTTTTTCCAGCGCGGCATCGAAGCTGTAGCTTTTCATCACCTGGTAAACCTTGGCTTCATCGGTGACCTCGTCCATGCTCACCGCGATCACTTTCAGTCCCTGTCCTTTATGCGTACTGTAGTAGCGTTCGATGGCGGGCATCTCCTGACGGCAGGGCGGGCACCAGCTCGCCCAGAAATTGATGACGACGACCTGGCCTTTGGCATTCGCCAGAGAGAAATCCGTACCGCTCAATAATTTGGCGTCGAAGGCAGGCGCGGGCTTGCCTTCCTCCGGGTTGGCGGCAAAAGCTGTTCCGGCAATCATGAACAATACGACCAAAAGCAGGTTTCGTCTCTTTAATATCTGCATCAGCATCCCCATATGATGTTGTAATCAACAACTCTGCAAAAATAAAAGTCTGGAATCATACAATATTTTCCATTTTCTCCCGTCTATACCCATATGGACACCACATTATCGCTCGGCGTTCTCATGAATGAGCAAAACCGGCGCATTACCGAGACTGTCACGCAGGAGCGGGGCCGGCTGCGTAATTTCATCCGCCGCCGTGTAGCGGATGCGGGCGATGCCGAGGATATCCTGCAGGATGTGCTGTACGAGGTGACGGTGGCATACCGCCTGCCCGAACCTATCGAGCAGATCGGCGCATGGATGTACCGCGTGGCGCTGAACCGCATCACCGACCTGTTCCGCAAGAACAAGCCGGAGCTGCTGGAAGATGTGCTGGGCAGCGGGGAAGACGGGCTGATGTTGGAAGATCTGCTGCCTTCCGCCGCTACCGGGCCGGAGGCGGAATATGCCAGGGCGGTGTTGCTGGAGGAGTTGACGCTGGCGCTGGAAGAGTTGACCCCGGAGCAGCGCGATGTATTTATCGCCCATGAGCTGGACGGGCTCAGTTTCAAGGAGCTGGCGGCGGAGAGCGGAGTGAGCGTGAATACTTTGCTGTCTCGCAAACGCTATGCGGTGCAGCAGTTACGCCTGCGCTTGCAGGCGATTCATGATGAATTTGCATGACGGATTTTTAACCGGATAAGGAGAATCAAATGCGCGGAAGTTGTAAAACAGGTTGCAAGACCAGATGTTGCCCTTTCATGGTCTGGGCGGTGGTCGGTGTGGTGGTGGGCGGCTATGCGGTGATGCTGCTTTGGAACTGGCTCATCCCGGTACTGTTCGGCTGTAAAGCGATCGGCTTCCTGCAAGCGGTCGGCCTGCTGGTATTGAGCCGCATACTGTTCGGCGGCTTTCATCGCCGTTGCGGGCACGGTCATCATCATCTGGCTGCGCGTATGGAAGCGATGACGCCGGAAGAACGCGAGAAGTTTCAGGCAGGCATCAAGTCGAAGTGGTGCTGCTGCAAACCATCTGCCACTGAAGCAACCGAGCCTGCCGACAAACAATGATCAGGCGTTGCTGCAAGTGTAAGTCGTAGTAAATGCAATAGGAAACGTAGGGTGGGCAGCCTGAGATGCCCACCCTATTTTTTCTTGTAGCGATTCAATATCACCAGCCCCATGCCGAGTGCCAGCAACGCCACCATGATGCCCAGCGCATTTTCCAGTATCGCTGCATAACCGAATCTGGATACATCTAGGAAAGGGTAGGGGTAATGCCCGTCCACTGCGCCCTGGATCAGGTTGTAGGCGAAGTAGACGATGGGGAACAACAGCCACGACAGCACCTGTTTGAGCGTATAGCGCAGGCGCGGGATGCAGTACCACCAGAAGACAAGGAACAGCGGCGGTACCAGGTCGTGCAGGATGATGGAGGCGGGCCAGTTTGCGTGCATGAAACCGCGCAGCATCAGGTTATAGACCAGACCTGCCAGCCACACATAGGTGACCACGCTGCTGATATCCAGATAATCGGGAAAATCCTGATCACCCGCCTCCGCTGATCCTGCATGGCGGATCCACATGCTCAGCGTGATGGCGGCGAGCAGGTTGGAGAGGTTGGTGAAGTAGTTGAAGAACATCACCACACCATGCAATACGCCCAGTTGTTGCATCAGGGCGCGATGGATGAAGCCGTAAAGCTCCAGCGCAAGGCCTGCCCAGGTAAGCAGGGCGATGACAGCGGCGAGTCTGATTTTTGCCTTGGGCATGATGTGTGGTCAGTTTCTGGTTTTCCTGAAAACTCCGGTTGTCATGAAGCGGCACATTGCGGCATGCCGGCTAAATTGCTTCGCTTGATCTGATGCTGCCTATCCCTGCATGTAACGCCTGTTTGCGGACATTCGGCGTATTTGTAATCGGCCTGAAACACGCTCTGCTTATAGTGTCTACACCTCACGCAAGCCACATTACAGCTAGTCCGGCGTGCTGCATCCGGTCTCGCCAAACGCAATAAATTGTCTGCAGCCAATCATGTAGTCATTCATGGATCAGGCCATTGAATTGGAGAAAACCATCATGCAAATCAGCCGAATACTCGCCAATGTCGCCACCCCCAAAGGCAATCAGGTGATCGCCAAATTAGTCAACGGCCGTTATGTCGTCGGCAGCGATCTTTCCTATGCTTCCAAAGTGCCCGAGAACGAACAGTACGAGGATTTCAAAATTGCCTTGTACAAATGGTACGACATGGTACATGAGCACTGATCGCGTCTTGCGATCGTAGCCGCATTGCGCAAACGTCCCACGCCTTTGCTTGCGCGTGACGCCCTGCACTCATGCTACCTCAGCCGTTCCGCCTGTCGTATATTTTGCGGCGATCAGGCTGGTTGATGGGGTGCGAACCTACCCGGCGTGCCGCCTTGTTGCGTCTGTCCATGTGAAACACATTGCGCATTGGGTCGTTGCTTTTCTTGGTCGTGTATTTGTCGTACAGATACTTGGCATAATCCAGTAGCTCAAGCACCGCTTTTTCCGGCAACAGCTTGAGGAAGGCAATCACCTCCAGCTCGTGTTTGTCGAAGGTGTACGAGGTCAGCGGCGAGCCCTCGCCGGTAATCAGCCATTCAATAGAGACATTCAGCCCCTTTGCCAGCGACACCATGCGTGAAGGGTCAGGCTTTTCAACTTTGTCGTTTTCCAGGTTCCATAGGTACTGTTTGTCTATGCCTATTTGACGCGAAAAAGCAGCAGCGTTGGAGTAGCCCAAAGCCAGTCTTGCACCTTCTATTCTCTTACCCAGACTCATTTCCAGCCCTTTTTCTTAAATTCCTTGTCGTCATTTTAGGGATTTTTAAGTAAAAAGTCCTTGACTTATTTTGCTGATTTTGTTTGGACTTTTAATCACGATGCACACACACGCTTAAGTGCTTTTTCCGCATGCCATAGTTCGTAATTAGCTTGCATGTGCAGCCATGATTCCGCACTGCCGCCCAGTGCGGCGGCAAGCCTGATTGCCATGTTCGCGCTAATACCCGCTTTACCGTTCAATACGTTGGATAATGCGACACGGGTAACGCCTAGGCGCTTGGCGAATTCGACCGCCGTAATGCCTGAATCGGTAAATACCCCATCACGTAATACTTTGCCGGGGTGTGGCGGGTTAAACATTATGCTCATATTAAATTCCTCTCAGTGATAATCCTGATAATTCACCAGGATTACGTCGCCGTTGTCAAAGGTGAAGGTTAAGTGTCAATTGCCATTGACCGACAACGTCCAATGGTCGGTATGGTCACCCGATAGTGGGTGTAACTTCCATCCAGGGAGGCGCATATCTCCTGGGTTTTTGCCGTATCCAGTTTTGCCAGTTGCAAGCGCAGGCGTTTTGCATGCGCTGGCTGTATTCCTGCCTTGCTGCCAGTAAAGAAAAATGCCTCAAGGCCTTTGTGCTGGAATGATTTAATCACGAGTGGAAGTGTATAGTGTCACTTGTCAATGTGGATTGGCAAGCGTAGGGCTCAGTTCCCTTGTTTAGTTGATATCCATGGTGTGCCGCAAACTATTACGCTCTACGTGTTCTGTAATCGTCAACTCTGCGAACGGCTTTGTTTGAGGATGTTGCAGAATAGCGTGCCTTGTTCGATGGCATCGTCCAGCGCGATGTGAGTGTGGGGGTGATCGTCGAACCAGTGTTGCGGCATGTATTTTCTGGAGCTTTCGCTGAAGTCGGATTTCATCAGTGCCATGGCGAATGATTTGATGTCTATGGCGGAGAGACCGAAGGGGCTTTCGCCCACGAATTTCATCAGGTACCAATACACGAATGTAAAGTCGAAGCTCACCGGGTAGGCAACGAATATGGGTCTGCCGGGCAGGGTCTTGACCCATGCTGCATAGCGTCGCATGACTTTCTCCGGTGTCTCCGGGTTATCACGGCAGGCCGCCCATGCCTCGGGCTGGGTTTCCCACCATTCCATGGTGGTCGGGTGTCCCGCCGCGCCCGGCAGGGTCTCGAGGTTGGCAGAGAAGGTGGAGAGCAGTTCCTTATCCGCCGTGTACGCGGCAGCGCCGATGCTGAGCATGGAGTGCGGGCCGGGGATGGGCCCATCGGTTTCGATGTCGGTACTGACGTATATATCTGACATGGTGTGCGTGACTATGATTTGACCGATCACTCGGTGCAGGTTGAACGATAGGCTGCATCATAACCTTATTTGATTGTACCTATCACCTGTCTCACTCAAACGCATTTCGCGTTGCGAATCTCACGAATCTGCTCACCCAAAAGTACCCATAACTGGAGTATTGACAATATATTTTGGAAGGAATTTAATAACCGCTAAAGGGTAAAACATAATTAATTTTAATAAATTCGCAAGATGAATAAACGATTAATGATGAGTTGTCATATATTTTTAAAGTAAAATTAATATTACTTTCAGGGCGGGGGTGTTGAGGATTGGGGCAGTACGCTGGCTTATCCGGGTTTGGGGGTTTATTAGTCGTTAGTCGTGAGACGTAAGTTAAGGGCTTTGCGGTTAGGCGTGCCTTACCAGTAATACGGGTACTTTGCTGGAGATCACTACTTTTTCGGCATCGCTGCCCAGAACAAGGTGTGTCAGGCCTTTGCGGCCATGCGTACCCAGTACGATGGCATGGGCTTTCCAGTTTTCTGCGTCATCGAGTATCGTCTGCGCAACTGCGATGCCTGAAGTTTCCAGAATTTCAGAGCTTGCTTCCACGCCGGTTTGGGCTGCTTCGGCGACCGCCTTGTCGAGTATGTTTTGACCGATGGCGCGTACCTGTTCCGTAACGTCCAGGCCGGATGCGGTTGCATAGATGAAGGTGTCCAGCACGTAGATAAAGCGAATCCTGCTTTTCAATGCCTTGGCAAGGCATATGGCTTCTTTCATGCCTGCCAGTGATGTCGTGCTGCCGTCTATGGGGCAAAGTATATTCCGGTACATATGAGTTCCTTAATACATCGGGGTCAACTGCAATGCTCGGCATTGCAGTTGGACTTTGCGCTTTTAAGGGAATCGCTTTTTGATTTACATCAAGGAAGCGTGGATCCGGCCTTGGAACAGGGCAGGGTTAGGGGGTGATGCGTGTGCCCTGATGGAAAGTCAGCTTCCACTTGCCGCCCCACAGTTGCCAGATCGAGCTGCGTAGCGTGTGTACTTCCGGCGTGCTGTCTTGGATGGCGCGATAGGTGACGAGGATGAGGCCGGGAACGAGCTCTCTTACCTTGAAGTTCTGCGCCTTGATGTGCAGTGGCGGCTCCATTTTTGGTGCGGCGATCACTTCAGCCCGGCTGTAGATCATGCCTGTACTGCCGAATTCCACATAGGTATCGTCCAGCAGCTCGGCGACTTTGGCGGGGTTGCGCATGCGGGCATCCAGCAATGAGGTTTCGAGGCTGACCAGATACGTTCCTAGATCTTCATACATAGTGATTGCTTGTCTTGGTTATAGTACGTCAATAATGTGAGTTGCAAATGGCTTAAACCATGCTGCCTGAGCCATTTGTTTAAATGCTGCCAAGTACGATAGTACCTTGATGAAACACCAGTTGCCAGCGAGCGGCGCGCAATTGCCATAATGAAGTGCGCAGGGTTTGTACATTATCCTGTCTGGCGCGGTAGCTGACCAGTACATTGCCGGGAAACAGTTCGCGTGCCCTGAATTCGGAGGCTTTGATGTTGCGCGGCGCTTCCGTGTTGAGTGCGGCGATCACTTGCTGTTTGGTATAGGTGTCGCCGGAACTGCCGATCTCTACAAAGTCGTCGGCCAATAGCTCCGCCAGCTGGCCGGATTTTCGCATACGCTCATCCAGCAACGAGTTTTCAAGCGTCAGGACAAAGGCTTCGAGGTCTGGTTTCATTTTGATACAAGAATGCGCGCATGCAAAGCGACACTCTATAATAAAATCATATTCCTGACATAAGGCTAGCGCTTAATTGCGGCCTTGCATCATGATTTTTAGAGGGCATTTCATCGCCATGACTAAAGGCATCACACGTTACCTACACCCCTTCATCGCCATGACTTTAGTGGCGGGTTGCATCCACATCAATGTGGCCGCTGCCGATGACCACGACAGGTTCGACCACGACGACTATGACCACGACAGGTTTGAGCATGAACGGCGTATGGCAGGCCAGCCTTTCCGCGTGCAGCACTGGATCTACGACGACCGGCATGCGCATTACCGCTACTATCCGGTCATTGGTTATAACGTCGAATACCTGCCTTCCGGCTTCCTGACGCTGGGGTTCGGCGGCAGGCGTTTCTTTTTTCAGTCCGGGGTATGGTATCAGCCGGTTTCCACCGGTTTTGTGGTGGTGCGTCCGCCGCAAGGCATCGCAGTTCCGCTGTTGCCGCCCGGTTATTCAACGGTGTGGGTGTCCGGTGTGCCGTATTATTACGCCAACGAGACTTACTACGTGGCGGGGCCGGGTGGCTACGTGGTGGTTAACCCGCCGGCAGCGGGTACTTATGTCGAGGCTCCGCAAGCTGCCGCAGCACCAGCATCGCCCAATACACCTCCTGCACCACAAGCCCCGGCAGCACCTGTCGCCCAGTCGAATGCCACCTGGTATTACTGTGACTCGGCCAGAGCTTATTACCCTTACGTTGCCACCTGCAGGGAAGGCTGGAAGGCTGTACCGGCAAGCCCACCGCCTGCACCATAAGCCGGAATTGAAAAAGCCTGCGGGAAAGCCCCGCAGGCTTTATGCAAGGTTGAAGCGGGCAAAACCTTATTGTGGTGCCGGTTCGGCAGGTGCTTCAGGTTCGGGTGCCGGATCTGCAGGCGGGTCGGTCGGCATGGGGTCATCGAACACTGCGTTCTTGTACTGGATCAAACAGTTATCAATGCCGGCTGCACTGGCAGGCAGCGCCGACAATGCCATGTAGGCAAGTGTTACCCCAACTAAAATCACGCGCATGATGTTTCCTGGTTTCATGATTCGTCTCCTTTGGATTGATTGTTGTGAATTGAACATGCAGTACATTGAACAACCTACTTTATCTAACGCGGCTTGTTATATGCTTCGATGTATATGCTGCGGTAGGCCGCGAGTCTGATCGGGATATCCAAATCCGTGCGTAACTCATTACAGATAAACAATAAAAATACACGGCAAGGATACTCCTCCCGAAATCATCATACATTTTTATAATGTCAGGTGAAACGCCCGTTTCCAGCCATTAAAAGTGTTGTAACCCGCTGAAAGTAAATGATTTCGTATGTGCAGTTTTTTAAATTATGGTACAACTTGTTACAAAATACCGCGGTAATGAAAAATGATGGACATGTTCCTGTGGTCAAATGGTTCCACGCAATGAAATTTATTGCACCAAGGAGTATGATCATGACGAATATGATGAAAAAGACGGTACTGGTTTCACTGATGGCGACACTTGCCGCTACCCCCATCCTGGCTGATGCACATGAAGGCCATGGAGGCGGTGGTGGATGGTGGCTGCCGGCTTTGATCGGCGGTGCGATCCTGTACGATGTCACGCGTCCGCATTATTACCAGCCTGACCCGTACTATTACCAGCCAGCGCCGGTGTACATACAACCACAACAGATTTATGTGCAACCTGCGCCTGCTTACAGCTATGCGCCGCCTGCGCCTTCCTATCAACAAGCGCCTGCCGCCGCAGCGCAATCCTGGTATTACTGCGACTCTGCCAAAGGTTATTACCCGTATGTGAAGGTATGCCCCGGTGGTTGGGAGCAGGTGCCGGCTACCCCCCCTGCGGCGATGCGGTAAAACGATTTGAAAAAGTCAGCCTTTTTATCGCTATTGCTTCTGTTCACCGCGCATCTGGCATGGGGCGCTGATCTGACCGGGCTATGGCAGGAATATGATGACGATACCGGCAAGGTGAATGTGCTGATACGCATCACCAAAAGCCCGGATGGGGTGTATGTGGGCGTGGTAGAGAAAGTTCTGAATAAACTCTCCAAAAATATCGACCCGGTGTGCACCATATGCCCCGGCGAAATGCATAATCATACGCTGGTGGGTTTGCGCATCCTGTCCGGGATGAAGCACAAGACCGACAACGTGTTTGATGGCGGGGAAGTGCTGGACCCCGATGACGGCAGGGTCTACCCTTGCCGCATCGAATTGATGGATGACGGTAATTCGCTGCAAGTCACCGGTTATCTTGCCCTGGCCTGGATAGGGCAATCCGAGGTATGGGTGCGCGCCAAATAATTTTTGGGCGGCACCATGTCTATCAGCAATGCAACGCTGGTGAGCGCATAAACCGTACGACCGGATTTAAGGCTACAATAACCCTGACAATTTCTCAGAGTATCGGCATGAAAAAATCTATTTATCTGCTACTTGCCTTCTTCGCATTCACAGGCGCAAGCATCAACGCGTACGCCTATAATTCATATAACGAGACCTACAACATCATGGGTTGCGCTTCGTATATGGTGAGTCGAGACCAGACTCAAGGCTGGCTGATGGGGTATCTCAACGGTCTGGAAATCCAGAACAATACGCGCATTCTGTACGGCAAGGATCCATCAGTGGTCTACCGTGTGATAGACCGCTACTGCCGCGCCAATCCGCGCCACAATCTGGACGAAGCTGCCAGCTATATGTTCAGCGTATTGTCGCGCCAGTGAGATTTCAGTCGTAAGGCGTAGGGAAGAGATAAGACGTAAGACGTAAGACGTAAGACGTAAGACGTAAGACGTAAGGCGTAAGTTTTTACGACTTGCGGCTAGTTAAGGACGATGTGAGCGATACCAAAATCACCTGGATGAAAGCCCCGGAAGATCATGATTATACGGCTGCTGAGTCTTACCTGAAGCTGATCTACGACGATAAGACCGTTGCCAGTCTGCTGCAGCAATTGCAAAATGCACCCATGAGTGAATTCAAGTCCAAGGATTTATTCCGCGCTTCGGGTTTGTCGCTATTGGGCGTGAGTAATCAGCACGTGGATAAAGACCGGCAGAAGTTAAGCTCGGGCAAGCCGCTTTCGCCTTTGCTGCTGGTGCGCGACCCGGCGCATGGCAAGGCCATCATCGCCGATGGTTACCACAGGCTGTGCGCGGTGTATTCGTTCGACGAAGATGCCATCATTCCGTGCAAGATCGTGGGTGTCTAGTTGCTGACTCCTCTGGCAAAAATCCGGCGCATAAAACCCAGAAAACACAGCCTGGGTACCAGAGAGGTCGTTACTCACGGCCTGCATACACCGTTATCCTCGAATGTGTACCACATCTGCATGACGGTACGCTGGCCGGTATTTTTCGGCAGCGTCGCGGCGGTGTTCCTGATGGCCAATCTGCTGTTCACGGTTTTGTACAGTCTGGGGAATAACGCCATCGCCAATCTGAACCCGGTCGGCTTCCTGGGCAGGTTCTTTTTCAGTGTGGAAACATTCGCCACCGTGGGCTACGGCGACATGCACCCGCAGACGTTATACGGGCATCTGGTGGCGACCTCGGAGATATTCCTGGGGTTGATCAGCATCGCGCTGATGACCGGTTTGATCTTTGCGCGTTTTTCCAGACCGCGCGCACTCATCATGACCGCCAGGCATCCGGTGATCAATACCTTTCAGGGCAAGCAGACGCTGACCATACGCGCTGCCAACACCAGGCAGAATGTAATCGTGGATGCCCGCGCCAAGCTGCGCCTGATACGTAACGAGACCACGGCGGAAGGCATGGAAATCCGGCGTTTGTATGATCTGCCGCTGATACGCGAGCAACACCCCATCTTTTCGCTGGGCTGGAGCATCATGCACGTCATCGATGAATCCAGCCCGCTGTTCGGTCAGACTGCAGAATCATTGAACAAAACCAAGGCGGGGTTGATCCTCACCATGTCCGGCGTGGATGAGACCACTTCGCAGATCATGCATTCGCGGCATATGTACACGGCGGATGCGATACGCTGGAACCACAGATATGTTGATCTGCTGAGCACCACGGATGAAGGTGTCAACCACATGGATTTTTCCAAGTTCCACGACATCGTGAAAGTTTAAGACAGTAAGACTTAAGTCGTAAGTTGAACGGCGAACCGCCTGCCTTCGGCGTGATTTACGCGACGATCTTGAGGGTGCTGAGCACAGCCTGATTGAAGTTATCCGTAGCTGCAGTGTAAGCCAGCGCGGGGTTCTGCTTGAGCAGGGAGCTCCAGTCGGCAACACTACCTGCGGCAGAGCTGGAGGTAGTGGTGGTGGGGTCGGATGAGCCGCCGGTGGCACCGGTCTTGCCGGGCAGGTTGGTGGTAGGGGTGCTTTGCTGCAGGAAATTCAGCAGGCTCACCGCATCGTAGCCGGTAGTACTGGCACCACTCACCGTGCTGATCACCGAAGCTTCAGCCGAAATGCTGACGGCAGTCTGCGCCAACTCTGCGCCCACGCTACTCTGGGCGACAACAGGCGTTTTGGCTGCGGTTGTGACTGCAGTATTGGTCTGCGGTAATGAGCTGGAAATGGATGACATGATGCTGTACTCCTTCAAAAATCGATAACGCTGGTGCTTTCAATACAATATCGGCGCAGGCGCTTTAATCCTTAGCAGGCTGATCTTTAAGGCGTTATTTCAAATAAATTTTACCAATTTCTTGAAAAAATACAATACGAACGATATAAACAATCAATCATCAAAAAATGTGATCAGGAAGCACAAATAAAAACGGGAGCCTAAGCTCCCGTCTCTATTGCATGGTCGTTAAATATTAACGATTGCAGACGTACATGGTTACTTCAAAGCCGAAACGCATTTCGGTAGCAGCTGGTTTGGTCCACATGATGTATCTCCTTATGTTGGGTTGCAAACAAGAACAAACTTGTTCGTGCTTGTATGACTGCATCATGCGCCAACAGTTTGCTTTCAGCCCTACAGCCATTCACTGATATGGCCTAATGATTTTCATTAGATTAGTCGAAAGTCGTAAGTTAAAATCAAAGGCATTAAAGTCATGACACGATTTTGACCATCACCCCATTGTGACCAAAGGTCGTACAGTAGCTTTTGCTGGCAAATAGGATTGCGTCTCTTGATGTTTCAAAATAGACGAGAAAAAACCGTTTGCCATTGTCGCCGGCAAATACTTTGGTCGCGTTTGAAGCTTTGACCTTGAAGCCTTGCTCTTTGCAAAACTCTATCAAGGCGATTTCGATATCAACATCGGGCGTGGTCTGGTCAAATCCGGATATCAGATTCGTCAGGCTTTCTGAAAGATTTATTGGCATATTTCGTCTTGGATCGATTTCAGGATTTGCCACGTCTGGACTCCAAGTGCGGCCGCGATTTTATCGATGCTGGCAAGGCTGGGTATGCGTAGCTCACGCTCTATCATCGAGATGAAAGACCTGTCCAAACCGGCAAGTGCTGCTAATTTTTCTTGAGAAATGCCTTGTTTTTCTCGCAATTTCTTAATTGCTATATGTATGTTCAATTAGATTATTACCCACCGTGTCTCAAAATGGACTCGGTTAGGCGTTAGCGGCCTTTCAAATAGTTAAGGGAAGATATATTCAGCAGGTAGGAAGAGCAAGAGACTACTGTCCTCAGGGCAGTCGTCTCATTGCCAGTGTTCGACAGTTGCTTTCCAGCTTAGTTTAAAATTAGCTGAAATATGATGAATGAAACCACCGCCAGACAATTCGCCCTGCACTGGGTACAGTCGTGGAACAGCCACGACCTGGAGCAGATCATGAGCCACTATACGGAAGATGTGGTCATCATCTCGCCCATTGCAAAACTGCTGCTGAACGTGCCGAACGGCGAGGTCAGGGGCAGAGACGCGTTGCGCGCCTACTTCAGGCGCGCGCTGGAGATTTACCCCGAACTGAGATTCGAACTGAAAGATGTGCTGTGGGGAATATCCAGCGTGGTGCTGTATTACACCAACCATAAAGGTACGCATGTCGCTGAATTCATGGAACTGGATGCCAACGGTAAAGTGCTGCGCATGCTGGCGAATTACAACGCGTGAGTTATTAAAGTTTGAGAGTACAAATGAAAACGGGAGCCTGCGCTCCCGTTTTCA
>CAILHX010000020.1 GCA_903834185.1 uncultured Methylophilaceae bacterium
AATGGCAATATCGGCCTGACCGCGAGTACCAATGAAACCATAGGTGCTGCAGTGACCGCAGGCGGTTCCGGCACCGTAGGCCTGACCGCAACGACAGGCGCACTGGCCATCAACGGCGCGGTGAGCAGCACCTCCGGTAATGTTACGGCATCAGCGGCTACGGCCATCACGGAAACAGGTTCAGTAGCGACCAGTGGCTTATTGACCACTAGCTCCGCCACGGGAACGAGTTTGAGTGGAGCGAACACAGTTAATAGCTTCAATGCAAGCAACAGCGGTAGTGGCAGCATTGCACTGACGAACACGGCAGGAACCTTGACAGTCACAGGCATCAGCGAGACGCCAGGGGGAAATATCTCCTTGACTAATACCGGCAACCTGACTACAACGGGAGCGATCACTGCAGGCAGCGGCGGTAACATCAGCTTGACTGCGACCGGTGCTGAGGTCATAGGAGCAGCCGTGACGACCAGCGGTGCGGGTGCAGTCAACCTGAGCGGTGTAGGCGTGACCAACAACAACACTATCACCGGTACAGGCGGCGTTACAATCAATGCAGGTACCGGTAATCTGACAAATAATACAGGCGCCAGTAATATCACGAATGGCGGGAGTGCGTCTGCGATCAATTTGCTGGCTGATATTGTGACTTTAGATTCCGGCCATATTCAAGGAGGTTCTGGCGCAGTCAGTATCTTGGCAAATACTCCAACGCAAACAATTAGCCTTGGCGGTGCCGGAGGTTTTGATTTAAATCAGAATGAGCTGAATTCAGTAACGACTACAGGTGGTTTAACTGTTGGAGGTTCAAGTACGCACACGGCATTGTTAACTGTTGGTTCGCTCCTTTCACCGACAGGGCTGGGTGCAACCGGCGGTGGTTTCACCATTACCAATGGCGGTGATATCGCATTGACCGGGAGCGTGGTTTATAACGCCACATCAGGGAATAGCCTGAATATTACTGCCGGCACCTCTGGAACTTCAGGGAATATAACGGGTAACGGTTCGGAATTGCTTGATACAACCACTGCCGGCGGCGGTAATATTGTGCTGACAGCATTCAATGATATCGGTTCTGCTGCGAATCGTATCCATATAGGCAGCAACCTGAATAGTGGTGTTGTCGGCACGAATGGACTCGTGCTTCATTCAACGGATGCTGCTAATGGTGGCAAGGAGTATATCAACAAGGCGGGTGCGTTGAATCTGGTGAGTGTAACCAATATCTCCAATGACCCTGCTAATCGCAGCCTGACCGATATACTTACAACCGGTACTGTTTCACAAACTGGTGCTATCAATTTGGGAAGAGACGGGGATCTGGTCATCAAAACCCTTAACAACCCCGGTGCAGATATCACGCTTACTAATTTCTCAAATGACGTAGGAGCGGTGGACTTGCAGTCACGTAATGCAGCCGATACTGCTAATGCAACGGGTCAGTTGACATTCAATGATGATGCCAACGGCTTCTCCGTCGTGCAGGCTGCAGGTGGCGGTATTTCCTTCACGTCAACAGGACCTATAACGTTGAGCACATTGACGCTGGGCACGCCTGCAACACTTAACATAGACGCAGGTAATGGTGATATTTCGTTGTCTACAACGGGGAATATCACTATACAGGGGCCAGGTAAGCTGTTGGGACGTAATATTAATCTGAATCTTGCCAATACGGTAACCTTTAGCGGCGGCGTATCAGGCGCTAATTATGTTGCAACGCAGAACAATGACCTGACGGTCAAGGCTACCGGTAATATCACCATCAATGCCGACGTGTTTACCGTGATAGGGGGTAAAACCCAGGGCACAAATAGCGAGCCGATTGGGCCAGGAGGAAAACCGCTCATATCGAGTAATGCCATTATTGATGCCGGCGGAAAACTTAAGATTACAACAGCCGGTGACTTTAATGTCATTGGGGGCGGTAGTCAGGTGGGCAGCTCTGTAGGAGGTTCGCATGGCGTTGTGGGAGGCGGCCCTGGTGGGGTAAGTTTTGCAGCTGGTACCAATAATGCGGAAGCCCAGGCAAATGCATTTATTACTGCGGATACGCTGGATCTGACGGTTCATGGTAATTTCTACATGACGGGGGGTGTGACAACTCAGACCGGAGCAGGTCCAACTGCTACCGGTAGCGCCAGTGCGATTATTCAGGTAATGAATGGCAAGAAGATCAAGGTTGATGGAGACATGGTATTGACCGGAGGCAGCGTTATTAACGGCAGTACATCCAAATCAAATGCATTCGCTGTATTGGATCCGATATCTACCCTTAATTTGAGTGTAGGCAACAATCTTATTCTGGTAGGGGGTACTGGCCCTGGACTCGTCTCGGCAAGTATTGTGAACTCTGGCGAGATCATTTTGGATGTGGGTAAGAACTTGCCATTGACGACTGGAAATACTGCTGTTGTTGGAGGAAAAACCTATAAATCCGGGATCATTTTGGTAGGGGGCAAGGGTTCAGGCAGATTTGACTTTAATGACAACGCACTCACTGAGAATGCCTACCCAATATCATGGACTATCGCAAACGGTGGGCAATTTACTATTGATACGACAACGGCAGGTGCGAACGCTGGCGATGCGTTCTTGCAGTCCTTGGCACCACGAGGCGTGGATTCATCACTTTACGGCTATCTATTGTTTGCGATTGATCGTGAATCCACCGGCAAGAGCAAGCGCTCTAGTACTGATCAGGGGAACTTTAAACCGGAGGCAGGATCATGCAACTAATTAATGCGATGAAAAATTGTTTGTGGGTATTGTCGTTCACCATGATTTCGACAATGGTATTTGCAGATGGCGGGATAGTTACAGAGCTTGCCGGCACCATGACTGCAACGCGTGAAGGTGGGACTGTTGTGCTTTCCAAAGGGTCTGCCGTGAAAGAAGGGGACACGATCATCACGCAAAAAGGTGCTTATGCGCAAATCAAGTTTTCCGATGGCGCGGTGATGACCATCAAGCCTGGAACTGAATTTGTGATCAAGGAGCATAATTTCTCAAAAGAGGAGCCGGAAAAGGATGTTTCCACATTCAGCCTATTAAAAGGCGGTTTGCGTACCGTAAGTGGTCTGATAGGAAAGCGGGGAAATCGTGATGCTTACAAGCTGAATACGGCAACAGCGACCATCGGTATCCGCGGTACTGTATTTGATGTGGATGACTGTTCAACATCGCAGTGCGTAAAAGGCAAGGCAAAACTGGATGATAATGCCGATACCAAAGATCCTGAAAATGCCGAGGTACTGGTTCCGGCGATTTACGTTGGGGTGCATGATGGCGAGATCGTGGTAAAGAATGAAGCTGGAGAGCTGACGCTCTCTGCCGGTCAGTTTGGTATTGCACCAACCAGTAATGTTATTCCTGCGCGATTGCCGGGCGATCCGGGGCTGAGTCAGATATCCAGCCTTGGTAACGGTGCTACGCGATTGGGAGATGGTTTCGCTATACGCAATTGCCGATAAGCATGAATCTTGGTGATTTTTTCATGGGGCTGAAAAGGCCCCAGTTTTTTGTATGAAGTTGGCGATTATCGCTGCCGTATCACGTAATCGTGTGATCGGATTGGACAACAAATTACCATGGCGCTTACCCGAAGATTTGAAACGCTTTCGTGCGCTTACTACCGGGCATCACATTATCATGGGTCGCAAGACTTACGAGTCTCTGGGGCGGTTATTACCTGATAGAACAACGGTGATAGTTACGCGCAATCCTGACTACCAAGTACCCGGGGCCTTGATCGCGCATAGCCTGGAAGAGGCGATGAGGCTGTGCAACACTGATGAGATTGCCTATTTGATCGGCGGCGCGGAATTATATCGTGCAGGTTTTCCGATTGCAGATCAACTGTTCATCACTGAGATTGATGCAGATTTCGTCGGGGATGCGTTCTTTCCTGCCTACGACCACAAACGCTGGCAGGAAACCTATCGGGAAAGAGGCTTAAGTGCTGAAGGGCTGAAGTATTGTTTTGTGAACTATACCGCAACACAATCCACGTAATAGAGAGATTTCCCGTTCGATGTGTCTTTCACTAAGCCGTGAATGTCGGTTTCAAAACCAGGGAATCGTTCGTTAAAATCACGGGCGAAACACAAGTATTTCACAATGATCTTATTGAATTGTTCTCCAGGGATCAGCAAAGGAATGCCTGGGGGATAGGGCGTTAATAAAACCGCCGTTACGCGACCTTCCAAATCATCAATCGAAACACGATCTATGTTGCGATGCGCCATTTTGGCAAACGCCTCTGTTGGTTTCATCGCGGGGATCATATCCGACAGGTACATTTCCGTGGTCATGCGTGCGACATCGTTGGCTTTGTATATTCCGTGAATCTCAGTGCATAGATCTTTCAGTCCGATACGTTCGTAGCGCGGTTGTTTTTGCACGAACTCCGGTAGTACTTTCCACAGCGGCTGATTCTTGTCGTAGTCATCCTTGAATTGTTGCAACGCGGCAACCAGGGTGTTCCAGCGACCTTTTGTAATGCCTATGGTGAACATGATAAAAAATGAATAGAGGCCGGTCTTTTCTACGATAACCCCGTGCTCAGCCAGATATTTGGTGACGATGGCGGCGGGAATGCCGAACTCATCAGAAAAATCGCCTTCTACATCCAGTCCCGGGGTAATGATGGTGGCCTTGATCGGATCCAGCATATTGAAACCTTCAGCCAGATCGCCAAAGCCGTGCCAACGTTCGTTAGCCTTCAGCATCCACGCATCTCGTTCTTCTATACCCTCTTCGGATAGATCGTCAGGCCCCCAAACCTTGAACCACCAATCCACGCCCCATTCTTCATCTACTTTGCGCATGGCACGACGGAAATCCAGTGCTTCCATCAACGACTCTTCCACCAGTGCCGTGCCCCCAGGAGCTTCCATCATGGCGGCAGCCACGTCGCAACTGGCAATAATGGAATATTGCGGGCTGGTAGAGGTGTGCATCAAATAGGACTCATTGAACACATCCCGATCCAGTTTATTGTTTTCAGCATCCTGTACCAGAATCTGGCTCGCCTGACTTAACCCCGCCAAAAGCTTATGCGTCGATTGTGTTGAAAACACCATGGATTCCTTGCACCGCGGACGGTCAGCGCCTATTGCATGGTAGTCGCCGTAGAAGTCGTGGAAAGTGGCATGTGGCAGCCAGGCTTCGTCAAAATGCAGGGTATCTATTTTGCCATCCAGCATTTCCTTGATCTCTTCAACGTTGTACAGCACGCCATCATAAGTAGATTGGGTGATAGTAAGCACGCGCGGCTTGGCATTCTTATCCAGTGCAAACGGATTCTTGGCGATCTTTTTCTGAATGTTGGCCCAGGCAAACTCGCTTTTTGGAATCGGTCCGATGATGCCGAAGTGATTGCGCGTCGGCATCAGGAATACAGGGATGGCGCCAGTCATGATAATGGCATGCAGCACTGATTTGTGGCAGTTGCGATCTACCACCACCACGTCACCTGGCGCGACAGTTGAGTTCCACACGATCTTGTTGGATGTTGAAGTGCCGTTGGTGACGAAGTACAAGTGATCGGCATTGAATATACGCGCGGCATTACGTTCAGATGCCGCGACGGGACCGGTATGGTCGAGTAATTGGCCCAATTCATCAACGGCATTACACACGTCGGCACGCAACATGTTCTCGCCGAAAAACTGGTGGAACATTTGTCCGACCGGAGATTTCAGGAACGCTACACCGCCGGAATGGCCGGGGCAATGCCAGGAATAGGATCCATCCGCCGCATAATGGGTCAGCGCCTTGAAGAATGGCGGAGGCAGACTATCCAGATAGGTTTTGGCTTCGCGGATGATGTAACGCGCTACGAATTCCGGTGTATCCTCGAACATGTGAATAAAGCCGTTCAACTCACGCAGAATCTCATTTGGGATATGGCGTGAAGTGCGTGTTTCACCATGCAGGAAGATAGGAATTTCTTCATTGCGATAACGTATCTCTTCCACAAAGCTGCGCAGATTGTCGAGCGCGTCCTGAGAACCTTCAATGAATTCCTCATCATCTATGGACAGGATGAAAGCGGATGCACGACTTTGCTGCTGTGCGAACGAGGTAAGGTCGCCATAGCTGGTAACGCCCAATACTTCCAGACCTTCATCTTCTATCGCCTTGGCCAATACACGTATGCCCAGGCCGGATGAATTCTCGGAGCGAAAATCTTCGTCTATGATGACGATAGGGAAGCGGAATTTCATATGCATACTCCTGAGGCGGAATGATTCAGAATAGTAAATATAGCCGATAGGCCGTGATTGGCAGTGAGGAGCATCGCTGTTTAGTTTTTAGCGGGGTAGGGGTTGTTCAAGCTTTGAACCAGATCGGTCAGCACCTGACGAAACTGATGCTCGTCACAGTCCATCAACACGGCATCTTCGAGTGCGTCCTGGCAGACCTGGCGTATCTCATCCAGATTTTCGCGCAATACCTTGTTCTTTTCTACGCAAGCCACGATATTACCTTTGGGATCGCGCCAAACGATGGTTGTTTCCGGAGATTTTTCTACTTGCGCCATATGAATATTATTCAATCATATCTTGGGTAAAGTCACGCCTTGCTGACCCTGATATTTGCCACCACGATCTTTGTAAGAAGTCTCACACACGTCGTCGTCGTCGGCTTCGAAAAACAATACTTGCGCACAACCTTCATTCGCATAGATCTTGGCAGGTAGTGGTGTGGTGTTACTGAATTCGAGCGTTACATGACCTTCCCATTCCGGTTCGAAAGGGGTGACATTCACAATGATGCCGCAACGCGCATATGTGGATTTTCCGAGGCAAATGGTCAAAACGTTGCGCGGGATGCGGAAATACTCCACGGTGCGGGCAAGCGCAAACGAGTTCGGGGGGATGATACAAAAATCCGCATTCACTTCCACAAAGGAATTCGGATCAAAGTTCTTGGGATCAACAATGGTACTGTTGATGTTGGTAAAAAGTTTGAACTCACTGGAACATCGAATATCGTAACCGTAACTGGAGGTTCCGTACGAAACAAGCCGCTGGCCATTTGCCTGCTTCACCTGATTCGGCTCGAACGGTTCTATCATGCCGTGTTCTGCAGCCATGCGGCGTATCCATTTGTCAGATTTAATACTCATTGTTCAGATTCCAGTTCATATTCCAAGCCTGCCCCCGAAAAGAGTGCGAATTATAAGGCTAAGTAATGGTTTTGTGAGTTAAAAATTATGAAGTTATGATGATGAATGCAAAACGGCATCTGATTTAAATCAGATGCCGTTTTATGATTTCTGGCGATTGTGAAGACAGATTTATTTCTTGGTCTTCGAGCTGTTATCCACGATCTTGGCCTTTGCGCGCAGATCGCTCACCAGCTTCTCCAACTGCTGCTTTTGCAGGTTGTTACGCAAGGCATCTTTAACGGTGTCGTAAGTCGGAGGCGCTGCGTTGCGCACATCGTCCAGCTTAATCACATGCCAGCCGAATTGGGTCTGCACCGGTACTGTGGTATACAAGCCTTTTTGCAGTTTTACCACGGCATCGGCAAACGGTTTCACCATGCGGCCGGGAGGTAACCAGTCAAGTGCCCCGCCTTTATCTTTGGAGCTGTCCAGGGATTTGTCCGCTGCGATCTTGGCGAAATCGCCACCTTTCGCTAATTGCGAAATGATATCTTTGGCTTCCTGTTCTGTCTTGACCAGAATGTGACTTGCTTTGTATTCTTTGTCGCCCCACTGTACCTTGAATTGTTCATATTCGGCTTTGACAGCAGACTCGTCGACCGGATTCTTTTTGATGTAATTCTGCACAAAAAGACCAACCAGCAATTCATGCGCCTGCAATTCCTGATGCAGAATGTAATCCTGCTGTTTATCCAAACCAGCCTTTTGTGCTTCCTGCAGAACCACTTCCTGACCAATCAGGCGGTCAATCACCACCGCACGAGTGTTATCGTCCGGCTGTTGTCCGCGCGCGGCCATATCTTTGAGAATCATATCTACCGTAGCCTGTTTGATGGCCTTGCCATTCACGGTGGCTGCTGGAGGTTCTGCGGCTTGAACGTTGATGGCTACACTGAGCAACAGCACAGCAAAAAGTTGAGTGAGTAAACGCATTGAATGTTCCTTGGGTCTAGTAGTTGAGTTTGTCGAATCAAATATGGTCATCTGGCGCCAGCGCATTGATGCTTAGTGCATGAACGCGTGCAGGGATAAGGTCTCCTACCGCCTGATAAACCAAACGATGACGAATTATCGTTGATTTTCCATTGAAAAGCGAACTTTCGATAGTAACGAAGTAGTGTCCGCCACCGTTATTGCCCTTGTGTCCCTGATGTAACGCACTATCGTCGCGGATTTCCAGTTTGCTGGGTTGTAATGAATTCAGGCGATCCTGTAGCAGGCTTAGACTCATGGCAGCGTTTTGCGGAAAGGTTTTACCATGATGTCGGCATAGATGCCGTTAAGCACGAACGGATCGTCATTGGCCCAGGCTTGTGCTTCTTGTAGCGAAGAGAATTCGGCAACGATGAGGCTGCCGGAGTAACCTGCGGGGCCTGGATCTACACTGTCTATGGCAGGAAGTGGTCCTGCCAGGAATAGACGCCCTTCCGCATGTAGCTTCTGCAAACGCTCCAAATGCGGAGGCCTGTGCAAGAGTCTCTTTTCCAGGCTATCGGGAACATCTTCTGCGACGATGGCATAAAGCATGGCTGAGTTCCTTAATCCTTTTCCATAAAACGCGACAGATAAAGGCTCTGTGCGACAACAAACACAAACATCAGGCCGGTAGTACCCAGCAGCTTGAAATTGACCCAGGTCGCGGTGTCATAATGCGTCGCTACGTAAAGGTTAAGTGCGCCTAACAAGGTAAAAAAAGTTGCCCATGCAAAATTCAGCATGCGCCAGATATTGTCTGGTATGCTGATCTGCTCCTGCATCAAATTGCGAATAATATTCTTGTGCCAGAAAACTTCCGTTGCAAAGAGTGTGCTGGCAAAAAACCAGTAAAGCACGCTAGGTTTCCACTTTATAAAGGTTTCGTCATGCAGCAACAGAGTTGCGCCGCCAAACACCACAATGATCACACCGCTGGCAAGCAGCATGCTATCCAGCTTGCCATGCCTCAACTTGACCCAGACGATTTGCGCCAGGGTCGCGATGATGGCGCAGCCGGTAGCGGCATAAATGCCATACCACTTGAATACAATAAAAAACAGAATGACAGGGAAAAGGTCGAACAGAAATTTCATGGGGATACGATACTCAAAGTACGATAAGGTTTCGGTCAGTTCGCTATTTTGCTATGATTCGGCCTGCTTCTCAAGCCGTATTATGTATCCATAACCCCTACCTCATGGCATCTCATATCGATCTTCACTCTCATTCCACGGTATCCGATGGATTGCTTACGCCATCGGCATTAGTACATCATGCGGTCGCTCAAGGGGTAGACGTGTTGGCACTGACTGACCATGATGATGTCGCCGGCCTGGATGAGGCTGCCCAGGTTGCAGCTGAGCAAGGCATCGAGTTCATACGTGGCGTAGAGATATCTGTGACCTGGAATCGTCGTACCTTGCACATTGTGGGCTTAAAGATTGCAAAGGATTGCAGGCCGTTGATGGATGGCTTGGCTGCAATACGACAGGGCAGGCACGTTCGGGCTGAGGCGATGGCTGAAAGTCTGAGTCGCGCGGGCATCGCCGATAGCCTGCAAGGCTCTTATCGCTTTGCAGGCCAGGGTATTATCGGTCGTACACATTTTGCGCGATTCCTGGTAGAAAAGGGTTATGCCAAAGACATTCGTAGCGTGTTCAAAAAATACCTGGTTAAAGGCAAGCCTGGATACTGCGAACATCGTTGGGCAGATATGGCGGATGCGATAGACTGGATCAATCAAAGTGGCGGAATTGCTGTCCTGGCACATCCCGGACGTTACGATCTGGGGCGTACCAATATGTTGAAGCTGTTAAACGAGTTCCGCGAAATGGGCGGCAGGGCGATCGAGGTTGTCACGGGCAGTCACAGCGTGGATCAATATCAGCATTTTGCAAAACTTTCACATCAGTTTGAGCTGATGGCTTCCAAAGGGTCGGATTACCACGGCACCGGCCATAATTATATCGAGATGGGGCGCTTGCCGGATTTACCCGACTTGTGTACCCCGGTGTGGCATGACTGGCCGGAATTTAGGCAGGAATAAAAACAAGTTAAATGGCGCAGTATTTCTCTATTCATCCGCAAGACCCGCAACCGCGACTGATCAAGCACGCCGTCGAGATTCTGCAACAGGGAGGTGTCATCGCTTACCCTACTGACTCGTGTTACGCGCTGGGCTGCCTGTTGGGTGACAAAACTGCGCAAATGCTTATTCGTAGCATACGTGGCGTGGATGACCAGCATCATTTTACTCTGGTGTGCCGTAACCTCACCGAGATCGCCATCTATGCCAAAGTGGATAATAGCCAGTTCCGCTTGTTGAAAGCCAACACGCCAGGCAGTTACACTTTTATTCTGGAAGCATCGCGCGAGCTCCCGCGGCGTTTGCAACATCCCAAACGCGCGACGATAGGTTTACGCGTGCCGGAACATATCGTGACGCAAGCTTTACTTGCTGAGCTGGGCGAGCCTATGCTCAGCATGACCTTGAGTCTGCCGGATGATGCCGAACCGCTGAATCAGGCCTGGGAGATTCGGGAAAAGCTGGAACATCAGCTAGACTTGGTGATTGATGCCGGTGCCTGCAGTATGGAGATGACCACCGTAATAGACCTGACTACGGATGTTCCGCAACTCATTAGGCAAGGTCGCGGTGACATTGCCCCTTTTGGATTGGAAGCCGCATGATATTGCACCAGTTAATACAAGCCATGAGCGAGCTAAGCGCGATGCAGCGTTTCTCAATCAACATGCTACCGGTGATTTTTGCCATCACCGTGCATGAAGCTGCCCATGGCTACGTCGCCAAGTATTTTGGGGATATGACAGCATATCAGCTGGGGCGGATCAGCCTGAATCCGATCCGGCATATAGATCCCGTAGGTACGTTGCTGATTCCCGCCATCGCGTTATTTTTTGGCGGCATTATGTTCGGTTGGGCGAAACCCGTGCCGGTCAACTTCGGCCGACTGCGCCAGCCCAAACGCGATATGCTATGGGTGGCAGCGGCAGGGCCAGCCGTCAACCTGCTGATGGCGATCATCTGGGCGCTGGCGATCAATCTGTCGCCGAAGTTGCCACCATATTTTGGTTTGCCGCTCGGGCTGATGGGCGTGGCAGGCATTCAGATCAATGTGATGCTGATGGTGCTCAATTTACTGCCATTACCGCCACTGGATGGTGGTCGCATCATGGTAAGCTTATTGCCTAGTCGTTTGGCTTGGCAATTTGCTAAAATCGAACCGTATGGTTTTATCATTTTGCTGGTGTTGATGTTCAGCAATATTTTAGGTGCGATCCTGTTGCCTTTTATTCAAGTGGTTGAGACATTGATCGTTTCAACAGTTTTATTACAAGGTTAAGTCAGAAAAATTATGGCAGTTGAACGCGTTTTATCGGGTATGCGTCCCACAGGCAACCTGCATTTGGGACATTACCACGGGGTACTGAAAAACTGGCTCAAGCTGCAACATGAGCATGAATGCCTGTTCTTTGTGGCTGACTGGCACGCTTTGACCACCCATTATGATACGCCGCATATCATTGAGGAAAATGTATGGGAAATGGTGATCGACTGGCTGGCGGCAGGCGTTGATCCATCCAATTCGACCATTTTCATTCAATCCAGAGTGCCTGAACATGCTGAATTGCATACCTTGCTCTCCATGATCACACCGCTGGGTTGGCTGGAACGCATCCCCACCTATAAGGATCAGCAGGAAAAACTGTCCAACAAGGATTTATCCACTTACGGTTTTCTGGGTTACCCCTTATTGCAAAGCGCGGACATCCTCATCTATAACGCAACGCAAGTACCTGTTGGAGAAGACCAGGTGCCGCATATCGAATTCACCCGTGAGATCGCGCGTCGTTTTAACCATATCTATGGTCGCGAGCCGGGCTTTGAAGAAAAGGCTGAAGCCGCGATCAAGAAACTGGGCAGTAAAAAAGGTTCTTTGTATCAGGAGTTGCGTACCCGTTATCAGCAAAGTGGCGATGATGATGCGCTGGAATCTGCGCAGGCGCTGGTAGAAGAGCAGCAAGGGTTGAGCCTGGGGGACAGGGAAAGGCTGCTGGGTTATCTGGAAGGTGGGGGCAAGATGATACTGGTAGAGCCTGAAGCCAAGCTTACGCCAGCGTCAAAAATGCCCGGGCTGGACGGACAGAAAATGTCCAAGTCCTACAACAACACCATATCTTTGCGTGAAGCACCGGATTCGGTCACTAAGAAGATCAAGACCATGCCTACAGATCCTGCACGGATACGCCGTACCGATCCGGGCGATCCGGCAAAATGCCCGGTTTGGCAATTGCATGAGGTCTATTCGAGTGATGCTACACGGCAATGGGTGCAAACAGGCTGTAAAAGCGCTAGTATTGGTTGTATTGAATGTAAGCAACCTTTGATAGAAGCGGTTCTGAACGAGCTGAATCCGATACAGGAAAGAGCTGCAATGTATGCAGAAGATCCTACTCTGGTGAAGAATATTGTTGCTGACGGCTGTGAAAAAGCTCGAAAATTGGCACGAGAGACAATGAGGGAAGTCCGTGAAGTCATGGGCTTAGGGTATTCTTGATGGGAGATTGTAATGGTGCAGGATAGAAGGCTCTTGGGGATGGAGTTAAAACGGTGTCCGCATTGCGGCATTGAAAATCCCAATATGGTAAACACAGCCGGTTTCAAGGGTAATGACAGAACGTGGGGTACCTATGCATGCTCACAATGCGACGGCATCGTGCTGGCTTGTACCCGGCAGTTATTTGATCAACTCGCTGGTTTTTACCATCAACAACCGCAAGAATATGCAGCGGATGCATCATTCCCCCCTCGTGCGAAAGCGTTTTTTGAGCAAGCTGTGCAAAGCTTGAATGCCCCAGCCGGCGCGGTGATGTTGGCGTCCAGTGCTGTAGCCGCGATGCTGAAAGAAGTGGGTTATTCCGAAGGCTCTTTATATTCCAGAATCGAGCAAGCTGCCGACGACAAGGTCATTAGTGATGATATGGCGCTGTGGGCATCCTGGGTAGGACTGGATAAGGATGAAGACGACGATGAAGGCGATGAATTGCCTACGACAGAAGATGCCCATCGTATGCTGGATTTCGTAAAGATGCTGGGCGAATGGTTGTTTGTGTTCCCGGAAAAAGTCAAACGGGGAATTCAAACTGCAAGTGATGAGGAGGATGACTCTGCTTTAGATAATCATGGTGGAAAAGGCAGAGCCAGTTTGTTGAGCGACGGGCTGGACTAAGGTTTTATATAAAGCTGTTTAGATCACGCTAAATCTTTAACGGGTTTAGATAAGTTCTAAACTTTCCGGGCACTCTGCCAGTTTCAGATGATGATTGGTATAGGATGTTTTCGTGCTCCATGGTACTCACGGGAAGAAGATTTCCTAAAAAATCTCCATAGATATGCTACCTCCGGTCATTTCTGCACGCCTACACGGCGAACCCATCGCCAGCTTGCCGCAAGACCTGTATATACCTCCTGAAGCGCTGGAGGTCTACCTTGATGCATTCGAGGGTCCGCTCGATCTGTTGTTGTACCTGATCCGTAAACATAATCTGGATATTCTGGACATCCGGATGGCGGATCTTACTCAGCAATACATGAGTTATGTAGACAAGATGCATGCCGCCAAGCTGGAGCTGGCAGCAGACTATTTATTGATGTCGGCGATGCTGATAGAAATAAAATCCCGCATGTTGTTACCGAGGCCTGTGGAATTGGAGCAGGAGGATGACCCCAGAGCAGAACTGGTAAGACGGTTACTGGAATATGAAGCGATCAAGCTCGTCGCGCAAAAGATCGATGCTTTGCCCCAGGTTGGTCGGGAGTTACTGGTGGCGCAAGCGTGTTTTGAACATGTGGCAAAAGTGCAACTGCCGACTGTAGAAATGGAAGACTTGTTGGTCGCATGGCGCAGTGTACTGGAGCGTGCCAAGCACTATACGCATCACCATATCAGTCGTGAGGAGCTTTCGGTGCGCGAGCATATGAGCCTGATTCTGCGTCGTCTGCAACAAGACGGAATGCTGGAATTCACACAGATATTCGTGGTCAGTGAAGGCGTGCAGAAAATGGTGACTTATTTTCTGGCTTTGCTGGAACTGGCGCGTGAAGGGTTGGTAAAAATGACCCAACAGGCTGCTTATTCCCCGATTTATGTGCAGGCCTCGGAGCACATGGCATGATGCAGGAAACGCAATCCATCCAGAAGCTGAAGAACGTATTGGAAGCCGCATTGCTGACCAGTTCACAGCCGCTGGCCTTGGAAGAAATGCTACGTTTATTCGAAGGCAAAATGGAACGCGCCACTTTGCGCATGTTGCTGGATGAGTTGAAAAGCGACTGGAATGAGCGCACTCTGGAACTGGTACAGATCGCCAGCGGCTGGCGTTTCCAGGCGAGGTTGGAATATGCCAAAGTGCTTGGACGGTTAAGCCCGGAGAAGCCTGCGAAATATTCAAGAGCGGTGCTGGAAACTCTCGCGATTATTGCTTATAAACAACCCGTGACCCGTGGTGACATCGAAGAGATACGCGGTGTCGCAGTTAATCAGGCGGTATTACGCACCTTGATAGAGCGTGGCTGGATAGACGTGATTGGGCATAGAGACGTGCCTGGAAGGCCTTCCTTATTCGCCACGACGAAAAACTTTTTGGATGATTTGAATTTGCGATCTTTGCAAGAATTGCCTGCTATAGACAACCTGCCGCAGCAGGAAATGGAAATTTAACCTTAAATATAATGATTAAAAAAACACGGGCTGATTCTCAGTCCTATCGACGCAGACCGGAAGCAGGCCATGAGCAAGCGACGGACTCGTCCAGTCGAAAAAAGGCTGCGGTTGCAGCTGCTGCGCCTCAGCGACTGCAAAAAGTATTGGCCTTGTCGGGGCTGGGTTCCAGACGCGATATGGAGGCATTGATTGAGTCCGGCCGGGTGACAGTGAATGGTGTTGTGGCCACATTGGGAGTGAGTGTCACCGGCAACGATGTGGTCCGTCTGGATCGCAGGCCGCTCCGTCTGCAATCGGAACCGCAATTGCCCAAGATATTGCTGTATCACAAGCAGGAAGGGGAGATCGTCAGTCAGGACGACCCGGAAAAGCGTGCTTCGGTGTTTGATAAATTGCCACGCATACGCGGTGCCAAATGGGTGTCGGTGGGGCGATTGGACATCAATACCAGCGGCTTGATGATCTTCACCACCTCAGGTGAATTGGCCAACCGCTTGATGCATCCGCGCTATGAAGTTGAGCGGGAATATGCGGTGCGGGTGATGGGACAGCTGAGCGAAGGCCAATTGCAGCAACTGACGCAAGGGATAGAGCTGGAAGATGGTGTTGCCAACTTTGATCTGATCCAGGACAAAGGTGGTGAAGGTGCCAATCATTGGTATCAGGTTGTGTTGCGTGAAGGCAGGAATCGCGAAGTACGACGCTTATTCGAGGTCATAGGCCTGATGGTGAGCCGTTTGATGCGTGTAAGATTTGGACCTGTTAGTTTACCCTCACGCCTGAAACGTGGACAGATGCTGGCGATGGAAGACAAGGATGTAAGGGAATTGCTGGAATGGGCTGAGCTTGCCATTCCCAGAAGTCCGCAGCGGCAAATGTCTGCGCGTGAAAGAGATCAGGCCGGTAGGCCGTTCACGCCGAAAGCAAAGCCTGGCTCACCGGCAATCAGAAGTTCGAAATCTGGAATGAGAAAACCGATGGAAAAATCGGCGACGGACTCGAACAAAAAACCGGCAGCAGAAACTGCAATTGAACCCAAATCGCGACCACCCAAAAAAGCCGGTTGGGCAAGGGCTGAAAATCCGGTTGCCAAGCAACGCGGCAATCTGCGTAAGCGAGGTGGGAGTTAAATTTTAACCGCAGATAGTGTGCACTATCTGCGGCTCAGAGTTCCAAGCATGTCTGCAAATACAGCTAATCCAAATACCGTCACCATAGAATCGCTGGACCAGGAAGGTCGCGGCGTCGCCCATGTGGAAGGCAAAGTCATTTTTATCGAAGGCGCGCTGATAGGCGAGCAAGTCAGTTATAGCAGCTTTCACAAAAAGCCCAGCTACGAGCAAGCGCGCGTAGTACAAGTCTTCAAGTCATCCACTTTCCGCGCCCAGCCGGAATGCACACATTTTGGCATGTGTGGGGGTTGCGCCATGCAGCATCTGGAATTCTCTGCACAAGTCGCCAGCAAGCAAAGAGTGGTGGAGGACGCACTCTGGCATATCGGCAAGCTGAAGCCGCAAAGCATATTGCCGCCCATAGTCGGCATGCCATGGGGCTATAGGCACAAGGCGAGATTACGGGCGAAGTTTGTCAAAGTCAAAGGCAAGGTGCTGGTGGGGTTTAACGAAAAACGTTCAAGTTTTGTTGCCGACCTTAAAAGTTGCGAGGTATTGCCGCCGCATGTCTCGGCATTGATTGTCCCCTTGCAAACGCTGGTTACTGCGTTATCGATTGCTGAACAGATGCCGCAGATCGAAGTGGCGGTGGGCGAGCACAGTACCGTGCTGGTGTTTCGTATCCTGGCACCGATCAACGGCGAAGATGAGGTCTTGCTGAGGAGTTTTGCAGACTTGCACGGCATCCAGATATGGTTGCAAAGCAAGGGGCCGGATACTGCTGTGCCCTTCCATCCATTGGCTGCGCCGCCGCTGACTTACTCGCTGCCGGAGTTCAATCTGACCTACCCGTTCAAGCCCACCGAATTCACCCAGATCAATCCATATATCAATCGCATGCTGGTGCGTCGCGCCATGTCCTTGCTGGCTCCGCAAGCAAACGAACATATTGCCGACATGTTCTGCGGGCTGGGTAACTTCACTTTGCCTATCGCGCGTAGCGGAGCGCGAGTACTGGGATTGGAAGGGAGTGCTGCGCTGGTGGCGCGTGCCAAACAAAGCGCTGAACTGAATGGGCTGGAGGTGGTGTTCCGCGAGATGAATCTATTCGAAATCAATGAATCCACATTGCCGGATCTGGGTCATTTTGATAAATGGCTGATAGACCCGCCGCGTGACGGCGCATTGGAGCTGGTCAAAGCGATCACCCCGGCAAACGCGCCTGGGCGCATCGTCTATATATCATGCAATCCTGCTACCTTGGCGCGAGACGCAGCAATTTTGGTAGCTGTGCACGGCTACCGTCTGACGGCGGCAGGCGCAGTGAATATGTTTCCGCATACCGCGCATGTGGAATCCATCGCGGTGTTTGAGCGAGGCTAGTTTTTCTTGCAATTTCCGTACTGCAAACAGTCGCAGGATTGGATGCCAGTATCAGCAAGCCGCCTGTGATAGAGACATTCTTCATGCGTATGATCATCTGCATCAGAACAAACGGCATTTCAGCCTGGCCGCTTATCCAGTAAACTCTCATCATGACGAGGTTTTTCGCACTTTTTATGGTGCTATGCATGGTGGTTGGTTGCGCAAAACCGCCCGCCCATTCCGAGATTCGCATGGCGCTTGCGCAAGCGCCTCTGACGCTAGACCCTCGCTACGCAACCGATGCCGCTTCCGAGCGTATCAATCGCTTGATCTACCGTCCGCTGGTGGACTTCGACGCGCATTCCCATCCCATCCCGCTGTTGGCAAACTGGCAGCAGACAGATGCATTGCATTATCGTTTTACCTTAGGGCAAAGCGGGCGTCTGTTTCATGATGGTACAACGCTGACGGCGGCTGATGTGGTGGCTACCTATGTTTCCCTGCTTGCACTTAAAGACTCGCCGCATACTGCAGAGTTTGCCAACATCAGCGATGTGCAAGCCCGAAATGACGATGTCGTAGAGTTCACCTTGCGCGTACCGGATAGTCAATTCCCGGCAAGATTGATCATAGGCATCATGCCTGCCCGGCTGATTGCCCGGCATCACGATTTCGCCAGACAACCCATAGGCAGTGGGTCATTACAGTTGATGGGATGGAAACGTACAGTTAGGCTGCAGCGAATCAGCGATCATCAGCAGATCGTGCTGGAAGAAGTGCGTGATCCCACGGTGCGGGTGCTCAAGTTGTTGCGCGGCGAAGTGGATATGTTGCAAGGCGATCTGCCGCCGGAACTGGTCAGCTATCTGAAACAACAAAATGGCATCAGCGTGGAGGAGGTAGCAGGCACCAATTTTTCTTATCAGGGGTTTAATCTGCAAGACCCGTTATTGAAAAATCCTCTGGTGCGGCGTGCGGTCACGCTGGCGGTAGACCGTAACGCTATCCTGCAACATATGCTTATAGGCGGCAGTCGCGCTGCGACTGCTATCCTGCCGCCGGAACATTGGGCGGGCAACGCTGCATTGCCCGCCTATCCCTACGACCCTGTACAGGCAAGAAGCCTGTTACTTCAGGCGGGGATAAAATTGCCTTTGAAGCTGGTCTATAAAACATCCACTGATGCGCAGCGGGTGCGACTTGCCACCGTGATGCAGGCACAGATGCGCGCCAGTGGTATAGACTTGGAGATACGCAGTCTGGATTGGGGCACGTTTTTCGATGATATCAAGCAAGGGCATTTCCAGCTTTACGGTCTGACCTGGGTGGGTATCAAAACGCCGGAGATCTACCGGCTGGCATTTCACAGTGCATCTATACCGCCCAAAGGTGCCAATCGCGGTCATTTACAGGATGCCGAGCTGGATGAGCTGATCGACCGTGCCGATTGGCAAGCGGTCACCGCGCGCGCGCATGAGCTGCTGCCTTATGTGCCATTGTGGTACGAAGGCCAGTTTGCCGCGATGCGTAAGGATATCGTCGGATATACGCCGGCTGCAGATGGTAATTGGGATGGTTTGGCAGTTGTTGCAAGGAGAAAGTTGAATGATAAAGATTGAACGCATGATGCATACCGGGCTGATTATTTCGAACTTGGCGCGTGCTCGTGCTTTTTACGAAGGGGTCTTGGGGTTCACCCCAAATCCTGCCCGTCCCAAATTTGATTTCGAGGGCGTGTGGTACGACATTGGACAAAACCAGGTGCACCTGATGGCAGTGCCTAATCCTTATGAGCATGTGCTGCGTCCTGCGCATGGCGGGCGTGATACGCATATCGCATTCGCCGTGGATGATGTGGCTCCGGTAGTTGCCGAACTGGAGAAGGCGGGAGTGAGCTACAGCATGAGTAAATCCGGGCGTGCCGCCGTATTTTGCCGCGACCCTGACGGCAATGCGCTGGAATTCTCTGCCGTCAAATAAAAAATCCAATTTTCGTCGCCATGCTGCGTTACTCGCAAAAAATCGCTCCTTACATATCCCCGATTTTTTACTCGCGCCTTGCCTTGCTTAGAAACTTGAATTTTTAGTGATACCCTTCATTTATGAAAATAAAAATCTCGATTCCCCAGCAGAGTTTGATTTTGGAAGATGAGCTAGGCAAGCAACTGAGGTCTTATCCGGTTTCCACGGCGTTGAAAGGCGCAGGGGAAAAGAAGAACAGTTATTGCACTCCGCGTGGCAAGCATGTGATACGTGCCAAGATAGGTGGCGGTCTGCCTGCGAACACGGTATTCGTCGGGCGCAGGCCCACGGGTGAAACCTGGTCGGCTGAATTGTCCACCCAGCGTCCCGGGCATGACTGGATATTAACGCGCATCCTATGGCTTTCCGGATGCGAAATCGGTTTTAACCGTCTGGGCGATTGCGATTCCATGCAGCGCTACATTTATATCCACGGCACGGCCGATACCGAGCCTATGGGGGTGCCGCTTTCGCATGGCTGCATCCGCATGCGCAATGCCGATGTAATGGATATGTTTGACCGTGTGCCGGTCGGCACCCAAGTGGATATCAGCGATTGAGCTTTGCTATTAAACGCGTATGGGGTGTGCTACCCGTTGTTTTTGGTGTGCTGTTACTGACCTTTCTACTGGTGCATCTGGTGCCTGGCGATCCGGTGGAAGTGATGCTGGGTGACTCCGCGACAAGCGGTGACCGCGCCCAACTGCGCGCCGAACTCGGGCTGGATCAACCGCTGGCGGTGCAATTCTGCAATTACCTGAAACATATAGCACATGGCGATTTTGGCCGTTCCATCCACCAGCATGCTGATATTTCCACGCTGATTGCAGAACGCGTTCCGGCCACTTTCAAGCTGGCATTACTGGCTCTTGCAATCGCTCTGTTGATGGGCTTGCCGCTGGGCATTGCTGCTGCGTTGCACCATTTACATTGGCCGGACCGCTTCGCTACCCTGTCTGCGCTTACCTTGTCCGCCATGCCGCATTTCTGGCTGGGTCCATTATTGATGCTGGTTTTTTCGCTGTGGCTGGGCTGGCTGCCGATCAGCGGCATGGAAAGCAAAGCTTCCATTGTGTTACCCGCATTGACCCTGGCCTGCGGCCTTGCCGCCATTCTCACGCGCATGACCCGTGCCAGTCTGCTGGAAACCTTGAATGAGGATTATGTGCGAACAGCACGCGCCAAAGGTTTGCCGGAACGTTTGGTGATATTGCGCCATGCTTTGAAACCTGCGTTATTGCCGGTGGTGACGGTGGTGGGCTTGCAACTGGGTTCGCTGCTGGCAGGTGCGGTGATCACCGAGACCGTATTCGGCTGGGAGGGAATAGGGCGCTTATTGGTGGAATCCATAGAAAAGCGCGATTACCCGGTGACGCAGGCTTGTGTCCTGGTGATCTCGCTGAGTTATGTGGTAATCAATCTGCTGACCGATCTGGCTTATGGCAGATTAGACCCAAGAACGGAATCCGGTCACTGATGAAAGCCAGTTTGCCTGCCTTTATCGTGCTTTTCTGGTTATGCGCAGCGGTCGCCGCGCCCTGGCTGGGTTTGTCTCCCGATACCATTCATCTACAAAACATCCTGTCCCATCCCGACTGGCATGCATGGCTGGGATACGACGATCTGGGTCGCGACATTCTGGCACGTTTGCTCAGCGGTGCTCGCGTCTCTGTGACCGTGGCGGTGACGGTGACTGTGGTCACCTTTAGCGTCGGTACAACGATAGGATTGTTGGCAGGATATTTTGGCGGTTGGCTGGATAAATTGCTCATGCATAGCACCGATGTATTTTTGGCATTCCCCGGCATCCTGCTGGCGATCGCATTTGCTGCCGTACTCGGGCCCGGAGTGGGTAATCTGATGCTGGCTTTATGCATGACTTCATGGGTAAGCTACACGCGACTCACGCGTGCACAAGTACTGGCGATAAGAGGCAGGCAGCATGTGCTGGCGGCGCAGGTATTGGGAGCCTCCATACCAAGAATACTGAGGCAGCATATATTGCCTTTATTACTCGCCCCATTGCTGGTGGAAATGACTTTCAGCATTGCCAGTTTGATCATCGCCGAAGCCAGCCTGTCTTTCCTGGGCTTGGGCATACAACCTCCGGCGGCCTCCTGGGGAGCTATGCTACGCGATGGCACCCGGTACTTACTGGTCGCACCGCATTATGTGCTTGCCGTGGGAGTGAGTCTGATGTCGCTGGTGCTGGCAGTGAATATGCTGGGAGATAGCTTGCGCGACAGTCTGCAAGTCAAAAGATAGCTTACAATCGTGCCATGAACTCTAATATCGGGACACAAGCCACCGCCAGCAAGCCTCGCCGTCAATACCGGTATTATGACCTGGTGATGGTGGCTTTCGTAGTGGTACTGGTGTGTTCCAACCTGATCGGTCCGGGCAAGGTCACGCAGATATCACTGCCTGTGGTGGGTACCTTGACCTTTGGCGCGGGCGTGCTGTTCTTCCCGATTTCGTTTATTTTTGGCGACATCCTGACCGAGGTGTACGGCTATGCCAGCTCACGGCGTGTAATCTGGGCCGGATTTGCCGGACTGGCGTTTGCCTCGGTGATGGCGTGGATGGTGGTCGCCTTGCCTGCGGCGCCTTTCTGGCACGACCAGGCAGCTTACGAAAGCGTTTACGGGTCGACCTGGCGAATCGCATTGGCTTCGCTGATTGCTTTCTGGTGTGGTGAGTTCGTGAACTCTTACGTCATGGCCAAGATGAAGATATTGACACAAGGGCGATGGCTTTGGACGCGCACCATAGGTTCCACCCTCTCTGGTGAAGCCGTGGACTCGATATTGTTTTTTCCTTTGGCGTTTTATGGCTCCGGCGAATTTCCGGACGACAAGATGGCGATGATCGTGCTGGCGCAGTTTCTGGCCAAGGTTGGGGTGGAAGTGGTGTTCACTCCGGCGACCTATAAAATTGTTGCCTGGCTCAAAGCTGCGGAACATGAAGATTATTACGATTACAATACCGACTTTAATCCGTTTACGCTTAACGCATAGCTTTAACAATTAGCTTAAAAAAATCAGCCGGGAGAAATTGTATGTCGCTAGGCCCCATCATGCTCGATGTCGAAGGTACGGAACTCAATGCCGACGACATTCGACGTTTGCAACATCCGCTGGTCGGCGGTGTGATCCTGTTCGGGCGCAACTATGAATCGCCCTCACAGTTAAAGGAACTGACAGCTGCGATTCACGCCGTACGGCAACCACCCTTGTTGATCGCAGTTGATCATGAAGGGGGTAGGGTGCAGCGTTTTCGTGAAGGATTCACCAGGATTCCGGCAATGCGCGAACTCGGCAAGGTATGGGACAAGAGCCGCAAGCGCGCCAAGGATATGGCAGAACAGGTAGGCTGGGTACTGGCGGCGGAGCTTCGTGCGCATGGTGTGGATTTCAGCTTTACCCCGGTATTGGACGTGGATTTCGGCAATAGCTCGGTGATCGGTGACCGCGCATTCCATCGTGACACACAAGCCATTTCAGATATCGCGCATGCACTGATGATAGGCCTGAAACGAGGTGGCATGGCGGCCGTAGGCAAGCATTTCCCCGGGCATGGCCATGTGGCGGCGGATTCGCATACCGAGATACCAATAGATGATCGTAGCTTTAGCCAGATCGAGCAAGAGGATTTGGAGCCTTTCCGCCGTATGGCGGATTTCGGTATGCAGGCGGTGATGCCGGCGCACGTCATTTATTCCAAAGTGGATGACAAACCGGCCGGGTTTTCCAAAATATGGGTTTACCAGGTGTTACGCCGTCATCTGGGTTTCAATGGCGTGGTGTTCAGCGACGACCTTGCAATGGAAGGGGCTGTGGTGGCCGGGGACGTTACACAGCGCGCGATCGCGGCATTTGAAGCCGGCTGCGATATGGTGCTGATCTGTAATCGTCCGGACCTGGCGGACGAGCTGCTGTATAATCTGGATATCAAAGTTTCAGCAGTTGCCATGTCGCGGTTGGCACGCATGCATGGCAGACCACATCCGGCCTCGATGACGGAGTTGCATGAGGATGCCGAATTTGTTGCGGCTGTAAAAAATGCTGCTACTTTGGGGATAATTGAAGGGGAGTTACAGCTGTCGGATAAATAAGCTTAAGATTTTTCGCTCGATTTTTTCGTCAGCATGGCTTGATTTTTGCGTGATGCAGGACTATATTCGCTATGAGGTTTTCTGATGAAGTAATGGTCGGGAAAGGCAAGGAAAATGGCGGTTTCAAACGTTGCGATTCTTAGTAATGATAGCGTTGAGCCAACAACGGCGATAGTACGTCAGAGCAATGTCACTCAAAATGCCGCAAACAACAGTACTCTAAGTTCCCCCAGTTCGATTACCTTTATCAGCGCGTCCGGCCAGTCGCGATTGTCGCTGGAAAGCTTCCAGGCTTTAGCCACTGCCATCCAGACACTGAATGTACCCCCCACAGTAAGCGATTTCGAGATTGTTGTAACGGGCGTTGTGAGCGGTCTCAGCGGGTTGCGTTTGGCGCTGGCGAATGCGGCAGTATCCAATGCCAATTACCGCGAGCAGCAAAAGGCTGAAAAGGCGCTTGCAGCCATTGATCAGGCAAGTAAAGATGTTACTGCCGCGCTGCAGAAGATAGGTATAGATCGTCAGGCCGATGGCAGCTATAGCATAGATCAAAAGCAGCTTACCAAGGCGTTTAACGAAGATCCTAATGCAACGTACGCGACCTTAACCAGCTTTGCGGCCCAGGCGAGCAAGGCTGCGAGTAGTGCGGAGGACAGTAAGGCGCAGGCTGTGGCGGCGAGTAACGCAGATGCCGCAAATCACGCTTTGCAGGCTGCGCAGATAGCAGGTCAGGCGGCCATCCAGGCTGCACAGCCGCTGCAGCAGGCCGCAACGCAGAATTTTGCGACCGGTGCCTCATTCGGTAACTCATTTCAGCCGCAATTGGCTACACAACTTGCTGGTGTTACCAGTTTTGCTGCGCGTATCGCTGTGACGACCTACCTGGCCGTCTCATCTCTCTAAAATTTACCCTATTTTTATTGCTGCCGCACTTGTGTTTTTTTCGCGCATTGGTTACGCTTGCCCCAAACCCATTGAATTAGTGATTTTGTAATGCGTATCAATGAGGTGTGAGGTAGAATTTGAAACAACATGAAGTTAATATAATAATAAAAATATAAGGGAATCAGCTACATGCAATCAGAATATCAGGGCGGTACTGCATCCGCGCAGTTTTCCACTGGCACACACAAAGTGCTCCGCAACACTTACATGCTACTAGGCTTATCCATGCTGCCTACCGTTTTCGGGGCGAGCATCGGACTGAATATGAATTTTTTGTTTATGGCGCAGCATCCGGTCATGTCGGTATTGGGGATGCTGGCGGTGATGTTTGTATTATTCGCCGGCATAAAAGCAAACCAGAATAGTGCGATAGGCGTGCTGCTGCTACTGCTGATGACCGGATTTCTGGGCATGCTGTTGGGCCCGATCCTGCAAGCGGCTTTGCATTTGAGAAACGGCGGTCAGATCGTGGGACTGGCTGCGGGCGGAACCGGTGTGATCTTTATGACATTGGCATCGATTGCGACCGTCAGCAAAAGGGACTTCAGCTTTTTAGGCAATTTCCTGTTCGTAGGCCTGATTCTATTGATCGTGGCATCGCTGGCAAATGCATTTTTTCAAATCCCGGTAATGGCGCTCGCGCTTTCCGGAATCTCCGTACTGATATTCTCAGGATATATTCTGTTCGATGTTAGTCGCATCGTACAGGGAGGTGAGACCAATTATGTGATGGCGACCCTGGCGCTATATCTTGATATTTATAATCTGTTTGTAAATTTATTGTCCCTGCTGATGGCCTTGCTGGGCAATCGCGATTAAAATGTGCTGGAATATGAGCGTGATGCGGGTTATTCTTGAAGCATCACAAAAATTTGTGTCTGTAATCTGTTGCTAATATAGATTACTTTACAATTGCGAAACTTTTGATTGTTAGAAAGCTTAATGGATTCCACGACAATTGACGATTTGGAAAGCGCACCGGAAACGCCACTGGCGGCAATGAAGCGCAGTTACAATCAGCTCACTCCTAACCGCAAGATTATGTTGATGGTTGGGATTGCAGCTTTTGTAGCTATCATTATCGGTTCGGTTATTTGGTCAAAAGAGCCTGAATATCGGCCATTGTTCAGTAATCTTTCAGATCGTGACGGCGGTGCTGTCATCGAGCAACTGCAAAAGCTGAATGTCCCGTACAAGATGGCAGAAGGTGGTGGGGCGATTCTGGTGCCTGCGGAGTCGGTCTATGAAGCCAGATTGAAACTGGCATCGCAGGGCTTGCCTAAAGGTGGTGCCGTCGGCTTTGATCTGATGGACAACATGAAGATCGGAGTCACCCAGTTCCAGGAGAATGTTGCCTATCAACGTGCTCTGGAAGGCGAGATCACCCATACCGTCGAAGCGATCTCCGCAGTGCAAAGCGCCCGTGTGCATCTGGCAATGCCGAAAGACACGGTGTTCGTGCGCGAACAAACCAAGCCATCCGCTTCCATCCTGGTTAACCTGTACCCAGGTCGCGAACTGGATAAACTGCAGATTGACGGTATCGTGCATCTGGTAGCGAGTAGCGTACCAGACATGCCGCCTTCGAACGTCACCATTATCGATCAGAACAGCAACCTGCTCACTGCGGATGACAAGAAGAACAAATTCGGCCTGGATTCTGCCGAAATGGAATATCTGCATGGCATAGAGCAGACCTACGTGCAGCGTATCGAGAACATACTGCAACCGATTACGGGCGACCACAATATGCGTGCCCAGGTAGCTGCAGAACTGGATTTTTCCGAGGTTGAACAGACTGCTGAGTCATATCGGCCTAATCCTACCCCTGACGAAGCGGCGGTTCGTAGTCAGCAAACTTCCGAAACTCTGGGAGATGGAGCAGGTGCTGCCGGGGTGCCGGGTGCATTATCCAATCAGCCGCCAGGTGCGGCGACCGCGCCCATCACGGTCAATAACAACAAACCTGGTGCTACCCCGCCGATTATTCCTATCCATAAAGAGGCAACGACCAATTATGAGTTGGATAAAACCGTCAGCCATGTGAAAAAGCAGGTGGGAACAATCAAGCGTTTGTCGGTTGCCGTTGTAGTGAACAATAAGATGGCCAAGGATAAAAAAGGAAATACCATCTACCGGCCACTTACCAAAGAAGAATTAACTGAAGTTTATAACCTGACAAAAGAAGCAATGGGGTTCAACGCATTGCGTGGTGATACACTTAACGTTGTGAACGCTGCGTTTAGCTCAGATACAAGCGCTGACGACGTTGTCTTCTGGAAAGATCCTGCTATGCAAGAAATGGCTAAAGATATTGTTAAATACCTCCTTATCGCCGGTCTGGTGCTGTACCTGCTGCTTGCGGTAATCAAGCCCGCAGTCTATAAGATGTTAGGAATCCCCACTGAGGCAGAAGTGCTGGCAGCTGCACTGGAAACTGAACGGTTGGCGGAAGAAGAAAGAATGGCGGAAGAAGCCAGGGTCGCAGAAGAGGAAAGGCTGTCCATGGAAGCGCTTGCCGAAGAGCGTAGCGAAATGCCTGGCGGACGTGCGGCACGTGTGCTGGGGTATGAAGAAGAACTGGAATTATTTAAGCAAATGGTCAAGGACGATCCTAAAATAGTCGCAACTGTGATTAAAGATTGGGTGAACAAGGCATGAGTGAAGATGGCGTAAGAAAAAGCTCTATCCTGCTGATGAGCGTTGGCGATGAGGTGGTTGCAGCCGAGGTTCTTAAAAGCTTGTCCCCGCGCGATGTGCAAAAAGTCGGCTTATCCATGGCGCATCTGGATAACGTAACACATGACGAGATTGCAAGCGTGCTGAAAGAGTTCCGCGAAGATGTCGCGCATCGCACCTCTATGGGCATGGGAGCGGACGGTTACATCCGTACCATGTTGACTCAGGCATTGGGTAGCGATAAGGCAGCATCATTGCTTGATCGCATCATGGGTGGCGGCGATACCAGCGGTATCGAAGGACTGAAATGGATGGAAGCCCCGGCAGTAGCCGAGCTTATCAAGAATGAACATCCTCAGATTATTGCCACGATTCTGGTGCACCTTGAGAACGACCAGGCCAGTGCAATTCTTGCAAGATTCGTGGAGCGTTTGCGTAATGATGTGATGCTGCGTATCGCCACGCTGGATGGGATTCAGCCGCATGCACTGCGTGAATTGAATGATGTTTTGACCCAGTTGCTGGCAGGAGGCGATCAAGTGAAACGTCAAATGGGTGGTGTCAAAACTGCTGCCGAAATCCTTAACCATATGGGCGGCGGGGCTGAAGTTGATATCATCAATAATATCAGAGACTTTGATGCTGAATTGGCGCAAAGAATTCAGGATGAAATGTTCGTATTTGAAGACATCATTAATATTGATGATCGCGGTATTCAACTTCTGCTGCGTGAAGTTCAAGCGGAATCGCTGGTTATCGCACTTAAAGGCGCCTCGGTTGAGCTGCGCGAAAAAGTTTTCAAGAACATGTCTTCACGCGCTTCAGAAATGCTGCGGGATGATTTGGAAGCCAAGGGGCCGGTTCGGCTTTCCGAAGTGGACGTTGAACAGAAAGGGATACTCAAAGTTGCTCGCCGTCTGGCTGACGAAGGTCAAATTATTCTTGCCGGCAAGAGCGATGAGGCATTTGTTTAATGGTCGCCTGTTCAATGGTGGCGAGCTACCGCTTATTCCAGGACTGGAATCTAGCGTTTCGTGGCTGATTCTGCGGGCGAACTAGTTCATGGCCGCTAATTTTATTCCCTTTGAGAATTCACATGGTTATCAGCCATGGCAGCTTACTGACCTTGATGAGCAAACGGTTGAAGTAGAAGAAGAGGTCGTGCCTGAGGTCGTAGCTGAAGAAGTTCCGATCGAAGAAGAAGAGCTCATTCTGCCTGAAGAACCCCCTGTACCACAACTTCCCAGTGCCGATGATATTGGTCGCATCTATCACGATGCGCATCGTGAAGGATATGAGGCCGGGCTTGTAGAAGGGCTGGAAGCCGGTCATGCAGAAGGCTATGCTGCAGGACACGCAGAGGGGCTGGAAGCCGGGCACAGCAAAGGTTACGATCAAGCTGTGCTGGATGCCCAGCCTTTGGCAGCACTGTTTACGGGATTTTCCACCGCGGTTGAAGAAGTCAGGCAATCCGTCACGCATGATGCGGTGACGTTAGCTCTGGATATTGCACAGCACATGCTGCGTGAGGCGTTAAAGGTAAAGCCCAAGTTACTGATATCGCTGATCAAAAGCGCAATGGAAGGGATGCAGCAAGGCATGCAGTATCCTGAGATTCATTTGAATCCTGATGACGCTCTGCTTGTACGCGATTTACTGAAAGCGGAATTGGCTCAGGCCGGCTGGAAAATCGTCGAAGATCATCGTATCGAGCGTGGCGGTTGTCGTATTGAATCCAGCACTGCTGAAATCGATGCTACCATGTCCAGCCGTTGGAAACGCATTGCCGCTGCTCTGGGACAGGATCATACCTGGCTGGAGCATGACAAATAATCCCCCTACGTTAATAGAAAGTTGTCGCAGCCTGCTGGATGAATGCCGTGAGGTCATCCCGCGCGTTTCACCCTGGGTTGTCACCGGAAGGCTGACTCGCGTTTCGGGGCTGGTAATGGAAGCCGTCGGGATCAAGGCTCCTGTCGGTAGCGTTTGCGTTGTTTCCTTATCAGATGGCCATACGGTTGATGCTGAAGTGGTAGGATTTTCCGGTGACCGCCTATTATTAATGCCTTCGACCGATGTGTACGGCGTACAGCCCGGTGCTCGTGTCAGTCTATTTGAAGCCGATCCCCCACCTCCCCGCCCCGGACAAACCCAACATCTGCAGCGTCGCCGTACAGAAGATAGGGTTAAGCATGTACCGGTAGGTCCGGAATTGCTTGGACGTGTGGTGGATGGCAGCGGGCGTCCATTGGATAATCTCGGGCCGCTCAATTTACATGAGCAGATTCCACTTTACAGTCGCCCGATCAACCCCTTGCAACGTGCCCCTATCAAGGAAACGCTGGATGTAGGCATACGCTCTATCAACGCTTTGCTGCCGATAGGCAGAGGACAGCGCATGGGCTTATTCGCAGGATCTGGTGTCGGCAAGAGCGTGCTGTTGGGCATGATGGCACGCTATACCACTGCGGATGTCAATGTGGTTGGTCTCATAGGGGAGCGTGGTCGCGAAGTCAAAGAGTTCATTGAAAACATTCTGGGTCCTGAAGGCATGGCGCGCTCTGTCGTAGTGGCCGCACCTGCGGACACGCCACCACTTTCTCGCTTGCAGGGTGCTGCTTATGCCGCTGCGATTGCCGAATACTTCCGCGATCAGGGGAAGAATGTTTTGTTGATGATGGATTCGCTTACCCGTTACGCGCAGGCACAACGCGAGATCGCATTAGCGGTGGGCGAACCTCCGGCCACCAGAGGGTATCCGCCATCGGTGTTTGCCAAGTTACCGCAATTAGTGGAACGGGCGGGTAATAGCATAGAAGGCGGTGGTTCTATCACTGCTTTTTATACTGTATTGGTCGAAGGGGATGACCCTGCTGAACCCATCGCGGACGCGACTCGTGCCATTCTTGATGGGCACATCGTGTTGTCGCGTAATCTGGCGGATTCCGGACATTATCCTGCGATTGATATCGAAGGCTCCATCAGTCGGGTGGCTCCTGTATTGCTCACAGACGAAGAGCTTGAACTCACGCGCCGCTTCAAATTACGCTATTCTCGTTTCCAGAGAAGCCGCGACTTGATCAGCGTCGGTGCTTACGTGCGCGGTGGTGACCCTGAACTGGACGAAGCAATTGCCATCTATCCACGATTGGAAACATTCCTGCGCCAGCAGATGAATGAGCGGGTAACAGTTGTAGACAGCCGTGCACAACTGGATTCACTGGTCGGCGATGTGCCTTCGATGGGGACTAAGTAATGGCTGCCTTTCGGTTGCAGATTCTGATCGACTATGCTCAGGAGCGCAGCAAAACTGCGGCTCAGGAATTGCAAAGAGTACGTTTGAGATGGGCACAAGAAGAGCAAAAGAAACATCAGCTTGAAGGTTATCTGGAAGATTACCGAAGAAAATACAACGGTAACGGCAAGATTGGTATGAGTGTGTCTGCCATGATGGATTTCCGTCGCTTCATCACAAAACTCGAAATGGCTATCAGGACGCAATCGGAGGAAATAGTGCGCTGCAGGCAGCAATGGGAATTGGCGCAAAGATTCTGGTTAGAGAGTGAACGTGAAGTTAAAGCTTATCTGGCTTTACGTAAGCGTCATGAACAGGCGGAGCAAGTCAAAGAAAACCGGCAAGAACAGAAAATGCTTGATGAGTTTTCACAAAACAGCCATAGACGGCATCATGCAGAGCAGGTTGCGGAGAAAGTTGCAGTTCAAAAATAGACTTGGCACACAGATTGCTTTTACTTGTAAGGAAGTCATTACTGGTGAGCAAAAAATATGCAAAGTATCCCTGTTGTCAATATTGCACCCACCCCCACGGTCAGCCCAAGTGCGGGAGCATCCAACGCCGCTCAATCTGCTAATGACGCGGATGCAACCGGCGCTCCAGTGGCCTCCGGGGCTGTTGCATCGGGTTCAGACCAAGGTACGGCAAATACACCTGGGGCCTTCGGCAATTTATTGGCGAAGCAAATCGCCATGGCAATCTCACTGATCATGAAATCTGGCGATGTTGCGGATACCAAAAACAATCCAACTGCTAATGCAGTCGATCCCGCTGCTAATGCAAAGATAGACGCTTTGATCGCGAATGCGAAAGACGTTCCTGCCATTGATCCTGACATGCTGTTAAAGCAAATAAATATTGATATAAATCAATTAGCTGGGAACGACAAGCCAGATGCTGGCACGATTAATCAGAGCATTGATAAGTTATTAGCCGCAGATCCTGCGTTGGCGGGAATACTGAAAAAAGCCAAAAAATCCGCTGCAGACGATGTGGCAGAACTTGATAAATCACAAGCGGCAGTACCGGTGATAGCGGTCGGCAATCTTCCGCCAACTTTAGCCGCCACCCCGGATGTGAATGGCAAAGATTTGCCGAAAGACATCGGCGTCTCTACTCAGGTGCCAACCGGAAATGTAAAGCCAGAGGTTCAGTTGGATCCTGCAAATTCCGCTGCAAGTTCTAAAGATGATAAAGCCCTTAATGCGTTCGCTAATGAGTTAACCACAAAACTGGCCGCGACTTCTACAGACCAGACACCAACACAACAAACTCCTTTGAACGCCATTAGCTCCGCCGCGACAGTGAACAATATCAATAGCAATCGCGCGGAGGTGGGCCCCCCTGTAGGAAGCCAGACCTGGGATAGTGCATTAGGCGAGAAGGTGGTTTGGATTGTTGGGACACAGACCCAAAATGCCGAATTGCATTTAAACCCGCCATCATTAGGTCCGTTGGAAGTGCGTGTGAGTTTGTCGGATGGGCAGGCCAACGTTTCGTTCATGACGCAGCATGCGGCAGTACGCGAAGCGATCGAGGCAGCAACCCCAAAGTTGCGTGAAATGCTGGGAGATAGCGGCATCAACATGGGCAGCGTATCTGTTAACGTCGGCACGTTCTCGCAACAGCAGCAGGATCAGGCGGCCCAACAGCAAGCGGCAAATCATAGAAACAACAATGCGTCGAATGGTGATTTCAGTTTTGGGGCAACGGGAGTTGATACAACTCCCGTGGAAACAGTAACGACTAGCGTGAGGCCGGTGCGTGATTTGAGCATGGTTGATTTGTTTGCTTAAATTTAAGCTTCTACGGTGAGAGAGATGGCTGAAATATCACGGCCCTCTTGTTTTTTGTGTGAATTGAGTTTATAAACTGTACAAAAGCGGCATAAGAATCAATAATCGCCGAATCTGACAGTTTACTTTTTGGGAGTTTCTAGTATGGCAAAAGAAGGAATGGTTGCCGCTGCACCAGCAGCGCCAAAAAAAGGGTTGCTGATGATCGTGATTGCCATCTTGCTGGCCGTGGCTATCGGTGGTGGCGCAGCGATGTATTTGACGGGTGGCAAGAAGCATCATCATAAGGAAGAGGTTGATGACTCAGATGATTCCACGCCTATCCCGACGGTAGTATTCAAGGATGAATTTATCGTTAATCTTGCTTCTACTGATGGTGTAAGCCATTTTATGCGGGTACCCAAGCTGGAGTTGGATGTTGCAAGCGAAAACGTTGGTGCCAAGGTTGAAGCGAACCGTTCCAAGATCGCTGACCGTATTAGTAGTACTTTGCGTAGCAAGAGCATGCAGGATATGTTGCAACCAGGTAGTGACGTAAAGCTAAAAGAAGAGTTGCGTAACGTCATTAATGACACCTTGGATTACAAGGATGAACGTAGAGGCGTACGGGAAGTTATTCTCCCGGGATCTTTCATCGTTCAATAACCGCGCATCGTTAAAAACTTAATAACAATTCGATCATAAAGAGGTTTAGGTAATGGCTGACGATATTCTATCCCAAGACGAAGTTGACGCTCTCCTGCGAGGCGTGACTGGGGATACAGACGTTGACACTGCAGAAGATGACGACGCTGGCGCTGGGGTCAAGTCATACAATCTTGCCAGTCAGGACAGAATCGTACGTGGGCGCATGCCTACCATGGAAATCATCAACGAGCGGTTCGCTCGTAATTTCCGTCAAGGCTTATTCAACTTTACGCGCAGAACAGCCGAAGTTTCAGTGGGCCCGGTCAAGTTGATGAAGTATGCAGAATTCATCCGTAATCTACCCGTGCCGACCAATCTTAACCTGATGCACATGCACCCGTTGCGCGGCACATCATTGTTGATATTCGATCCAAATTTCGTTTTTCTGGTGGTAGATAATCTGTTTGGTAGTGATGGACGTTTCCACATGCGTGTGGAAGGTCGTGACTTTACTCCAACAGAACAACGCATCACCAAGAATCTGCTGGATGTAGCCACGGATTCTTTGAAAAAGGCATGGGAGCCGGTTTATCCAATCGAGTTTGAGTACATACGCTCAGAAATGAATACGCAGTTTGCGAATATCGCGAATCCAAGTGAAGTCGTCGTCACTACCACCTTGAATATCGAGTTGGGTTCGGTTGGCGGCGCGTTCCATATATGTATGCCCTATGCTATGATTGAACCGATTCGTGACCAGCTGTATGAAGGTATGCAGGGTGAGCGTATGGAAGTCGATCAGCGCTGGGTTGATTATTTATCAGGTCAGGTGCAAGGTACGGATATTCGGCTGACCGCGAATTTGAGCAAAACCGAACTTACTGTGCGTGAGTTACTGGCAATGAAGGTCGGGGATGTTATCTCTTTGGAAATGCCAAATAATGTCAGAGCACACATAGAAGGGATTCCGGTGCTGGAGTGTGGATATGGTGTTCATAACGGTCAATATGCGCTCAAGATAGAGCGTTTCCTGACAGCCGAAGATACAATATACATATAGGAAGCATCTTAATGGCAGAAGAAAAAGTAACAGACAATGAAGATGCAGGGAACGAACAATTTACTGCCGACGATTGGGCATCGGCAATGGCAGAACAAGGCGAGACCAAGGAGACAAATACTATGAGTCAACAACCAGCAACGGTTTTTAGTAATATCAGTGCTGATCCGGGCTTGGATGCTGAGACCGCCAGAAATCTGGATATGGTGATGGATATTCCAATTCAACTTACTGTTGAGTTGGGACATACCAAGATGCCTATTCGTACTCTGTTGCAACTGGCTCAAGGCTCGGTTGTAGAGTTGAATGAATTGGCTGGTGAGCCGCTTGATGTCTTTGTAAACGGATGTCTGGTTGCTCAAGGCGAAGTTGTCGTCGTTAACGAAAAATTTGGTATTCGATTGACCGATATCATCACACCATCAGAGCGTCTGAAAAAGATACGATGATTTCGTTGTATTCCCGGATATGCCGCAGCGTATTTGTTGCGGCATTTTCTTTGCTGGGTTCTCCTGTACTGACTTTTGCTGCAGAGATATCACAACTGTCGCAGCCACCTGCCGTAATTTCGCCGTTTTCCGGCCTGTTGCGTATGCTGATGGGGCTGGGAATAGTGCTGCTGCTCATTGCCGGTCTGGTTTGGCTGTTGAAGAAATCATCCCTGGGGCAGGGCGGTGTTGCTGGTGGTTTGCGCGTAATTTCTGCGGTTGCCGTTGGGCCCAAGGAGCGTGTTGTGCTAGTGGATGTCGGCGAAACGCGCCTGGTGCTGGGCGTAGCCCCAGGGCATGTGGTACGCTTGCTGGAAATGGAGCGACCAGATGAGGCTGAAGTGGTTACAACTGAAAAAACGATTCCTTCTTTCGTGGTAAGGCTTAAAGAAGTGTTGGCTGCACGTGGAGTCCCAAAATGAAGTATATCCGCTGGGTATGGCTAGCTGCGGCTCTGCTTCTGCCTTCACTGGCTTTGGCGGAGCAGGGGATTCCTGCTTTCATCAGTACGCCTGGTGCCGGCGGTGCGGTGAACTATTCGCTATCGCTAGAAACGCTGATCATACTCACTGCGCTGACTTTCATTCCGGCGGCATTGATGATGATGACTGCCTTTACGCGTATCGTGATCGTACTGTCACTTATGCGTCAGGCGCTGGGAACCCTGCAATCACCTCCTAATCAGGTCATTGTCGGTTTATCATTATTCCTGACCCTTTTCGTAATGGGTCCTGTATTCGATAAAATCTATGTGGAAGCTTATCAGCCATTCAAGGAAGATAAGCTCAACATCATGCAGGCACTGGAAAAAGGGTCTGAGCCGCTCAAGGAATTCATGTTAAGACAAACACGCAAGGAAGATCTGGCCTTGTTTGTCAAGATTTCAAAGTCTCCCCAGTTGCAAGGTCCGGAAGACGTACCATTGAAAATACTGGTTCCTGCATATACCATCTCTGAACTGAAGACAGCCTTTCAGATAGGATTCATCATTTTTATCCCATTCCTGATTATCGACCTTGTGGTTGCCAGCGTACTGATGGCAATGGGGATGATGATGCTATCCCCGGTAACCATTTCGTTTCCGTTCAAGCTCATGTTGTTCGTACTGGTAGATGGTTGGAGTCTGATCATCGGTTCATTGGTGCAGAGTTTCTACACATGATGACCCCCACTTCAGTGCTGACTATCGTCGAGAATGCTCTCGAGGTAGGCGCATTGGTGTCGGCACCGATGTTGCTGGCCGCATTAGCGACAGGTTTGGTGGTCAGCCTGTTTCAGGCAGCAACCCAGATCAATGAAATGACCCTGTCGTTCATTCCCAAGCTATTGGTGCTGGTAGCGGTTCTTATTATTGGCGGGCCGTGGATGCTAGGCATTATGATGGATTATATGGAACGCTTGTTTACCGGCATTCCAAACATGATAGGTTGAGCGTTCTCATTCGGCTTTAGACCCATGTTCAATGTCTCCTCAACGCAAATGTATGCATGGATCGCTGAATTCTTCTGGCCGTTCTTCCGTATCCTTGCGCTTGTGATGTCTGCTCCCTTGTTTGGTGCCACAGGCGTTCCTCCTGGTGTCAAAATAGGCATTTCCATCGTCCTCACCATTATTGTTGCGCCATTACTACCGGCAATGCCCGACATTCAGCCTGCTTCAGCGCAAGGGATGCTGATCATGGCGCAACAGCTACTGATAGGATTCACTCTGGGATTCGCTATTCGGCTTGTGTTCACCGCGATGGAAATGGCGGGGCATATTGCAGGATTACAGATGGGATTAGGTTTTGCCACCTTCTTCGACCCTCAAAACTCAACGCAAGTACCTCTGATGGGGCAGTTTGTCGGGGTGATGACCATGTTGCTGTTTGTGACATTAAACGGGCATCTGATGATGATCGCCACACTGGTTGAGAGCTTTAATACTTTGCCGGTTGGCACTTCAATGGCAGGGCAGAGTCTTTTTGCATTGGTGATTTTGGCTAAAAACATCTTTAGTTGGGGCGTGCAAATGTCATTGCCGGTAGTGGCAGCCCTCACACTGATCAATATCGGACTGGGGGTGCTCACCCGTGCATCACCTCAACTCAATATTTTCGCGGTTGGCTTCCCACTGACTTTGGGCGCAGGCTTCCTAGTCATGGCAATTTCTGTTCCTTATTTCCTACCTCTGTTCAACGGCATGATGGAGGAGTCAATAGATACCATGCTCAGGCTGGCCCAGCCTACGCCCATCACTACCACTGCGCACTAAAACGGGAACACCATTTTAGTGCATCGCACTATTAAAGTGCATTTTTGTCCAAACATTATATATGTAATATATTTAAATCAGTAACTTAGCTATATGGCGCAATAGTTGCTTGTTGGTATCCATTTTGTGCGGAGTAACTATGGAGTCTTATAAATCAGCTTCTGATGCCTTATTCATTATGCTAGGTGCCATCATGGTGCTTGCCATGCATGCCGGGTTCGCTTTTCTTGAAGCCGGTACTGTGCGTCATAAAAATCAAGTCAATGCATTGGTAAAAATCATGGTGGATTTTTCCGTATCCACCATCGCCTATTTTTTTATTGGTTACGGTATCGCTTATGGCATACATTTTTTACACAGCGCGGAAACGTTGGCTGCCAAGAATGGATATGAGCTGGTTAGATTCTTCTTTCTGCTTACTTTCGCTGCCGCGATCCCTGCCATCGTCTCCGGGGGCATTGCCGAGCGTACGCGCTTTAACCCGCAGTCGGCAGCGACTTTCATTCTAGTCGGTTTTGTCTACCCATTTTTTGAAGGCATTGCCTGGAATAATCATTTGGGCATACAGGAATGGCTTAAAGCCAATACAGGGGCGACGTTCCATGATTTTGCCGGTTCGGTGGTTGTACACGCGATGGGCGGATGGATCGCTTTAGGTGCGATTATCATGCTCGGAGCACGCATCGGGCGTTATAGCAAGGATGGTCGCCTTCATGCATTTCCGCCATCCAATATCCCCTTCCTGGCTTTGGGTTCCTGGATACTTACGGTGGGCTGGTTCGGTTTTAACGTGATGTCAGCGCAGAATTTACAGGCGATGTCAGGGCTGGTGGCAATCAACTCATTAATGGCGCTGGTTGGCGGCACATTGGCCGCGACCTTGATGGGCAAGAATGACCCTGGTTTTGTGCATAATGGACCGTTGGCAGGTCTGGTGGCGATATGCGCAGGGTCAGACGTGATGCATCCGCTGGGAGCCCTGATTACCGGGCTGGTGGCAGGGGGGCTGTTTGTATGGGCGTTCACTCTGGTACAAAACCGCTGGAAGATAGATGATGTGCTGGGTGTTTGGCCATTGCATGGCCTGTGTGGAACCTGGGGAGGCATCGCTGTCGGTATTTTTGGAACCAAGGCCTGCGGTGGTTTGGGTGGCGTGACCCTAGGAGCTCAACTGCTGGGTACCCTGCTGGGAGTTACGATTGCCCTGGCGGCCGGGTTTGTTGTTTACGGAACACTAAAGATAGTTATCGGCATACGCCTGGATGCAGAACAGGAGTTTGAAGGTGCTGATCTGAGCATACATAAGATCAGTGCGACCCCCATGTCCAAGGAAGAATAGATATAACTGCTTTTTTAATAAAAGGGCCTAATTGCTCTTTTTCATATGTTCGCTATAGAGCTTGACGTTGTTACGTCCGGCATTCTTGGAGTGATACATCGCAGTGTCTGCATTGACCAGCAAAGTATGCTCATCATCTGCATCTTGAGGGAAAAACGCGATACCGATGCTGGAAGAGATGCTGAGTTTATGACTTGCAATTTCAAAAGGCTGGTTGAGTGTCTCCAGAATTTTTTCGCCCACGATGACCGCATCCTGTGTTTGATCTATGGTGGGTAACAACACAATAAACTCGTCGCCGCCTATTCTCGCCACTGTATCCGATGCTCTGACACTCAACTGTAGCCGCTTCGCCACTTGTTTGAGCAACACATCTCCAATATCATGCCCCAGCGTGTCGTTGACCGGCTTGAATTTGTCCAGATCCAGGAACATCAAGGCCAGCGACTTGTTTTCGCGACGGGCTTGAGCCAGAGCCTGTTTGAGGCGGTCATCGATCAGGATGCGATTGGGCAATTCGGTGAGTGAATCGTAATGCGCCATCATCCGGATTTTTTGTTCGATGTTTTTACGCTCGGTGATATCTGCATGGGTGCCTATCATGCGTAGCGGTTTGCCCTCATCATCACGGCTGACAATCATACCGCGAGACAACGCCCACTTGATGCTGCCATCCTTGCATATCACCTGATGTTCGTTGACATAGTGATCCGTCTCGCCATCCAGGTATGCCTGTACATCTATTCTCACTCGCTCCCTGTCGTCAGGATGGATACGCTCCTGCCATTGTTTGGATTTGAGCGTGACATCATCATCAGTGAAACCATACATTTCACAGTAGCGTGGTGAGAACACCACATCATCCGCTTTGACATCCCAATCCCACACGCCGTCACCCGCACCTTCCAGTGCAAACTTCCAGCGCTCTTCACTGGCGTGGAGCTGTTGCAAAAGCATTGCGAAGCGGTAAGCGAATACGCTGATGACTACGATGAGCAGGACAGCGATGGCCAAGCCATAATATAACCAAATCGACATGCGTTGATTATCTCATGAATATTTGCTCGAAGCACTCACCAAGGCACTTTACATGAGAGTTTCGGCAGAATTCGTTATGGTCAACCATGCTATGATTTCTTATGGCTAACAATTACGTACTGATCCCCGCTGCCGGCAACGGCAGCCGCATGGGGACTGCACTTCCCAAACAGCATCTACCGGTATTAGGCAAGCCCCTCATCCAATATGCGCTGGAGATATTCTGTCATCACCCGAAAGTTACCGAAGTCTATGTGTTGCTGGCAGCGGAGGATAAGCAAGACTATGCGCTGCCTAAATGCCGAATGATGCATTGTGGTGGAGCAACACGTGCCCAAACCGTACTCAATGCCTTGCAACAACTGCAATGCGCAGCAGACGATTGGATACTGGTACACGATGCCGTACGGCCATGTATCAACAATGAATTATTGGATCGCTTGTTTACGGAACTGGAATATGACGCAGTTGGCGGCTTGCTGGCAATGCCGGTAGCAGACACCCTAAAACGCAGCAGCCCCGATCAGCGCGTAGCCAGCACTCAGTCCAGGGCGGATCTGTGGCAGGCGCAAACGCCGCAGATGTTCCGTTTCGGGCTACTGAAAGACGCGTTGCAGAAGCTGGGTACTGCACTCCCCACCGATGAGGCGCAGGCGATAGAGTTTCTGGGCCATGCACCCAAATTGGTGATGGGCGACAGCAGCAATTTGAAAGTGACTTATCCGCGAGACCTTGCGCTGGCAGAATTAATTTTGAGAAATAACCTATGATAAGAATCGGACATGGTTTCGATGTACACGCTTTGGTTGAAGGACGGCGCTGTGTGATCGGCGGAGTAGAAATCCCGCACGATAAAGGTCTGGAAGGGCACTCCGACGCCGATGTTTTATTACACGCGGTGTGCGATGCGCTACTGGGTGCAGCGGCATTGGGAGACATAGGCAAGCATTTTCCCAATACCGACGTGCGCTATCAGGGTATAGATTCGCGCCAGTTACTGCGTCATGTGGCTGGGCTGCTCAAGCAGCAAGGCTACGTAGTGGTAAATGTGGATGCGACCGTGATCGCCGAAGCGCCCAAATTGGCCCCTCATATCACGCTAATGTGCAGCCATATCGCAACAGACTTGCATATTGCAGCAGATTGCGTGAACGTCAAAGCCACGACTTCAGAACGCTTGGGATTTACAGGACGCGGTGAGGGGATTGCTGCCGAGGCGGTTTGCCTGATAGAGAAAATCCAGCTGGCCTAACCAGCTTTTAATAACACCACCACTGCGCCGCTGCCTCCATCTACCTGCCTGGCTTGACAATAAGCGATCACTTCATCCCGCTGCATCAGCCAGCCTCTCAACTTGTTCTTCAATATAGGCTGCCGGTTCTTGGAGCCCAGGCCTTTACCGTGAATGATGCGTACGCAACGTATGCCGCGTTTTTTGCATTCATTCAGAAACTGCGCGGTATAGGTGCGCGCTTCTTCCACCAGTAAGCCATGCAGATCGAGCACTTGTTGCGTTACCCAATGACCGCGTCGCAGTTTTTTCAGGATATCGGGTGCATGACCATCGCGCAGATACAGCAACTCTTCGCCGCTCTCCATTTCTTCAGTGGGAATGTAATCATCCGACAGTGAATCGGCAAGTGCCTGCTGTTCATCCGCGATCAACATCTTAGGTATCGGGCGCGGAGGCGCAGGCCGTAATATGACGCGTTTATCCTTGAGCGTTTTGGCGAGCGGTTTGGCATCCTTCACCGCTTCACGAAACAGATCCAGATCATCGGCCATGATGCTACATGGCCGCTATTTCAGATGCGCCAGATAGCGCTCAGCATCAAGCGCCGCCATACAGCCGGTACCGGCGCTGGTAACCGCCTGGCGATAGACGTGATCCTGCACATCGCCTGCAGCGAATACGCCGGGCACACTGGTTGCGGTGGCGTTACCACCGCGGCCGGACTGGGTGACGATATAACCCCCTTCCATCTCCAGTTGGTCAGTAAACAGGCTGGTGTTCGGGGTATGGCCGATTGCGATGAATACACCGGTAACCGCGACATCGCGGGTGGCGCCGTACTGCACATCCTTGAGTCGCATCCCCGTCGCCCCGGTATCGTCGCCCAGTATCTCCTCCAGCGTTGAATTCAATTCCAGCACGATCTTCCCCGAAGCGACTTTTTCCATCAGCTTGTCTATCATGATGGCTTCCGCCTTGAATTTATCGCGTCTGTGTACCAGCCTTACTTTGCTGGCGATATTGGAAAGATAGAGAGCCTCTTCCACCGCAGTGTTGCCACCGCCCACCACTGCAATCTCCTGATTGCGATAAAAGAAACCATCGCAAGTGGCACAGGCAGATACGCCCTTGCCGGCGAACTTCTCTTCCGAAGGCAGCCCTAGATACTTGGCAGAAGCGCCGGTGGCAATGATCAGGGCATCACAGGTATAGGTCGCGTTGTCGCCGATCAGAGTGATCGGTTTTTCTATCAGTTTTGCCGTATGAATATGATCGAAAATCAACTCCGTGCCGAAACGTTCTGCATGTTGTTGAAAGCGTGCCATCAACTCCGGGCCTTGCACGCCATCGGCATCCGCCGGCCAGTTGTCCACGTCGGTAGTGGTCATCAATTGTCCTCCCTGCGCAATGCCGGTGATCAGCACCGGTTTAAGATTGGCGCGGGCAGCATAAACTGCTGCAGTATAACCGGCTGGACCTGAGCCAAGGATTAACAAGGGGGCGTGTTTGGTAGGCATTTACTCGAGCTTTCAAATTATAAAAAAACAGACAGATTTTAACCGAACGCAGTGATCCTGTCAGACCGACTCTGCGCTGGTATAATTCCATCTTTAAATGGCGTCCAGAATTTATTTTTCAACCTATGCTGCTAAATAAAACTCCGCCGGCAAATTCACGTAACGGCAATTCGGAAAGATCCACGGTATTACTGCGTGAAGCCGCATTGTTTGCACGCGTGGTAGCAGGTTTATTCCTGGCGGCCATCCTCTACACCTACCATCCGGAAGATCCGGGCTGGTCGCATAGTGCGACGAATAATACAGGTATTCATAATTTCGGCGGGACGTTTGGTGCCTGGGTGTCCGATATCATGTTGTATCTTTTTGGTATTTCAGCATGGTGGTGGGTCAGCCTGATATTGATGGGGGCATGGTGGGCATATAAACGCATAGAGAGCGTGGGTCTGGCGGATCGTCCCTTAGTCCTTTTTCGCTTTTGCGGATTTGCGCTGCTGCTTGTGGCTTCGTGCGCGCTTGAAGCATCTCATCTAAGGGGGCTGCACGCTTTATTGCCACTGGCTCATGGCGGCATGCTCGGGGTAGCAGTAGATGGGGTGGTGCTGAAAATTCTGGGTTACGCAGGCGGTACTCTGGCGTTACTTCTGCTATTTGCAGTAGGGTTCAGTCTTTATACGGGATTGTCCTGGCTCGACATCATCGAGCAACTGGGAACCGGTATCGAATGGGTGTATGAATTCAGCGTCCGCACATGGCAAGACTGGCAGGATAGAAAAGTAGGCGCAGTGGCAGAGCAACAGCGCGAAGAATATGTAGAGACAGAGCGCAAGCGTGTAGAAGACCATCCGCCAGTGCAGATCGAAGCGCCGGTGCTGGCAGTTCCCAAGAGCGACCGTATCGAAAAGGAGCGTCAGAGTCCTCTGTTCCAGGCGCTGCCGGATTCTCCTCTGCCACCGTTGCACTTGCTGGATGAGCCCCAGGGAGTGGTGGAAGTGCAAAGCGCCGAGACTCTGGAATTCACCTCGCGCCTGATTGAGCGCAAATTGATGGACTTCAATGTGGAAGTCAAAGTCACCACCGCATTGCCGGGGCCGGTGATCACGCGTTATGAGTTCGAACCTGCTGCCGGTATCAAGGGCAGTCAGGTCACCAATCTGGCGAAAGATCTGGCGCGTGCTTTGTCAGTCGTCAGCGTGCGTGTGGTGGAAACCATCCCCGGCAAGAATTGCATGGGGCTGGAGATACCCAATCCCAAACGGCAGACCGTGAGCCTGACGGAAATACTGAGTAGTCAGGCTTATGCCGACATGAATTCCCCGTTGACTATCGCTCTGGGCAAGGACATCTCGGGAAAGCCGTCGGTGGCGGATCTGGCCAAGATGCCGCATGTGCTGGTGGCAGGTACCACCGGTTCCGGCAAGTCGGTCGCCATCAACGCCATGATACTCAGCTTGCTGTATAAAGCCGACGCTTCAGTCATCCGCCTGATACTGGTTGACCCCAAGATGCTGGAACTATCGGTATACGAAGGCATCCCGCATCTGCTGGCACCGGTGGTGACCGATATGCGTCAAGCCGCCAATGCGCTGAACTGGTGCGTTACCGAGATGGATAAACGCTACCGTTTGATGGCCACCTTCGGGGTGCGTAATCTGGCTGGATTCAACCAGAAATTGAAAGAAGCACAAAAAGCGGGTACACCACTGACCAACCCTTTTTCGTTGACGCCGGAAGCTCCGGAACCGTTGGAGGAGTTGCCGTTGATCGTCGTGGTGATAGACGAATTGGCCGACATGATGATGGTGGTAGGCAAGAAAGTTGAAGAGCTTATTGCCAGGCTTGCGCAAAAGGCTCGTGCTTCAGGTATCCACCTGATCCTGGCTACACAACGGCCATCGGTGGACGTCATCACCGGGCTGATCAAAGCCAACATTCCTACCCGCATCGCGTTTCAGGTTTCCAGCAAAATCGATTCACGTACCATACTCGATCAAATGGGAGCGGAAGCATTGCTGGGGCAGGGTGATATGTTGTATCAGCCCCCAGGTACCGGCTATCCGCTGAGAGTACATGGCGCATTCGTTTCCGATAATGAAGTACATAGAGTGGTGGAATATCTCAAGCAGCAAGGTGGCGAACCCAACTATATCGAAGGTATTTTGACGGGTGGCGATGAGAGCGGCGATAGTGAGGCTGTGGGCGAAAGTGGCTCTGGTGGCGAAACCGACCCGCTATACGATGAAGCTGTGGCTATCGTTCTTCGGTCGCGTCGCGCCTCTATATCCTCAGTGCAAAGGCATCTGCGTATCGGTTACAACCGTGCTGCAAGGCTGATCGAGGATATGGAACGTGCAGGGCTTGTCTCGCCGATGCAATCCAATGGCAACCGCGAAGTACTGGCAGCGTCCAACGAATAATGAGTATGACCACTAAACATTGGCTGGTGACGGCATTGCTATTGCCAAATCTATTGCTATTATCAAACCCGGTTCACGCAGACCCGGTCGTGCGTCTCAGAGCATTTTATGACTCGACGCCATCCATGAAAGCGCAGTTCAAGCAAACCGTCATTGACAGAAACGGACGTAAATTGCAGGAAGTGACGGGCTTGATGCAATTGCAACGCCCGGGAAAGTTTCGTTGGGACTACAAAACCCCTTATGTGCAACTGATCGTCGGCGATGGGCATAAGGTGTGGATGTATGACCCGGACCTGAATCAGGTCACGGTGCGCACGCTGGATAAGGTTCTGGGAACCAGCCCTGCCGCTTTGCTGGCGGGTGATCTGGATGTGGAGAAAATATTTGTGTTGAAAGATGTCGGCAAACAGGGTGACCTGGAATGGGTGCAAGCCACGCCCAAAGATAAAGATAGTGGCTTTGATCATGTACTACTGGGATTTCGTGGCGACCAGCTTGCTGAAATGGAATTGCACGACAATTTCAGTCAAACCACGGTAATAGAGTTTACTGCTCTGGAAAGAAACCCCAAGCTCTCAACCAAGGCATTTCAATTCGTCCCTCCGCCCGGTGCCGATGTAGTGGGTGACTAGTAATAAAAAATGCCCACCTCCAGGAAGTGGGCATTTACAGGGTCTTGCCTTAGCTCTAAATCCTACAAGTCGCAGCCGCTATAACACCACGCAATTGCCGCCACCGTTTTTGCCTTTATCCTTATCCTTGGTGCCGACTCCGGGATCCTTGGGCAGGAAGGTGGGCGGCGTGGAGGAACTGGCGATATGGCCGAACGTACCTGCACTGAAATCCACAGAGCCGCCGGCGTTGGTTGCATTGATGATACCGCTGATCACATTCAGGTACAGTCCATTGGGCTTGCCTTCGCAGCTATCCTTACACAAAAAGCCGCGCCAATCCGTGCCCCGAATACCAATCGTAGCCGTTTCCGTATTCAATTTGTAAGCATCACGGTTACCGCGGTGCCCAACCAGGCCGGTCACAGAGCGTAGTCCCCCTTTGAGCAGGCTGAATACGAAGCTGTCACTTTCCGGTTTGGCGGCATCAAAACCATACTGGTCGATTTTAATGGTTGTTTCGGGTTGTAAAGTCAGCTGACCGCCATCAGTGAATTTGAACAGCGCGTAACTGCCTTTTTGAGTGGTGATCACTTCACCCTGTTGTACTTCCGAATTCCTGGACAGAATTTGCACACTGCCATCCGCACGCTGCACCGAGACGATGCCGCTGGTGTTCAACACCACGGCAGCGCCAGCAGCATATGTGGAAATAGGCAGAACCATCCCCAACGCAGAAATTAACAGAGCATACAAAAGATAGTTTTTCATCATGTCATCCCATTTTTAAATTGTTAAGGACAAATCAGGAGCCGGTGCATTCCTTGGGTTTGTGTTTACCTGTTTTTCCATCCCCTTCGTCCTTACTATCGTCATCCTTGCCAAAGAATTTGTCAGCTGCGTCCTGGTTATTCGCTATCGTGGAATTGCCCAGCGGGTTGGTGAGCAGGGTATTGTTTGTCGTGCCGGTCACTCCGGGGATGCTCGTGGCTTTGCCATATGTTACAAAGGTATTGACACCGATCACGCCTGGACCACCGTTGACAAAAATGCCGGTTTGTCCTTTTTGCCCGGGCAGGGCGCTATCGAAGGCATTCGCCACCCCATCCACCTTCCAGCCGTTGTTGAGCACACCCCGGCCCACGAAATTCATGAACAACGTTTGGCCGCTGGCCACGTTAATGGATGCGGAACCCGTGCCGTCTTCACTGGAATCGATCTTCATATGACCGCCTGAAGTGATGAATGCCTCGGTGTCGGCGTTGATCGAGGCGGAATATCCGCCGCTATTTTCGCCTTTGATCTTGATATCACCCGCTACCACAAGGTCAAGGTCACTATGAGAGGTGATGGAGCCGCCAATGACATCAAGCTTGCCGGTGACAATGCCAACGCCGTTATTACCAGTAATAGAACTGTCCGAGCCTATGCTTACGGTGGAGTTTTTGGCGAACTTGGCAAGGGCAAGGCGTTTGGCCGCATCAGTCGCCGGACCGCCTATGCTGTAATTCACGCCAACGAAATCGGATTGGATATGACTGGAGTGATCGAGTGAAAGATTGCTGGAGATCAGATTCAGGCTGGTCGCGCCGCCGTAAGAGGCATACGTAGAGATTGAGGAGTTATCAAGCAAAATGCCGCCGCTGGTCGCGATGACATATGAGCCATCCGTACCCGATCCAGTATAGAAATCAATAGCGCTATTAGTTAGATTTATATCGCCCGCGCTTGCGATCAGTGCCGTATTCGCATAGATATTGATCGAGGAACCATAACTACTAGTAAGTTCTGCGCCCTGTTGCAATTGCAGTTCGGCATCGTTCACGACCTGGATGTTGGCATTTTGCAACACGCCCAAGTCAGTGACGTACGCGTTTTGCGTCGTGTAGTTGCCGATACTTAAGTTATCAGCTTCAGTCACTATGCTGTGATCAGACGAACCGATATTGCCAGTACCCGCGATAGTTTTCTGCGCATACAAACTCACCTGGTGAGCGCGGATACTGTGGCTGGAGTCAGAACCAGTCATGGTGATATTGCCACCATTAGCAGTGATATTGACGTTGCTGGAACCCAGTGAGCCGGTTTCGACGCCTATTGAGGAACTGCCTATGTCCACATTTCCGCTATCGGCTACGATGCTGACATTTACATCGCCGCTATTCGCCCCTATTTGCGACTGATTATGGATGTTAATGTCCCCGTTATCCGCATATAGGTTTATCTGCCCGGCGTATGGCGTGCTGTTGATAAAAGTGATGTCGGAGTTGTTGATGTTCACGCTACCGCTGTAAGCGGCTATGTCTATCTGGGTCGACGAGCCGGAAACCGTTGGGCTCGAGGAGGATAGGTGTGAGCCGCTTATTGCGATATTGCCGGTGTTGGTGTAAATATCCAGGCTACCCCCACCGTTGGTTCGTATGGTGCTGCCGATGATGGCAACGCCGCCGACAGTACCAGCAGAAGAACGATCAAGGCCAGCGTTGATTTCAAAGTCAAACCCGCCGCCACTACCGGTAATACTGGAATTAGTGATAATGACCTTTTCATCCGCATCAAAAGTCAAAGAGACAGGTCCTGCGTAAGTGACATCCATGGTGACACCCGTCATGGTGATACGGCCACCGTGGGTAGAACCAGGACTGTTGACCATCGTATAGCCGCTAGACCCGCCATAGAAATAGCTATTGCCGGTATCCACATCAACGCTAATACCGTTATTAAGTGCGCTCAGCATGATGGAGGCTTCAGGGGCACCAATATCAAAGTCATAAGGATCCAATAGCCATTTCCCGCTGTGCCCTCCTGCAGCAAACGCGCTTGCCGCGACTGAAAGGCCTTGATCCAGATACAAGAAGGCAGCGGAGGTCTCTAGCGATCCGCCATTTCGGCCCGACACATCGAATGATCCGGAATAGTGTCCTACGCCATCGACGAAGCCGCGTATAAGTCCGCCATTGGTATTGGCATCGCCTTTGGCTTCAAGTACGGACGTGCTGGTAGTGGTGAGTGCCCCTGCTGAACGAAGCTGTATCTTGCCGTTCTGACCGACCACTGCGCTGTTGGCAGATATTTTGCCGCTGTTCAGCACCGAGAAGATATTGCCATTACTGTTCGTCATTAACTGCGACAGATTGACGGGCAGGGCCTTGGCGCTTACTTTTACGCGCATGGACGGGTCGGCTGAATCCACCAGTTCTACCGAACTGCCTGCAGCCAGTATCGCTTCGCCACTGGGGGTAGTGATGATGCCGCTGTTCTGTACCTGGGCACCGATCAGATAGACGAAACCGCCATTGGGCGTGGAAATTGTGCCAGCGTTATTGACACCTCCGGTAGCATCGGTAGTGGAGGCGGTAAAGCGATTAATTCCGTTGGTGAAGTCATCATCACTCAGATTAAGTGTGGAGGCGACAAAACCGTTGGTCGCAATGTGAGCCCCAGCACCGATGACGATACCCGCATTGTTGATCAGATAAACTTTGCCGCTGGAAGAAAGCGTCCCGAGTATATTGGTCGCATTGCCGCCACTTACGCGGTTGAGTACTTTACAGCTAGGACATTGGTCAAAAACGAGTTTTTCATTCGTGTTGATATTTAAGCCGTTACCCCAATTCAGAATGGCATTGTTGTTATTGGATATGGTACGGCTATTACCGCTTGTCACGTCGTTAGTGACCATGCCGTTCTTGGCTGTTGTAAAGGTATAACCCCCGATCGTCGTCGGGGTCGGGATAGTGGCTGCAAGTACGGGAGTAATGGAGAAGCATGAGGCCACAGCCAGATGGAGTGCCTTTCGACGCAAATCAAATGTATGAGGTGCGCGCGGCTTTCCGGTAGGTTTGGTATCAGGTTTGATGGTCATTGCGAGCTCCCTTTTGCAGCGATAATGTCGCCGTTCAATCTGTCAGTGTGTATTGCATTAGCGGTTTTGTCCGCGCTACCTTTACTACTGTTGTATTCAACTCACTCAAGCGTAAAACATTACCCCGTTGATGAATAATAATACTGCTGCCTAGTGCGTACCATCAGGCATTTTTTGATATAACTGGGGGTTCTGCCTGATTTTTGTCTAGGGGATTCCCCTAGAGATCTGCTTACCACAGATATGCGATGCTGCCGTTCACATAATGGTCGCCATTTCTGGTGTTGCCGGAGCCATTGTTGGTGTCACCCTTGAGCACCTGTGCCAGATCTAAACGCCCTACTATATTGGCTCCGTAAGTGTAACGTAAACCTGCACCGAAGCTGGCAATCGTGGTTTGGGCGGTGACGATCGTACCACTGGTATCCTGATTGTCAGCAACGCGTCCGGCATCAGTGAAGAGTACGCCACGCAAAGTTGTTTTATCGCTCTTCATGAATTGGCCGATGTTGGCAGTATAGAGTTCCACGCTGGCGCGAAAGCCTTCATCGCCGGACAGTTCACTTTCGTGAAAACCACGCACGGTATCCGTACCGCCGATACGGAATTTTTCGATGGAAGGCACGCTATCAGAAGACAGTTGTGCACTAAACGAAGCATGTAATTGCCAGTCCTTAGGCAGCGGACGCGCATAATCCAGCGTGAAATTCAATTTGGAGAATGTGCTATTTGCAAGAGCAGTCTGGAAATCTTCTTTATTTCCATGTTCGGCGAGGCCGGCGATGTTACGGGAAACCCCGACGCTGAAAGCGATAGAGTGCGGGTTCGGTGTCCACTGACCGGAGTAGGTAACGCTCACAGGGGTGGTCGTGAGTGCTGCGGAAAGCAGATTGCCCAAATCGTCGTGAGATGATCTGGTGGCACGGCTATCATATGCAAAGGTTAGCTTTTGATCGTAGTCTGGCAGCTTTTCCAGATTGTGGTTGTAATGCGCCCCTAACACCAGGCCGTTACCGCTGATATTGCCTATCAGGCCCTGAAGCACGATAGGTGTGGTGGAAGTACTATCAGAATAAGAGGCAAGCAGATCGATAGAGTCGCCAATTGACGCAAACGGGATGGTGTAACCAAAAACATAAACCCGGACTTTGTGGTCGGGGTTGAATATATTCTGCGGAAAGTGCGGATTGGTGATGATTTGCGCGGTCAGTCGCTGATCCGTATCGAACATGTTGTAATTTTGATATGCAAGCGTGATGCGACCATGTCCGGTTTCACGGGTGCCGGTGTTATCCAGTGTTATTGACGCCTTCCAAGGTTTTGCATCAATCACCTTTACCGTTGCATCTGCACTGTTTTCGTCTTTTTCATTATCCGCGAACAGTACAGCAGTTTGCTTGGTAGGATTTTCGTTCGACAGCTTGAGTGATTTACCGATCACTTTGGTGTTGGGGAGGGCGCCTTCCTGCAAACTGGGTATCGCACGCAACGCCGCCTCGCTCGAATAATGCTGGTTGCCCTCAACTTTGATGGAGCTGATTTTTTGTTCGGTAACGGTCAGGCGTATAACCCCGCTTTCCAATTCCTGCTCGGGCAAGTTGACGCGTACAGTACTGAACCCCAGTGCCTGATAGGCATCCTGAAGTGCTTCCAGCGCTTGTTGCACATCGCCGAAATCTTTTGAAGCCCCTATGTAAGGCTTGACCAGCACATTGATTTTCTCAGTGCCCAATACTGTGTCGCCTTCAACCTTGAAAGCGGAGATGTCAAAACGGGGAGCAGGGGGCGCTTGCAGTTCTGGTACGGGTAGGGCTGGTACAGGTGTTGCTGGTTCTGCTGCTGACGTTAAACCGGAAGTAAGGGATAGTAAAGCAAAACTAAGAGAGGTAAATAACGGTCGATATCTTGCAAAATCCATGAGTACTCCCTGAGAAATAAATTCCATTCGCAGCTACACGATATAAGTATCACTGTTTTTTGCAAAGGGTGTCAAGTTATTTCATGCGTGTTGTTCCCAAAACATATTAATAATTTTCAATTGGTTATGATGATTTTTTAAGTTTGTTTGTGGGTATTCGGGTGGGCGAGTTAAACCTCAGGGAAAGTCGCTGGTATGATAATCATTGAATCGATCAATTTTGTTGATCTCATAGGGGGAGGGGCAGTGAGCCGCATAGTTTTTGCTTGGGAATTGGGTGCCAACTATGGTTACATCTCGCAGTTTCTACCATTCGCGCATGCGTTGAAAGCCCGTGGTCATGAAGTGGTGATGGTGGTGCGTGAATTGCATCATGCCGCTCGTATGATGACGGATAGCCCTATCCCCGTGATGCAAGCGCCCGTATGGTTGCCAGTAATACAAGGCTTGCCAGAGCCGCCGTTGAACTATGCCGAGATATTGTTACGCTACGGATATCACGATGCATCCGGCTTGTCCGGCGTGGTCAGCGCCTGGCGCGCCATGTTCATGTTGTTTCAGGCTGATCTATTGATCGCCAGTCATGCACCAACCGCATTGCTGGCAGCACGTAGTATGGGATTGACTGCGGCACCTCTGGGTACCGGTTTCAGCATTCTCCCGCGTTTGAACCCTACGCCCAATCTGCGCTATTGGGCCAGCGTGCCTTATGAGCGCCTGACAGGGTCTGATGAGATCGTGCTCAAAGCCGCGAATGCGGTTTTAGGCGCTTGCGGAGCCAAACCTATGAAGGCGCTCAGCGATTTGTTTGATACGCCAGAGTCTTTTTTATGCACTTTGCCGGAATTGGATCACTATCCGCAGCGTAACGGCGCAACTTATTGGGGCGCAGTGTACGAAACCGAAATGGGACATGAAGCTGCGTGGCCGGATTTGGAAACAAGCGCCGGTAGCAACGTTAAAGTAAACCGTATCCTGGTCTATCTTGAACCGCGCCACCGCGATTTTATGGCGCTTCTTGAGATTATCAGCGCACAAGGTCATCATGCACTGATTTGCGCGCCGGGTATTGCAGACAATCTGCGGCAGAAACTGAGCAGCAACAAAGTCAGGATATTCGCTCAGCCTATCAAATTTGCGGGGTTGCTGGCGGAATGCAATCTGGTGATCTGTCATGGCGGACATGGCACAACGGCAGGGATGTTGCAGGCGGGAATCCCTTTGCTGATGCTGCCTAATCATTTGGAGCAGTTTCTGCTGGCGACAAGAGTACGGGCTTTAGGCGCGGGTGAATTGGTAGACGCTGAATCGCCACCGCCGGATTTATCGGCACTATTGTTAAAATTACTGAATACTGTTGATTATCGCAACAATGCGCAAAAATTCGCAGCGAAATACCGGCAGTACACCCGGGAGCAACAACTGGCAAAAATCACTGCGCGTATCGAGGAAATGGCAACAGAGAAATGACAGATAGCCTATTCACAAATGTTGCGCCTCATGCTCCTTTGGCTGAACGGCTGCGTCCGGCAACGCTGGACGAAGTGGTGGGGCAGGGGCATCTGCTGGGCGAGGGCAAGCCCTTGCGTCTGGCTTTCACCTCGGGCAGGTTGCCGTCCATGATTCTTTGGGGTCCGCCGGGCGTAGGCAAAACCACATTGGCAAGGCTGGTGGCAGGGTCGGTGGATGCCGAATTCATTCCGCTGTCGGCGGTACTCTCCGGAGTCAAGGATATTCGTGAGGCTGTGGAACGTGCGCAACTCACCCTGCAGCAATCAGGTCGCCGCACCATCATGTTCGTGGACGAGGTGCATCGGTTCAATAAATCGCAGCAGGATGCTTTTCTGCCGTTTGTAGAAAGCGGCTTGCTGACCTTTATCGGTGCCACCACTGAAAATCCTTCATTTGAAGTCAATTCCGCATTACTCAGCCGTGCCCAGGTGTTCGTGCTCAAACCATTATCCGAAGCTGAACTGGGAATTTTATTTGACCGGGCACTGGCATTACAGCCGGGGCTAACCACCGATGCCAAAGTGCGCGAGCAAGTACTGGCCTATGCAGATGGCGACGCACGGCGTTTATTCAACTTTATCGAACAACTGTTCAATGCTGCGCAATCAGCCGACAAACAGCATATTGACGAGGCATTTCTGGAGAGTACTCTGGCCAGCAAGCTGCGTCGCTTCGATAAGGGCGGTGAGGAGTTCTATGACCAGATATCCGCTTTACACAAATCGGTGCGCGGCTCCAATCCGGATGCCGCGCTATATTGGCTGATGCGTATGCTGGATGGCGGTGCAGACCCACTGTATCTGGGGCGACGCATCGTGCGTATGGCGATCGAAGACATTGGTCTGGCTGATCCGCGGGCGCAGACGCTGGCATTGGAAGGCTGCCAGATCTATGAGCGACTGGGATCGCCGGAAGGCGAACTGGCGCTGGCGAACGCAGTAATGTATATGGCGGTGGCAGCCAAAAGTAATGCATCTTATATGGCGTATAACAAAATGAAGGCATTCGTGGGACAAGACCAGACGCGTCCGGTACCTTTACATCTGCGCAATGCCCCGACCAAGCTAATGAAAGAACTGGATTACGGCAAAGCTTACCGCTATGCCCATGATGAACCGGAAGCTTACGCCGCAGGTGAGAGCTATCTGCCGGAGGGGATGCCAAAAACCAGATTTTATGAGCCAACACCACGCGGTCTGGAAGGTAAAATAGCGGAAAAGCTCGCCCATTTGCGCGAACTTGATAAAAAGGCCGGAAAGGGTAATTGATGCAGATACCCGGATTGTATAATCTGCCGCAACAAAAGATACGCCGTCACCCGGCGCGCAAAGGCGCGACAGCGGCGGATATTGCCTTGTGGCAGCAGTTACAGCATGGGCAATTGCAAGACCGGCTGTTTGTACGGCAATACGATCTGGGGGGTACTGTCGTAGACTTTTACTGCCCGGAAGAGTTTCTGGTGATCGAGTTGCAGAATGTGCTACCGCGCAATCTGCATGCATGGGAGGCTGAGCAACGGCGAGAAAGATTTCTGGTTTCGCTGGGTTTGCGGGTGTTGTATATCAAGCCGCTAGACGTGCTGTGCCGCATGGACGTAGTGTTAAAAAGTATCATGCATGGTTTTGAATGAATGTTTGCATGAGTGAAAAATTGCATAAGAAAAAAGGGGTTTGAGGTTTTATGTTAGATATTCAGCAATTACGAAATGACTTGCCAGATGTTGCGAGCAGGCTTGGCACGCGCGGATTTGTATTCGATAGCGCCGCTTTTACTGCATTGGAGACCGAGCGTAAAACCGTACAGACCCGTACTCAGGAATTGCAGGCCAAGCGTAATGCCAGTTCCAAGCAGATCGGCATCGCCAAATCCAAAGGTGAAGATGTGAGCGCAATCATGGCGGAAGTGGCCGGATTGGGCGAACAGCTGAAAGCGGATGAAGAGCGCCTGGCAGTGATTCAGGCTGAGATGCAGAAGTTACTGCTCAACGTACCTAACCTGCCGCATGACAGTGTGCCCCAAGGTAAGTCGGAGGCGGATAATGTGGAAGTGCGCAGAGTGGGTACACCGCGTACTTTTGATTTCGAGATTAAAGACCATGCCGATGTCGGCATACCGCTGGGGCTGGATTTCGATACCGGCGCCAAGCTGTCGGGTGCGCGCTTTACCTTCATGCGCGGTGGTATCGCCAAGTTGCATCGTGCGCTTGCCCAGTTCATGCTGGATATGCAGACGGAACAGCACGGTTACACCGAATGTTACACGCCCTATATGGTAAACGCCGAAACTCTGCAGGGCACCGGTCAATTACCCAAATTCGAGCAAGACTTGTTTGCCGTGCCTCATAACGACAGCAAGCTGTATTTGATCCCCACTTCTGAGGTTACGCTCACCAATCTTGTGCGTGATGATATCGTGGCGGTAGAGGATCTGCCCTTAAAGCTCACTGCTCATACTCCTTGCTTCCGCAGTGAAGCCGGCTCTTACGGTAAAGATACCAAGGGCATGATACGTCAACACCAGTTCGACAAAGTTGAGATGGTACAAATCGTGCATCCTGAAACCAGTTATGCCGTGCTGGAGGAAATGGTCGGACATGCAGAGAATATCCTGAAGGCATTGGGATTGCCTTACCGCGTCGTCTCGTTATGTACAGGCGACATGGGGTTCGGTGCTGCCAAGACCTATGATCTTGAAGTGTGGTTGCCTGCGCAAAATACGTATAGGGAAATATCCTCGGTCTCTAACTGCGAGGCTTTTCAGGCACGGCGTTTGCAGGCAAGATTCCGTAACGCATCCGGTAAAACAGAGTTGTTGCACACGTTGAATGGTTCCGGGCTGGCAGTGGGGCGCACACTGGTGGCTGTTCTAGAGAACTATCAAAACGCGGATGGCAGTGTGACGGTTCCGGAAGTGTTATGGCCTTACATGGGTGAACAAAAAAAGCTGGGTTAACTGAAACTGCTCAGAGGGGCGTGGTGATGAGCATCAAATTGCACAAACTGTTAGGTATCGGCGGGATAGACCCTAACGAAAGGCCTGTTGCGCTGAAATGGGGGCGTTGGCTGGAGTGGCCTATCCTGGGCGTGGCGCTGTGGATTCCCATCCAGCTTTATCTGGAAAGAGCACGCGTCATCGATCCTGACGATGTAGTGTTCTACGATTTCGTGATCTGGCTGATATTCGCGCTGGAAACATCGTTTATGACCTTGCTGGTCCGCGACAAGAAGCGCTACCTCAAAAATAACTGGCTCAATCTGGTCATTATTGGCGCCGGGCTGGTGCACAACTCGGTCTATTCTCCGCTCGCAGCCATGCTGCGTAATTTGCGACTGATACTCATGCTGTATCTGCTGGTAAAGGTTTCCAGGCGATTACGCGAGTTTCTATCCAGGGGCAAGATTCCTACCATCCTTGCAATCTCGGCTACTGTCGTCGCCCTCTCGGGCATTATCGTGACCCACCTAGACCCAAGCATGGGGGATGTGGGTGACGGTATCTGGTGGGCCTGGGTCACCATGACCCATACCGGCTTTGGTGACATTGTTCCCACCACTGTATCGGCACGTGTATTCGCCGCGTTACTGATTTTCATCGGGGTGGTATTGATCTCGCTGATGACTGCGCACTTGTCGGTATTCCTGATTGGTAGCGAAGTCGAGAAAGTGGAAGATAGCGTGCATGAAGTAGAAGAGGACGAAAAACAACAGGACGTGATGTTGAAGGACTTCGCTGCTCGCCTTGAGAGAATCGAAAAGCTGCTGGAAGCTCGGGTCGGTGAACCGAAATAGCATAAACAACCGGAACTGTTAAGGTAATGCCATGGTGCGCAAATCTGCCCATGCCACATTTATTTTGGAAGGCTTGGGCGGTGGCGAGGTGAGCGTATTCTTCGCTTCATATTTGGCCAGAATATCGTAATAAGTGCGAATGGACTCCACAAAAATTACCGCTGCACCACCCCGTGCAAAACCGTTCCTCAGCGTTGAATAATGCTGGTATTGAGTGAGCATGGGTAGCGCTTTTTTCACGTCCGCCCATACATCGGGATTGAGTCCCATGCGTTGTGTAAGTACACGTGCATCCTCCAGATGGGCTAAACCCACGTTATAAGAAGCCAGAGCCAGCCAGGTACGATCCGGTTCTGCGATGCGCCCGGGAATCTCTTCTTTCAGTAACTGGAAATATTGGGCACCGGCCATGATGCTTTGCTTGGGATCAAGCCGGTTTTTAACGCCCATTTTGTCGGCCGTGTGTTCCGTCAGCATCATCAAACCGCGCACATTGGTAGGCGAGGTGCTGTAAGTATCCCAATGCGATTCTTGATAACTGAGGGCGGCCAGAAGTTTCCAGTCTATTTGCGTTGTCGCTTCGGCCTGCTTCATCAACTCCACATACTGCGGCAATGTGGTGCGCATTTGTGATAAAAAGCCAGTAATATCAATGGTATTTAGCCTTTCCGAATGTCCGTAGTACCGATCCATCAGATTATGCAATGTGCCATCCCGCTGGATACGGCTGAAGAAATCCTGTGCCTGTTGATAAAGCCACGGGTCTCCGTTGTTGGGAAAAGCCCATGCCAGCTTGCGGGGCTCGCCAAAATTAAATGCGATGTCCAGATTAGGGTAATAATTCTGTACGATGGAGACCAGATGTGAATCGGCGATGGTCGCATCAAGCGTACCTTCAGCCACCTGTTCCAGAAGTTCTTCACTGCCGCTGTGTGGTACTTCTCGCCAGAAAAGTCCGGGCATATCCACTGCCAGAGTTGCCAGGCGCTCTGCGTCACTGCTGCCTTCCGGCACAGCTAGAAGTTTGCCGGTGATGTTTTCCATGTTGCTTATCTTTTCAGCACTGTCATGGTTGACCACCATTTGCGGTTGGACTTGCTGATAAGCCGGTCCAAAACGTACCAAATGGCTACGCAGGCGATTGATGTCCAGCCCGGCAGCTGCGAAATGCGCCCTACCTTTTAGCAACGTAGGTATGACTTCCCCTACGCCGCTCACCGGCAAGAATTTCACTCTATAATCTGCCCCCAGCTGTTCGCAGAACAGCTTGGCTAAATCATGCTCCAGCCCTGCGAATTCGTTATTTCCGTTGACGAAATAAGTGGTTGGGCTGTTATAGGTTACCACGACGATTTCGTGGCTTTGCTGTGGTGGTGCCAATGGCTTTGGGGGCTTGCTGCAAGCGGCAAGCAACATAACAAAAACCAGAGTTGGAAGCATTCGCAGCATAACGAGAGTTTCCCCAAGTTTTATGGCCTTGTCCAGCACTCAAGGCGGGCGCGGTTGACACTTGCATGTTAGAATCGGCAACCTTGAAAAAGATGCAGATTC
>CAILHX010000021.1 GCA_903834185.1 uncultured Methylophilaceae bacterium
GACATTAATTTGGGAAATTACATCAGAAATCTTGCCGACTTATTAACGAGGTTCCTGACAAACGCGTAACCTTGGTAAAGACTAACGTGACAAGTAATCTTCACGCGCGGATACTTTATGCGTTTTTACACAGTCTGGGCCGGTAGCAGACGGTCGAACACGTCAAATTGACCATTTTTGAACGTCCGCTTTTGGAGATAGCAGGCATATCTACTCGATATCCCCAATACCAACTCTCTTCTTGAGTTCTCGGCCAGGTTTAAAATGTGGTACTCGCTTTTCTGGTATCTGAAGACTTTCGCCCGTTTTAGGATTACGCCCTAATTTCGGTGGCCTAGCATGGACGCTGAAGGTTCCAAAACCCCGGACTTCAACCCTGCCGCCTTCGGCAAGTTCATTAGACATTGTATCCAGTAAGGCTCTAACAGATAGCTCCACATCGGAAACAGTCAGTTGAGAACTGCTCTGAGCTAGTTTTAAAATTAGATTGGATCGGTTCATGGAGGACATTGTGCCATAGAAGGAATCCCCTTAACTGAAAAAAGCCTAAGAATCATCCTAAGCAGTTTTAGTATTGGCGGGCCCTTCGGAGGCGAAGCGAGCGCCAACGATTATGAGTACGAGTGTTCTTCGGGTGTTAGGTGGATGGTGGCCAGGGGCAGAATCGAACTGCCGACACGCGGATTTTCAATCCGCTGCTCTACCGACTGAGCTACCTGGCCATCTTGATACAAAAACTACTCTTTTCGCGGATGCAAGGCCGCACTGGAACCAGCTCACTTGCGTGACCGGATTCTCAAGAGCCCGCGATTATAGCAAATAGAGCCTGCTTGAACACCTTTTTTATCGTGACTTAAACACGAGGAATACAGATAAAATGTGCAACTCCATTTCCATTTGCACTTCTTATGACCTCAACCACTCCGGATTCCAAGCTGCGTAATAGCCTGCAACATAAAATAGATACCAAAACCAAACCGACCGGTGCTCTTGGTAAACTGGAATCTCTGGCTCTGAAGATCGGGCTGTTACAAAGCACTTTGGAGCCGGTTCTGCGTCGTCCGGTGATATTGGTATTCGCCGGTGACCACGGCATTGTGCAGGCAGGAGTGAGCCCTTTTCCGCAGGAAGTCACGCAGCAGATGGTGCTAAATTTTCTGGCGGGGGGCGCGGGCATCAACGTGTTCGCTCGTCAACATGGCATCTCTTTGCGCATCATAGATGCCGGAGTCGCTGCTGATTTTCCCCCTCATGCGGAACTCATTGATGCCAAGATCGGCCTCGGCACTGCCAATTTTTCAAATCAGCCCGCCATGACAATCGAGCAATGCTTGGCAGCTATTACCAAGGGTAAAGTGCTGGCGCAGGCAGAAATAGCGGCCGGTACTAACGTACTGGGCTTTGGCGAGATGGGGATAGGCAATACCTCAAGCGCAGCTGCCTTGATGAGCGTGTTGTGCCCTCTCCCGGTCAGTTTATGCGCAGGCCGCGGGACCGGATTGGACGACATGGGTTTGCAGCACAAGATAGCGGTATTGCAACAGGCGCTGCAGTTTCACGGCCTGGATGCCAGCGATCCTTTGAAGGTTCTTGCGACGTTTGGCGGTTTTGAAATTGCTATGATGACGGGAGCTATGCTGGGCGCGGCAGAAAAGGGCGCGTTGTTACTGATAGACGGGTTCATCGCCAGCGCCGCTTTATTGGTCGCCACCCGCCTTGACCCTTCCATCATCGATCACTGTGTGTTTACGCATCGTTCCGGCGAGGCTGGACATAACATGCTACTACAGGAACTGGGTGCCGACCCGTTGCTGGATCTGGGCATGCGCCTGGGCGAAGGCACAGGTTGTGCGATGGCCTGGCCGCTGGTGCAAGCCGCTGTCAATTTTGTTAACCAGATGGCTTCGTTTGAATCTGCCGGGGTGAGTGACAAAATCGAGTCTGCGTGACTTGAATCACGATGATAATCATTACGATGAAAAATGAGGTTCAATTATTCTTTACTGCGCTTACTTTTTTTACACGCATTCCTTGCAGTGCCTGGTGCAAGCATAGCGAGCAGGATTTGAATCATGCTGCCAAATATTTTCCACTGGTAGGCGTGGTGGTTGGATCGGTCGCAGCAGCAGTGTTCGTGCTGGCATCGTGGTGGTTGCCTGTTTCCATGGCGGTTTTGCTGAGCATGGTGGCTACCCTGCTACTCACCGGTGCTTTTCACGAGGATGGATTATCCGACGCGGCAGATGGCCTTGGTGGCGGTTGGGATAAAGAGCAAATGCTCACTATCATGAAAGATTCACGTATCGGCAACTATGGCGCGGTTGCGTTATTGATGGCACTGCTCATCAAGTTTCAAGCCTTGAGCTATATCCCCGCCGCTCGCATACCCGCTGTGCTGGTCGTAGCGCACAGCGTCAGCCGTTTTGCCTCTACCCTGCTCGCTTACACACAGAGTTATGTTCGCGAAAACGGCAAAGCCAAACCCATCGTGCAACATATCTCCGGTAGAGAGATATTGCTCGCTGCCCTGTTTGGGTTAGTGCCACTTGCACTACTCAACCCGCATTTTTGGTGGGCGTTGCTCCCTATGCTCCCGGTTTGGTTGTGGTTCAGCCATAAACTCAAAAAATTGCTGGGTGGTTACACCGGCGATTGCCTGGGTGCAATGCAACAACTATGTGAAGTGACGTTCTACCTAGGAGTTGTGGCATGCGTCTCACATTGATCCGGCATACCCGTGTACTTGCTCACGGCCTGTGTTATGGCCGCTCGGATCCGCCATTGGCTGAGACTTTTGAACAGGAAGCGGCGGTAATCAAGAAAAAACTGGAAGCCCTGCCCGACATTCCCTTTTATTGCAGCCCTACATTGCGTTGCCACCGTCTGGCCGAGCATCTGCAATTCACTCCACAGCACGACGAGCGTTTACAGGAAATAAACTTTGGCGACTGGGATGGCCGCCCCTGGCTGGAGATTCCGCGTGAGCATAGCGAAGCGTGGCTATCGGACTTTGTTAATCATGTGCCCCCTAATGGCGAGAGCTATTTGCAACTCAGCCAGCGTGTAATGGGATTCCTGCATGAACTGGCGGCACAGCAACATGACCATGTCGGCATCATCACCCATTCCGGTGTCATTCATTCGATACTGGCACATGTGCGAGGGATAGCACTGGCGCAAAGCTATGACAAGATTTCAGTAGAGTATGGAGAGGTTGTGCACGTGGAACTGTGACGAAAGGCTTACGTTAGCAACAACGTTTTACACCCTTCCATTTTTCATCCTGCCATTGCTTGAAAAATGTCGCGCGCAATTGAGGAGGCTGGCTGGAGTGATGCTGAAGGTGATGATGCAGATAACGCTCATAGCGGTCATCGCCCGATAGCTGTCGGATGGAGTTCCATAACGATTTCAGCTTGTTAATCACGAGCGAAATCCTCTACTAATCTGCTTGGAATATGAGGCGTTTCAGAGACTGCAGGTACCGGCTTACCGGCGAGATGACGGGCGCACACCCTGAGCATGTCCAGCACAATCACCCATAGCACCGTTACAAAAAACACGGTCAACCATGCGTCCAGATGCTGGTTGAAAATCAACTGCGGTGCAACGGCCGCCTTTTCCGCAGGCAGCGCGCCACTTGCCAGCTTGGCCGCCATATCGTTGGCGGCGGCAAAGAAACCAACCCGTTTATCTTCACTGAATATCTTTTCCCAGGCAGCGGTGCTGGTCACCAGCACTAACCAGGTGAGCGGCAAGCCCGTGATCCAGGCACGATAGCCATTGCCGGACTTGATCAGTATGCCGGTCGCAACACTCAATGCAATGGCGGCCAGCATCTGGTTGGCGATGCCGAACAGCGGCCACAGCAGGTTAACGCCGCCGTTGGGGTCTATGACCCCGATGTATAGGAAATAACCCCAACCGCCAACGACCAAGGCACTGGTGAACATCACCGATGGCATCCAGGAAGTAACGCCCATTTTTGGCCAGACATTGCCCAGCATGTCCTGCAGCATGAATCTACCGACACGCGTACCGGCATCCAGTGTGGTCAGAATAAAGATGGCCTCGAACATGATGGCAAAGTGATACCACATTGCCAACAAACCTTGACCAAATGCGCTACCGAAGATACTGGCCATACCTACTGCCAGCGAAGGCGCGCCGCCGGTGCGTGCAAACAAGCTGGTTTCTCCCATCTGCTTTGCCAGCAGTTGCATGTGTTCCACCGTGACCGGAAAACCCATGGCAGAAATCTTGGCGACTGCCACCGCAGCTTCCTTGCCCACCACGCCCGCCGGGCTGTTGATGGCAAAGAATACACCCGGCTCCAATACGGTGGCGGCAATGAGTGCCATGATGGCGACAAACGATTCCAGCAGCATGGCGCCGTAACCTATCATGCGTATATCGCGCTCATTACACAATAACTTGGGCGTAGTTCCTGATGCGATCAGTGCGTGGAAACCCGAGATGGCACCGCAGGCAATGGTAATAAACACGAAAGGGAACAATTTGCCGCCAAAAATAGGGCCGGTTCCATCGATGAACTGTGTGATTGCGGGCATCTGCACGTGTGGTTGCAAAATGACGATGGCGATGGCCAGCAAAATAACCGTCCCCAGTTTGATGAATGTAGACAAATAATCGCGCGGTGCCAGCAACAACCATACCGGCGAAATGGCGGCAAGAAACCCGTAGGCGATGATGCTGAAGGCCAGGGGCAAACCATCACGATCGAACCAGATCCTGAGGATAGGCTGGTGATCTATCCAGCCCCCACCTGCAACAGCCAGCAATAGCAGGATGACACCGATGGCTGTGCCCTCAAGCACGCGCCCGGGACGGATATCACGCATATAAATGCCGACGATCATGGCGATGGGAATAGTCGCGGCAATGGTGGAAGTCGCCCATGGACTGTGTTTCATGGCATTGACAACCACCAGACCCAGTACCGCGATGAGAATGATCATGATGGCGAAGGCGCCTATCAGTGCCGCAGCGCCTCCAATCGGACCCAGTTCATCGCGGGCCATCTGGCCCAGGCTTCTACCATCGCGGCGCATGGAGAAAAACAAGGTCACCATATCCTGTACGCAACCGCCCAGCACTGCCCCAAACAATATCCATAAAGTGCCTGGCAGGTAGCCGAACTGGGCGGCAAGCGTGGGACCCACTAACGGTCCGGGGCCGGCAATGGCCGCGAAATGATGACCGAATACGATCCATTTATTGGTTGGAATAAAATCGCGAGCGTTATTCAAGCGCTCGGCAGGCGTGGCCCGCGACTCATCGATGACCAGTATCGTGGTCGCTATCCAGGCCGCATAAAAACGGTAAGCGATGGCGTACACACACACGGCTGCGGCAACGAACCACAGGGAATTGATCTGTTCGCCGCGGTTAAGTGCTATACCGGCAATGGCTGATACGCCAAGTATTACGACCAAAATCCACAGCAGTTTTTTCAGGTAGGGGTTCATGGTGCTAATATTATCTCAAGTATTATCACAGCAGGCAGCATTCAGTCTTTGCAGAAATAAGGGCCGGTAGCTCAGCTTGGAGAGCGTCGCGTTCGCAATGCGAAGGTCGGGAGTTCGATCCTCCTCCGGTCCACCACCTTCAGTCTTGTTCAAAAACATGTCATTGACCAGCTCCAGCCGCACCAGAGGACTATCCAGTTCAAGCATGTTCTGCTTTTCCGCTAATGAAATAGGCAATATCTCACACCAGAGATTTGCTACCCAGCCGCAATCATCAAGACGGTAAGGCGGCAGCACCGGCATCTCTTCTTCGGAAATCCCCTGCCTTTGCAGCGCTTCGATGAGCTCACCCAGTGCCTGGGCCGGTCTTTTCAGATCTGCTTGCAAGGGCACCATCTGATCATCTGTGATGGTTTCCACATCGCCTGCCCATAGACCGTCCTGCATTTGTTCGCAACGCTGGATGCGAAAACGGCTGCTGCCAACGCAGCGAATATGGATCAAGCCTGTTTGCGGTACATCAAAATGAATGATACGGGCGAGGGTGCCCACTTCGGCAAAAGAAACGGTATCCCCGGTCTGCATCACATCTGAACCCCGGGTGATACCAACGACGCCGAAATCTTCGCCTGCACTGAAACAGCGGCTGATCATGTCGAGGTAACGCACCTCGAATGTCTTAAGCGGGAGCAAGCCCCCCGGAAATAAAATGGTGTTGAGAGGGAATAAGGGAAGATTTACCAACTACGCTTTACCAGCTGCACTCTACATTGTGCCTTCTACCAGCTGCACTCTGGATCGAAAAACCCGCATGCAAGCAGTTCTTCGGTCAGCGCATTGTAGTCTTTGGCACCCTGGCTATTGGGCGCGTAGGCAAAAACATCTTTGGAGTAGACCGGGCTTTCTGCCAGACTCACCGACTCGAAAATGCGTGTGTCGCACAGGTCGTTACCATAATGCTCATGCAATTGGTCGAAGATCTGATAGGAAAGTTTGCGACGCGAATCAAAGCGGGTCATCACAATGCGCCGCTGTATAGGTTTGCCCAGCGGTTTTTCCAGTACTTTCAAAGCAGCATCCAGACGATTCACGCCTTGCATGGATAGATAATCTGCCGATACCGGGATCAGTAAGCGGTTGGAGGCGAATACGGCATTCAGCGATAACACTCCCAGCATGGGCGAGCAGTCGATGATTACCGGAACGCTGGCGTCCGGTAACAGCTCCTCATTCAACCCGCGCTTGAGCTGGGTAGCGATATTCGGGTTACGGCCATACAGTGAATCTATCTTGAATAGCTCCATATGCGCGGGAATGATGTGAGCGCCGTTGCCGCTAGGCACTTCACGCACCAGATGCGAAAGTGGCGTGTTATCGCTGTAGTAGGCATAGATGGTTTCGCTGCTAGGCAGGCCTTTGATACCGTTAGCCAGGGTGAAATGCGATTGCGGATCGAGATCTATGCCCAAAGGAGCAAGATCGCGACGTGCCAAGGCAGCCAGTAGATTCAGGCTTGTAGTGGTTTTACCCACGCCTCCTTTTTGATTGAATACCGCAATCGCTGTCATCGTTCTAGTCCTATTAGACTGTGTCTTATTCGACTGTGACTGATTTTGCTAAATTTCGTGGCTTATCCACATCCGTCCCGCGCATCAATGCAGTGTGGTATGCCAGCAATTGTACCGGAATCGCGTGTACCACTGGTGAAAGTGCACCAACATGGCGAGGCGTGCGAATCACATGCACCCCCTCGGCAGCACCAAAATGACTATCCGAGTCTGCAAACACGAACAGTTCACCGTTTCTTGCCCTAACTTCCTGCATATTGGATTTTAGTTTTTCCAATAATGCATCATTTGGTGCAATAACCACCACCGGCATTTCACTATCAACCAGTGCCAAAGGACCGTGCTTCAGTTCGCCCGCAGCGTAGGCTTCAGCATGAATGTAAGAAATCTCCTTAAGCTTTAAGGCACCTTCCAATGCGATAGGGTAGTGTAAACCACGTCCCAAAAACAAGGCATGCGATTTATGCACAAATTTTTCCGCCCAAAGTTTGATCTGTGGCTCCAGGTTAAGCGCATGTTGCACACTTCCTGGTAGATGCCGTAAATCATCCAGATAGGCAAGCTCCTGTTTGCGCGTCAATCTGCCACGAGTTTTAGCCAAGGTCAGCGCAAGCGTGAATAGCGCGACCAGCTGTGTAGTGAATGCTTTGGTAGAAGCCACGCCTATTTCCGGTCCGGCACGTGTATAGAAGGCCATTTTACTGGCGCGCGGAAGTGCACTTTCACGCACATTGCAAATAGATAGCGTCGCCTTATGTCCCAGGGAAATCGCATATTTAAGCGCCTCCATGGTATCCAGGGTTTCGCCGGACTGAGAAATGGTCACCACCAGATATTTCGGATTGGCGACCGCCGGACGGTAACGATATTCGCTGGCAATCTCTACATCGGTGTGAATACCCGCTATCGCTTCCAACCAATATTTACCTACCATTGCGGCATAGTAACTGGTGCCGCAAGCAAGTATCTGCAATCCTTCTATCTCTTTGAAAACCTGCTCCGCATCCTCTCCAAAAAGCAGCGGCGATATGCCGTCTTCGATTACCTGATCTATGGTGTCGGAAAGTGCTTTGGGCTGCTCGTGGATCTCCTTCTGCATGAAATGGCTGTACTGCCCCAGTTCCAGCGAAGCCAGTGATACATCGGAGATATGCACCGGGCGGTTAACCTGTTCGCCTTGCAGATTCAGAATCCGCAGACTGCCGCAACCCATTTCGGCAATATCACCTTCTTCCAGGAAAATAACTTTTCTTGTGGCAGAGATGATGGCGGAAACATCCGAGGCGACATAGTGCGCGCCGTCTTCTGCAATGCCTACCAGCAACGGGCAACCCATACGCGCACATACTAATTTTTCAGGTTGATCCAATGCAATGACGGCGATGGCGTAAGCTCCGCTGAGCTGGGTCACTGCCTTTTGCAAGGCCTGGAACAGGTCGCCGAGTTGCTGGTACTGATAATGCACCAGATGAGCAATCACCTCAGTATCGGTTTGTGACTCAAATACATAGCCAAGTGCTTCCAGCTTTTCCCGCTCCTGATCATGATTTTCAATGATACCGTTATGTACCACCGCTATGCCGCCGGAGATGTGGGGGTGGGCATTATGCTCGGTCACGCCCCCATGCGTTGCCCATCGCGTATGGCCTATGCCCAGATTACCCGCGAGCTTTTCTTCACTGGCGGCTCTTTCCATTTCGGATACACGGCCTACGCGACGGACTCTATGTAATTTACCGTGATTCAGCATCGCAACTCCCGCCGAGTCATAACCACGATATTCCAGCCGCTTGAGGCCATCAATTAAAGTCGCAACCACATCATGTGCTGCAATGGCACCTACGATCCCACACATAATTAAGCTCCTGCCCGAAGTGAGAGGTGAATGATGATGGGTTTAATGTCAGTTCTTTTCATTATTTATTGTTTTATATCGATTTTGATTAATATTTTTTAGGTCTTTTCCATCCTGAGATGGTTATTTGACGGCCACGGGATAAACTCAATTCGCCCGCAGGTGCGTTTTTTGTAATAGTGGAACCTGCAGCAATCGTGGCATTTTTACCTATGGTCACCGGCGCTACCAGTTGGGTATCCGAGCCGATGAAAGCACCGTCTTCAATCACGGTACGATGTTTTTTCACCCCGTCATAATTGCAGGTAATCGTTCCCGCACCGATATTGACGTCCTTACCCACTGTGCTATCGCCGACATAACTCAAATGGTTGATACTGCTCTCGGATCCGATTTCGCTATTTTTGATCTCAACAAAATTACCTACATGTACTCCAGAAGCTAATTCCGTACCAGGCCGAATGCGAGCATAAGGTCCGACACGACATTGCTGCCCGATGCTTGCATTATCAATATGACTGAAGGCAACGATAACCGTGTTGTCTCCTATGCTGGCATCACGAATGACACAGTTTGCACCAACCACTACGTTATTGCCGAGTATGACCTTGCCTTCAAATACACAGTTCACATCAATCGTCACGTCACGTCCGCATTGCAAATCACCGCGTACATCAAGACGTGCTGGATCAATCAGGCTTACACCCTGTTCCATCAAGTCATGCGCAGTTTGTATCTGGACCATTCTTTCCAGCCGCGCCATATCGTTTTTGCTGTTTACACCAAATACTTCGGCTATGCTCTTTGGGTGTACGCTGCTCACTGCAACATCGTCAGCCACTGCCATAGCAACGATATCCGTGAGATAGAACTCTCCCTGTGCATTATCGCAATTCAGTCGTTGCAGCCAACTGACAAGGTGCTTGGTTGGCATCGCCATGATGCCGGTGTTAACCTCGCGAATCTGGCGCTGCTGCTCACTGGCATCCTTGTGCTCGACAATTCCGTTGATATTGCCTTGCGCGTCGCGCAATATGCGACCATAACCGCCGGGGTCGGGTTGGTCAACTGTCAACAATACTAATTGACCATGCTGTGCCTGGGCAACGACCTGCCTGCAGGTGTGCGCTTGTACCAGTGGCACATCACCAAACAAAATCAAGGTAACGGTATCATCTTGCAAATGTGAAACTACTTGCCTGACGGCATGGCCGGTGCCTTTTTGCTCTGCCTGGTGCACCCAGACCACGTCGTTAGCAGCAATGGCTTGCGCAACCTGGTCGCCGCCATAGCCGTAAACCACGCAGATTTTTGCCGGGTTAAGCTCACGCGCGGTGTTCAGTACATGCATCAACATCGGCTTCCCGGCAAGAGGGTGCAACACTTTGGGCAGATCGGAACGCATGCGCGTACCTTTGCCTGCCGCTAAAACCACAATATTCAATTGTTGAGTATGTTTCTGAATCATGTAGCGTTAGTATAAAACAAAAAGGCAGCCAACGGCTGCCTTTGAGTTTACGCAACTAATTGAATTAGTGAGATTTATGCCTGAGCTTTTGCAATGTTTGCAATTGCGCTACTGCTTCAGCGAGTTCGGCCTGAGCGCGGGCATAATTTACCTGCGAAGAACTATCTTTCATGGCTTCTTCTGCAAGACGCTTAGCTTCCAATGCTTTTGCTTCGTCCAGATCATGGCCGCGGATGGCGGTATCAGCCAGCACCGTGATCACTCCGGGCTGCACTTCAAGTACGCCGCCGGAAACAAAGATCACCATCTCTTCAGCCTGATCGGGCAGCTTGAGACGCACCGCACCAGGCTTGATAAGACTGAGTAACGGTGCGTGACGTGGGTAGATACCCACTTCTCCCATCGAAGCAGGCGCGACAACAAATTCCGCCAAGCCGGAGAAGATGGATTCTTCTGCGCTTACCACATCAACATGTATAGTCATGGCCATAACTTATGCTCGCCTTTCGCGTTACAGCGTCTTCGCTTTTTCAACTGCTTCTTCAATGTTGCCCACCATGTAGAACGCTTGTTCCGGCAGATGGTCGTAATCACCGTTGACGATGCCTTTGAAGCCTTTGATGGTGTCTTTCAAGGTCACGTATTTGCCTGGCGAACCGGTAAATACTTCGGCCACAAAGAATGGTTGCGACAGGAAACGCTGAATCTTGCGTGCACGTGCCACAGCCAACTTGTCCTCAGGCGCCAGTTCATCCATACCCAGAATGGCGATAATGTCACGCAGTTCCTTATAGCGTTGCAAGGTGTTTTGTACCGAGCGTGCCACGTTGTAATGCTCTTCGCCAACCACCAACGGGTCAAGCTGACGCGAGGTGGAATCCAGCGGGTCCACTGCAGGGTAGATCCCCAGTGAGGCAATATCACGCGACAGCACCACGGTAGAGTCCAAGTGCAAGAAGGTTGTTGCCGGTGATGGATCGGTCAAGTCATCCGCAGGCACGTAAACGGCCTGAATCGAGGTGATGGAACCGGTCTTGGTAGAGGTGATGCGCTCTTGCAAGCGGCCCATTTCTTCTGCCAGCGTAGGATGATAACCCACGGCAGAAGGCATACGCCCACGTAGCGCGGACACTTCAGTACCGGCCAGTGTAAAGCGGTAAATATTGTCCACGAAGAACAGGATATCGCGACCTTCATCGCGGAAGTATTCGGCCATGGTCAAACCGGAAAGGGCTACGCGCAGGCGATTACCAGGAGGTTCATTCATCTGGCCGAACACCATCGCCACTTTGGACTCAGGCAGGTTTTCCAGATTGATAACACCGGCTTCCGACATTTCATGATAGAAGTCATTGCCTTCACGTGTACGCTCGCCCACACCAGCGAACACGGATAAACCTGAGTGCTGTTTGGCGATGTTATTGATCAGTTCCAGCATGTTCACGGTCTTGCCTACACCGGCACCGCCGAACAGACCGACCTTACCACCCTTGGCGAACGGACAAACAAGGTCGATCACCTTGATGCCGGTTTCCAGCAGGTCAACGGAAGGAGAAAGTTCATCAAATTTAGGAGCCGTTTGATGGATAGAGCGGCGGCTTTCGGTTTTTACCTCGCCCATTTCGTCGATGGGTCGGCCCAATACGTCCATGATGCGTCCCAGAGTACCGTGACCTACAGGTACCTCAATCTGAGCGCCGCTGCTCTTCACCGACATTCCACGACGCAAGCCGTCAGAAGAGCCCATGGCAATGGTACGTACCACGCCGTCTCCCAACTGTTGCTGCACTTCCAGCGTCAAGCCTGCTTCAGCAAAAGCTGAACTGCTGTCGTCAAGCACCAAGGCGTCATATACCTTGGGCATCCCGTCGCGTGGAAACTCAACGTCAACCACCGCACCGATACACTGCACAATTTTTCCAGAACTCATCTTGATTCCCCGTCTATCCTAATTCGTTTACTTAACTAATTTGTGGTTGCCCTTATAAGTAGCATTTTTTAAAATTTGGTCACGTCATAACGTTCACACATTAGCGTCACCCAATTTTAAAAACTCGCTACACAGCGGCAGCACCACCCACAATTTCAGAAATTTCCTTGGTAATCGCTGCTTGACGTGCTTTGTTGTATATCAGTTTCAGCTCACCGATCACATCCTTCGCATTATCGGAAGCAGCCTTCATCGCCACCATACGCGAGCTTTGTTCCGACGCGATGTTTTCGGATACCGCGCTGTACACCAAGGATTCGATATAGCGCTTCAGCAGGTCATCAATCACTACGCTGGCTTCCGGCTCATAAATATAATCCCACTGCCCTTCCGGGCTGCCCAGCTTTTCACCGGATAACGGCAACAACTGCTCGGTCACTGCTTCCTGCTTCATGGTGTTCACAAAACGCGTATAGCTGATGTACAAAGCATCGATTTCGCCTGCCACAAAAGCATCAAGCAACACTTTTACCGGGCCGATCAGCTTTTCCAGATGCGGTACATCACCCAAACCTACCAGGTGCGATTTAACATTACCGCCGACCCGGTTGATAAAACCCAGACCCTTGTTGCCGATCGGGCTGACAAACACGCCCTTGCCTTCACTCTCCCACGTTTTCATATTGGAAAGCGCAAGGCGCAACACGTTGGTATTCAGACCGCCGCACAGACCTTTATCGGAAGTGACCACGATCAAACCTACATTCTTCGTCGTCTTGCGCGAATTCAGAAATGGATGCTTGTATTCCGAATTGGCATGGGAAAGATGCGCTGCCACATTACGGATTTTTTCCGCATAGGGACGCGCCGCCCGCATCCGATCCTGCGCTTTGCGCATTTTGGATGCGGCCACCATTTCCATGGCCTTGGTGATCTTGCGCGTATTTTCTACGCTCTTGATCTTGTTTCGTATTTCTTTACTACCAGGCATGAGATCGTCTCCGGCTCTTAGTAGGCGTTGTTTGCTTTAAAGTCTTCGATGGCCGCGCAAAGTGCTTTCTCGTCATCGCCGGACAGGTCTTTGGTTGACTCAATATTGTCGATCAATGACTTGTATTTGGCTTTGAGGAAGGATTGCAGCGCGGCTTCGAATGCGAGTGCTTTAGGCACCGGTACGTTGTCCAGATAACCCTTGTTGGCAGCCAGCAAAGTCACCGCCATTGCTGCCACGCTCATCGGGGCATACTGCACCTGTTTCATCAGTTCGGTCACCATACGACCGCGTTCCAGCTGCTTGCGGGTTGCTTCATCCAGATCGGAAGCAAACTGCGCGAATGCGGCCAGTTCGCGGTACTGTGCCAATGCCAGACGCACACCGCCGCCCAACTTTTTGATCACTTTGGTCTGTGCTGCACCACCCACGCGTGACACCGAAATACCGGCGTTGATTGCAGGACGGATACCGGCGTTGAACAAGTCGGTTTCCAGAAAGATCTGACCGTCTGTAATGGAGATGACGTTGGTAGGAACGAATGCGGATACGTCGCCTGCAGCGGTCTCGATCACCGGCAAAGCGGTCAGAGAACCGGTTTTACCCTTGACTGCGCCATTAGTGAATTTCTCAACATATTCTTCGTTCACACGCGCAGCACGCTCCAGCAAACGTGAGTGCAGATAGAACACGTCGCCAGGATAAGCTTCACGACCCGGAGGACGACGCAGCAGCAGCGACACTTGACGATATGCCCATGCCTGCTTGGTCAAGTCATCATAAATAATCAGTGCGTCTTCACCGCGATCACGGAAGTATTCGCCCATGGTGCAACCTGCATACGGCGCAATGAATTGCATCGCTGCGGATTCTGATGCCGTTGCAGCCACGACGATGGTGTATTCCATAGCGCCGTTTTCTTCAAGCTTGCGAACTACGTTGGCAATGGTAGAGGCCTTTTGGCCGATTGCCACGTAGATACAGGTCATGTTCTGACCTTTTTGATTGATGATGGCGTCTACTGCGACAGCCGTTTTACCAGTCTGGCGGTCGCCAATAATCAATTCACGCTGACCACGGCCAATCGGCACCATAGCGTCAATCGCCTTCAACCCGGTTTGTACCGGTTGCGATACGGATTTACGTGCAATCACGCCCGGAGCGACTTTTTCTATCTTGTCTGTCATCTTGGCGTTGATCGGACCTTTGCCGTCGATGGGCTGACCCAGCGAATTCACCACGCGACCCAGCAATTCCGGACCTACCGGAACTTCCAGAATACGACCGGTACATTTGACTGTATCGCCTTCGGTAATGTGTTCGTATTCGCCCAGAACCACAGAGCCTACGGAATCGCGCTCAAGATTCAGCGCCATGCCGAAGGTATTGCCAGGGAATTCCAACATTTCACCCTGCATCACGTCTGACAGGCCATGAATACGCACGATGCCGTCTGTCACAGAAACCACGGTACCCGTGGTACGGGATTCTGTGCTGGAAGTGAAATTCTCCAGACGGCTTTTGATGAGTTCACTAATCTCGGATGGTGACAACTGCATAATTTCTCCTAACTTTTCAGCGTATAAGCCAAATCTTGTAATTGGCCACGTACAGAAGCATCTATCACGGCATCACCAACGATGATTTTGACTCCGCCGATGAGTTCTGGGTCAACCGCGAATTGCGGCTCAATTTTCTTGTTGAAACGTGTTTCCAGCGGGGCGATCAACGCTTGCACCTGCTTTTTATCCAGCGTGGTGGCAGAGATAATGGTGGCTTGTTCTACGCCGCCGTCTTCTGCCTTAAGCGCCTCATACATTTCTGAAATTACCGGCAACAACGACAATTTGTCATTTTCCACCAGCAGTTTGATCAGATTATTACCACTCGCATCCAGCTTATCTCCGCACACTGCGACCAGCATCTTTTCGAGCTGTTCCGCGGTAAGCTTGGGATCGGCAATGGCCTGGCTCATCTGCTCATTGCTGGCGACTGCCGCCAACAATTGCAGCATGCCGGACCAGCTGTCCTGAGACTTATTTTGCTTAGCAAGGCGATAAATTGCCACTGCGTAAGGTCTTGCCAATGTTGTGATTTCGGCCACGGCTTATCCTTACAGTTGGCTTGCCACAGCGTTCAGGATATCGGCATGCGCTTTCGCATCGATCTCGCGGCGCAGGATCTTCTCGGCTCCGGCAACGGCGAGTTCTGCCACCTGCTGGCGTAACGCCTCTTTGGCGCGGAATACTTCCTGCTCAAGCTCAGCTTTGGCGCCTACCTGGATACGATCGGCTTCAACTTTTGCCTGTGCCTTGGCTTCATCGATGATGCCGGAGGCACGTTTCTCAGCCTGCGCAATGATGTCGGAACTCTGTTGCTTGGAATCGCGTAACACTTCAGCAGCGCGTTTGGCTGAGATTTCCAACTCGTGCTTGCCACGCTCACCCGCAGCCAGACCGTCAGCAATGGTTTTTTGCCTGGTTTCAATAGCCTTAAGCAGCGGCGGCCAGACAAATCTGGCAGTAAACCAGATCAGCAAGGCAAAAGACACCGCTTGTGCGAACAATGTCAGATTAATGTTCATGTTTGCTCCTGGTTGTCAGACTACCTGACAACTCGACCTTATTTAATGACGCTGAGTAGCGGATTGGCAAACGCAAACATCATGGCCAGACCTACGCCAATAATGAAAGAAGCGTCAATCAGACCCAGCAGCAAGAATACCTTGGCTTGCAGTGCCGGAATCATTTCAGGCTGGCGGGCAGCGCCTTCGAGGAAGCTGGCGCACATGATACCGATGCCGATACATGCTCCTGCAGCGCCCAAACCAATAATGAGACCAATACCAATACCGGTGTAGGCCTGAATCAATGCTAAGTGTTCCATTACTTTTCCTTTCGGTTGAATTTACGACTATTAAACAATTAAACTGTTAAAAATTAATGACTTTCATGTGCCATTGCGATGTAAACCACTGTCAGCATCATGAAAATAAAAGCCTGCAGTATTACGATCAGAATATGGAATATTCCCCAACCCCAACCCAACAAGGCGCCGGCAATGGTGCCCGTTATTCCCGTTGCGGCCCACATGCCCAATAGCAGGAAAATGATCTCGCCTGCATACATATTGCCGAACAGACGTAAAGAGTGTGACAACGGTTTGGAAATGTACTCGATCATATTGAAAGCAAAGTTGGCAGGCCAGATAAGTGGGTTGCTGCCGAAAGGAGCGCAGAATAATTCGTGAATCCAGCCGCCCAAGCCTTTTACTTTGATGTTGAAGAATATCATCAGCAGCCAGACGGATAATGCCAGAGCGAAGGTCGCGTTAATGTCGGCAGTAGGAACACTACGCCAGTGCTCCTGACCCAGTATATGGTGATAGAACCATGCCATGATATCTACTGGTAAGAAATCCATGGCATTCATGAAGAATACCCAAACGAATACGGTTAAAGCGAGCGGTGCAAGGAAGGCATGTCTATCACCGTGGAATATGGACTTTACCTGACCATCCACAAAATCCACCAGCAATTCCACGAACGCTTGACGCTTATTAGGAACGCCAGAAGTTGCGCCATGTACTATCCAGCCCAGAAAACCAAAAACTATTACCCCCAGCAACAAAGAGGTCACCAGCGTGTCCATATTCAATACCCAAAAACCGCCGTTGCCAACGGAGTGAGTATTGAAAGTCAGATGGTGTCCGATATATTCGGATGGTGTCAGTTGTTCTGCAGCCATGTTCACAAAACCCTATGTTTAAATCTTCGTTTCAGTTTATCTCTTTTATTGAGAATAGCGCCGCGCCTGACAACAAGGCAGCAGCACCCAACCCACTAATCAGTGCCAGCGGTACCAGACCGGCGTAGACCTTGAACACCAGCAAAAGGGTCAGAAAAATCATCACGATCTTTACTGCTTCTGCTTTTAATAATTTGACGAGCACGCTGCCGACATCCTGTTGCTTTTCTCGCACCACCCATAATGCTGCCAGGCTGCCGATAATCACCGAACCACCGCCCGCCAGTGCGGACACGCCAGCGTGTACCCCACCCAGAAAACCGAATACAACTATTATCGCCAGCGTAACGACAAGCTGTATTTTGAGCATGCGTATAAAGACTCGATCCAATTCCGGCTTCCGTTAGTTTCGCTGCTCGAATTCAGCAAAGCTCCGAATTCTCGTTTGAAACGACTCGTAAGTCAAGCCTCACTGACGTTTTGATTTCTTCAGTGAGCGCAGGATATCGTCCAGCTGATCCAGATTCGTATAATGAATTTTCATCACACCCGCGCCTTTTTTACCTTGCTGGATGTTGACTGTCGCACCCAATATTTCTGAAATATCCTGTTCCAGTCGTGCCACATCGTTATCAACCATTTTTTCTGGTTTTGGCTGGCTGTTGGAACGTTTGACCAGCTCTTCTGCCTCACGCACTGACAGCCCCTTATGAGCGATCTGCTCAGCAGCGGCAACTTGCTTTGCCCCGCTCAAACCCAGCAATGCACGCGCATGTCCCATGTCAATTCGGTTTTGCATCAGCATCTGTTGCACATTAGTATGCAAACTTTGCAATCTTAATAAATTAGTCACTGCACTGCGCGAACGCCCTACCGCTTCTGCTGCGGTCTGATGGGTCATGCCGAATTCATTGATCAGGCGCTGTATCCCGTTCGCTTCTTCCAGAGGATTCAGGTCTTCACGCTGAATATTCTCTATCAGGGACATTGCCAAGGCAGCTTCATCGGCGATATCGCGCACCAGTGCTGCTATTTCGCTTAACCCTGCCAGTTGTGCTGCGCGCCAGCGACGTTCACCGGCGATGATTTCATATTTTTCGGGAATGCTGTTCCCCGGCAACATACGTACCACAATAGGCTGCATCACTCCCTGCGCCTTGATCGAGTCAGCAAGTTGTGACAGTGACTCCTGATCCATATGCGTGCGAGGCTGATACTTGCCGGGCTGTAATTGACTAACGCTTAATGTACGCAACACTTCGCCGGCTGGCGTTGCGTCAGTATTGCCTCCCAGTAATGCATCCAGTCCGCGTCCTAATCCTCGCATGTTAGCCATGTCGCTTTCCTTTATTAATCATTTCGCCTGCCAACGCCAAATATGCCTGAGCACCCTTGGAGGCTTTATCGTGGAGCAGCACCGGTAAACCGTAGCTGGGCGCTTCTGCCAAACGGATATTTCTGGGGATCACAGTGCGGTACACCTTGTCGCCAAAATGCTGCACCAGCTGTGCCGATACTTGCTGTGCCAGCATATTACGCGGGTCGAACATGGTGCGCAGCAAACCTTCTATTTCCAACACCGGGTTCAGATTGACCCTGACTTTTTTAATGGTCTTCACCAGATCCGACAAACCCTCCAGCGCATAGTATTCGCACTGCATGGGAATCAGTACCGCTTCTGCTGCCGTCAACGCGTTAACCGTAATGAGATTAAGAGCAGGGGGACAATCCAGCAGTACATAGTCATAACTGTCCTGCAGAGCCTCAATGGCTTTTTTCAACCTGGTTTCTCGCGCAAATTCATTCACCAGCTCAACTTCCGCACCTGCCAATTCGCGGTTGGCTGGCGCCAGATCGAAACCTGCCTGCTGCACTTTAATGGTGACTTCGCTCAAAGTCTTGTCGCCCAGCAATACGTCATACATGGAGGCAGGGATGTCATCCTTGCTCACACCGCTGCCCATGGTGGCATTGCCTTGCGGGTCGAGGTCTATCAGTAGTACGCGCCGCTTGGTGGCGGCAAGGCTGGCTGCCAGATTGACGCAGGTCGTGGTCTTGCCTACCCCGCCTTTTTGATTGGTAATTGCTAAGATTTTCATGTGGGCAGTATCTTCATGCTTGAGGTTCTTGAAGTAAAACCAAATGACGCTGGGCATTCAAGCCTGGAACAGTAAGCGGCAGTACCTGAGTCCGCATTTGTTTGACCTGTTCCAGCTCATCATAAGGATGCACCCCTTTCATCGCTACCCAGCTACCGTCCTCGGTAAGCAGATGTCTGGTCAATCGCACAAATTCGGATAAATCCGAAAATGCGCGCGAAATAATGGTCTGGAATTTCTGTTCCGGCTGATATTCCTCAACGCGCTTGCATACCACTTGCAGATTATCTAACCCCAATTCTGCTTTGGCCTGGCGCAAGAATGCTGCCTTCTTATGGCTGGAATCCAGCACTGTGACCTGACAATCAGGGCGTACCAGCGCGATCGGGATGCCGGGTAATCCGGCGCCGCTGCCGACATCCAGCATCTGCTGGCTGTGTAAATGGTTGAGTATGGAAAAGCTGTCCAGCAAATGCAGGGTGACCATATCATCTACCTCGCGCACTGCGGTCAGGTTATGCACTTTGTTCCATTTCGCAAGCAAAGCCAGATAATCCAGCAGTTTTTGCTGCACTGCATGTGGCAAGGTAAGACCCAGTGCGGCTGAGCCGCTCTCCAGTGTGGTTTCCAGAGTCATACGCCACCCTGTGCCGATTGTTTCGCTTGCACACGTTTCTCATCTACAGCTTTTTTTTGCATATGCTTTTTCTTGATATAAACCAGAAGCAGGGAAATCGCTGCTGGCGTAACGCCGGCTACTCGGCTAGCCTGGCCCAGGGTTTGCGGTTTATGCTGGTTGAGCTTTTGTTGTGCTTCTATGGAAAGGCCGCGCACATCGCGATAATCCATATCGGCTGGTAATGCCAGCGCTTCGTAGTGTCGGCTGCGTTCGATCTCTTCCTGCTGCCTGTCGATATAGCCTTGATATTTGGCCGCTATTTCAAGTTGCTGACAGACTTGGGAGTCAGTTTCCATAATACCGTCTGCGGCAGGCAACGTCATCAGATCCTGATAACTCACTTGCGGACGTCGTAACAGTTCAAACAAGGTGTATTCACGCTCTATGGCGACGCCCAGCACTCTTTGCGCATCTGCAGCGCTTAATGTTTTAGGATTGACCCATGTGGATTTAAGGCGTTCCTGCTCCAGAGCGATGGCTTCTTGTTTTCTGGAAAACGCCTCCCAACGCACATCATCCACCACTCCCAAACGCCGCCCTGCTTCGGTCAGGCGCAAATCGGCATTATCTTCACGCAACATAAGACGGTATTCGGCACGACTGGTGAACATACGATACGGCTCATTAACACCACGCGTGATGAGGTCATCCACCAGCACACCCAGATATGCCTGATCCCGGCTTGGGCACCAGGCAGGCTGCTCGGCAGCATACAGGCCGGCATTCAAACCCGCGAGCAAACCTTGCGCTGCGGCTTCTTCGTAGCCGGTGGTACCGTTGATCTGTCCCGCAAAGAACAAACCCTGTATCGCTTTGGTCTCCAGCGAATTCTTCAAGCCTCGTGGATCATAGTAGTCATACTCAATGGCGTAACCCGGTCTGAGGATGTGCGCGTTTTCCAAACCCTTGATACTACGTACTAAATTTATTTGTACATCAAACGGCAAACTAGTGGAGATGCCATTGGGATACACCTCGTGGGTGGTCAAGCCTTCGGGCTCCAGAAATATCTGATGTGCGTCCTTATCCGCGAACCTTGTGATCTTGTCTTCAACCGAAGGACAATAACGCGGTCCCACACCTTCGATCACACCGGTATACATGGGCGAGCGATCCAGTCCGCCACGGATGATGTCGTGGGTTCTGCTGTTGGTATGTGTGATCCAGCATGGCAATTGTTGCGGATGCTGGGCGGTAGACCCCAGGAATGAGAATACCGGTACCGGGTCATCGCCGGGCTGTTCCTGCATCACCGAGTAATCTATGGTGCGGCCATCTATGCGAGGCGGTGTACCAGTCTTGAGCCGACCTACCGGCAAGCCGAGTTTGCGCAGTTTGTGTGCCAGGGCATTTGCCGGCGGATCGCCGGCGCGACCGGCCTGATGGTTTTGCAGGCCGACGTGAACCAGACCGGCAAGAAATGTCCCTGCTGTCAGCACCACTGCCTTGGCATCAAAACGCAGTCCCATTTGCGTGACGACGCCGACAATCTTGTCGCCCTGCAATACCACATCGTCCACGGCTTGCTGAAACAGCCATAGATTATCCTGATTCTCCAGTCGGCCGCGCATCGCCTTGCGATACAGTACCCGGTCTGCTTGCGCACGGGTGGCACGTACTGCCGGGCCTTTACTCCCATTCAATATGCGGAATTGTATCCCGGCCTCATCTGTTGCCGCAGCCATAGCGCCGCCCAGCGCATCCACTTCCTTCACCAAATGACCTTTGCCTATGCCGCCTATGGAAGGGTTGCACGACATTTGACCTAAAGTTTCGATGTTATGTGTCAGCAATAGCGTGCGTCGCCCCATGCGCGCTGAGGCAAGCGCAGCCTCGGCTCCGGCATGTCCGCCACCCACTACGATCACATCAAAACTTTCCGGAAATTGCATGAGATTGCCTGGAGACAACTAAAAGGGTGCTAATGATACTGCAAAAGCTGTAGGCGGGTCACTTATTCACGCGTATGTTTCACGTGAAACACTAAAACTCAGGTGGCGCCAATTCCTTTGAGACGGTCACGGAAATTGGATTTTTTGTTGCGGAATTCTTCGAGTTGCTGATTATATTTACGCAGTGCCAGGAAAGTCATTTTTGCATAATCGTTGACATGTTCTTGTAGATGCATCGCCAACCATTCATGAGCACCCTTGGTTTCCCGGAACCAAACCTTGCCTTCAGGGAATTTTTTCGGCAACTCGGTAATATGGCCATTAAGGTTGATGTCTTTGGCGAGCCCCCATAAGTAATCAAGCTTCTTGGCTTTCCATGATATGCCGTTAGCCTCGGCATAATTGGGATTGTTGCCAAAAGTGAAATCCACCAGTTCTCTTTGATTATCATTTGCCTCTAGCGATTCTATCCAGCAATGATAAGAACCGCCCAAACCTCGTTCCAGGCTCGAGTCATCCAGAAATTCCAGATGCTTGCCCCCTCCTGCGTCAATCACAGCGATACCTGCAACGGGTTTGTAGTTGCGATTGAGCGAAATGCTCATGACATTCGCCCCAATTACCGCGTAGATATAGCAAAGACTATCGAAAGTGTTGGGACAAAGCGCACGTATGGTGCCATCAACCGCATTCAACATCGATCTCTCGATGATTTTGGGCGGAATTGATGATGGTTGTACGCTCATAGCTTAAATGATGATGGTTCCGATGGTAATAATCCTCATGATGAGAACATGCTCATTTTCCGATACAAAACCGGCTGAATATCTCTCCAAGCAAATCTTCACTGGTGAATTCGCCGGTGATGCTACTCAACGATTCCTGTGCCAAACGTAATTCTTCTGCCACCAATTCGGCTTGTTGAAGCTGCTCTTGTGCACGATCAAGACATGTCTGCACCTGCCGTAACGCCACCAGATGCCGTTCGCGTGCGGTAAATATACCTTCAGCACTTGAGTGCCAGCCCGCCATTTCCAGTAAATGCTGACGTAACAAGGGCAAACCCTCTCCGGTTTTGGCGGAAAGATAAATGCTGGTAACAGCATCCGTCGTGACGATGCGCGGAGTTTCCTGCGCCAGATCACTTTTATTCATGATCTTTATGAGCGGCAGAGACTGAGGCAATTGTTGCAAGATATGCTCATCCGCTTGGTCCATACCCTGTTGTGCATCAAGCAATAATAATGCCACGCTGGCACCTTTTATCGCCTGCCAGGTGCGGGCAATGCCAAAGCGCTCTATCTCGTCTGTGGTTTCGCGCAAACCCGCGGTATCGACAATATGCAGCGGCACGCCTTCAATTTTAATTGCGCTTTTCAGCGTATCGCGCGTGGTACCTGCGATGGGTGTGACAATGGCGACCTCTTCACCAGACAATTGATTCAACAGACTGGATTTGCCGACATTGGGCTGGCCGATGAGCACGATATGGATGCCTTCTCGTAGCAGTTTGCCTTGTTGCGCACTGGTATAGACGGCTTCCAGCTCTGCAGAGATCGCAGCCAGCTTTTCACTCACTCTGCCTTGTGTGATGAAATCTATTTCTTCTTCGGGGAAATCCAGACACGCTTCCACATACATGCGCAGGTCTATCAGGCGTTGCAGCAAAACGTGTATATGATGGGAAAAAACACCAGCCAGCGAACGCATGGCGCTCTGCGCAGCCTGGGTGGTAGAGGCATCAATCAGGTCTGCAACTGCTTCGGCCTGAGCCAGATCCAGCTTGTCGTTCAACCAGGCTCTACGGGTAAACTCTCCGGCTTCTGCCAGTCTGGCGCCAGACTCCAGACATTGCTGCAACAGGCTTTGCATGACGGCAGTACCGCCGTGGCCTTGCAATTCAAGTACATCTTCACCAGTGTAGGAATGAGGAGAAACAAAGAATAGGGCAATGCCGCGATCGATCACCGTGCCGTCGGCAGCGAGGAAATCACCATAGCGGGCTATACGCGGGGGGGGGCATACACCCAGAATATGCTTGGCGATCTGCGCAGCATGCTGACCCGAAACCCGCACCACCCCAATACCGCCTCGCCCCGGGGCGGTAGCGATTGCTGCAATGGTATCAGGCTGCGGAGCGCCCACCATCAATGCTACGGTTGATATTCCATTGCTGCAGAATGGACAGGATATTATTCACCAGCCAGTACAGCACCAGCCCGGCAGGGAAGAAGAAGAAGAACACGCTAAACACGACCGGCATGATCATCATCACCTTGGCCTGAATTGGATCAGGTGGCGTTGGATTGAGACGCGTCTGCAAGATCATGGTTGCAGCCATGATCACCGGCAGCACATAGTAAGGATCAGGGGCGGACAAGTCTGTGATCCACAGAATAAAGGGTGCCTGGCGCAGCTCGATACTGCCTTGCAATACCCAGTAAAGCGAAATGAATACCGGAATCTGCACCAATATAGGTAAACATCCGCCCATGGGGTTGATCTTTTCCTTTTTGTACAATTCCATCATCGCTTGCTGCAATTTTGCGCGATCATCGCCGTAACGCTCCTTCATGCTTTGCAAACGCGGTGCCAGTTTGCGCATCTGTGCCATGGAACGATAGCTGGCGGCGGAAAGCGGATAGAACGCGAGCTTGATGAGTATGGTCAGCAGAATGATGGCTGCTCCCCAGTTATGTACCAGTTTCTGTATTTCAGACAGCACCCAGAACAAAGGCTCAGCAATCACATACAGATGGCCGTAATCCACGGTGCGATCCATTCCTTCTGCAACAGCCGCAAGGTGGGATTGATCCTGTGGTCCGGAGAAAAAGCGTGCGCTGACTTTCACCGTGGCACCTGGCGCGATACTTCCTACATCAAGCTTGGTGCCTACTGCATACAGCGTCCCGTTCAAGTGTTTGGTGTAGTACTCCCGCTCCACTCCGTTCTGCGGTAACCACGAGCTGGCGAAATAATGTTGCACGATACCGATCCAGCCATCTTTCGCCGTTTGCGAGAGGTCAGCTTTGCTCATATCGTCAAAGGTCAGCTTTTTGTACTTGGCGGCATCGGTGTAATAGGCTGCGCCAGTGAACGTCTGCGTTTGCATCATCGCTTTTGGAGGCGGAACACTGTCGTGCAGGAATTGATAGTAGACCCAGGGTTCCAGCTTGACGCTGCTACCGTTTTTTATTTCATAATTCAAATCCACGACATAGCTGCCACGATGAAAGGTGTAAACCTTGTCCACTTGTACGCCCTTGCCACCATCCCATGACAACCTCACCTCAAGCTTATCGCTATTATCTGCAAGCTGGAACTCGCTGGCTTTTGCGGTGTACAGTGACTTGTGATTAGGGAGATCGTCGCCGATCAAACCCGTTTGCGAGATATAAACCTGCTTAGGCATCTGGCTATCGTCCAGCAGCACAAAGTTTTTGCTTTTATCACCCGTCGCATGGTGTTGCGTGAGTTCCAGGCGGCGCAAGTCGCCGCCTTGCGTATCAATGACCGCATTGATCAGGTCGGTTTTGATATGTAGCCGCTCGCCGCTTGCCACCGTCAGGTTTTCTGTAACGGTGTCCACGGATGGCGCAGCTCTGGGAGGTGCTCCCGGAACATTGTCCTGACCTGGGTTGGTGATCTGTTCCAGATTGACGGCTTGCGGCGCATGGTGCCGCTCCCAGCTATCCCACAAAGTGAGAATGGAAAAAGACAAGATTAAAAATATGATCAGACGTTTATTATCCATACCGCTTTCAAATATGACTGGTTTGAGGTTTGTGAGCGTTCTTATTCAAGTACTAGTTTTTAAAATCAATAGTTTAAGGTACCGGGTCACTGCCGCCGGCATGCCAGGGATGGCAGCGGGATACCCTCTTGATCGTCAACCAACTACCCTTGATCGTCCCATATCGTTGAAACGCGGTAATGGCGTATAACGAACAGCTAGGTGTAAAACGACAATTACTTCCCAACATCGGGCTAATGGCCACACGGTAGAGCTTGATCAGCAACACCAGCACCCGCGCCATCACTTCCCTGCTCTCTTCTGCTCTAACTTCTGGGCTTGCGGTATTTTACCCATCGCCTGAAGGAATTCCTGTTCCACCGCATGAAATTCCTGCCGCCCGAACTGCAGGTTTACCCTGACCACGATGTCCAAGGAACGCGCGGTTTGGCAATTCATCCGAAACACCTCGCGTATCACGCGCTTTATATAATTGCGCGACACTGCGCGTCGAGCAATCTTTTTACTTACTACTATCCCCAAACGCACGTAATCCAGGGTGTTTGGCATATAGTGCACTGCAAGATATTTGCCGTTTACACGTCGCCGGAAACTAAAAACGGATGAGAACTCATCCGTTTTGCTTAGTTTATAGCGACTGAAAAATCTGTGGTCAGCCACACCACTTGCGACCACGCCTATACAGCTAGGCGCGCACGACCCTTGGCACGACGTGCTCTTATCACGGCGCGACCACCTTTGGTCTTCATGCGTACTAAAAAACCGTGAGTACGTGCGCGGCGAACTTTAGATGGTTGATATGTACGTTTCATGACAACTGCCTCTCAAAATAACTAAAACTAAAAAAGGGCGTAATTTAACCCCGATAGGCCCTGTCTTGTCAATCACTATTTATATTGATTTTAGCTACTTTAGCTGTGGATAACTCTGCATAAAAAGACTAGAATTGTTCCGGAAAATTCGGCACACGGTTTTAACCTAAAAGTTAACATAAAAACTACTTCTCTCGCCTCATCTGCATTAGGATTTCTTTCAGTTCAATACATGGAAAACTTCTGGTTCGCCTGTCTGGGTTGCTTTGAGCGGGAATTAACCGCTATGCAATTCAACACCTTGATCAAGCCATTAAAATTGGATGGTAGCGGTGACGTGTTGCGGATACTCGTACCCAACCGCTATGTGATGCAGACGCTGGACGAAAAATTCGTTCTGCGCATCAAGGAACTCGGGCAGGAGTTCTTTTCGCGACCAATACAGGTAGAACTGGTATTGGATAGTGCTTCAGATCAAGAAAAAAAAGCACGCGATGAAAAGCCACAAATAGCAGAAGCCGCTTCGGAAGGAAAAAAACAAAAAAGCCAGAGCAAAACCGATTCCTATGGGCTGAACCCATCACTTACTTTCGCTAATTTCGTCACCGGTAAAGCCAATCAGCTGGCACGCGCTGCAGCCTTACAAGTCGCTGAAAACGCCGGTGGTGCCTATAACCCGTTATTCGTTTATGGTGGTGTGGGTTTGGGCAAAACGCATTTGATTCAGGCGATCGGTAACCATCTGCGTGAAATCCGGCCTGATGCCAAAATAGGTTATCTGCATGCAGAAAAATATGTGTCCGATGTAGTGAAGGCTTATCAGCACAAATCTTTTGATGAATTCAAAAAGCGCTATCACTCTCTTGATTTACTACTGATAGACGATATCCAGTTCTTTGCGGGTAAAGGCAGAACCCAGGAAGAGTTTTTCTATGCTTTTGAGTCATTGATAGGCGCCAATAAGCAGATCGTGATCACTTGCGACACGCTGCCCAAAGAAATCAACGGCATTGAAGACAGACTGAAAACACGTTTCAGCTGGGGACTAACCGTGTTGATAGAGCCTCCCGAACTGGAAATGCGTGTGGCGATCCTGATAAAAAAAGCGCTGGCAGCTCAGGTAAAACTGGAAGAAGATGTGGCATTTTTGATCGCCAAGCATATCCGCTCCAGCGTTCGGGATCTTGAAGGGGCGTTGAATCGCGTCATCGCAATGACCAATTTCACGGGCAAACCCATAGATGCAGCCCTGGTAAAGGAAGCTCTTAAAGACATTATCGGACGTATTCAATCAATCACCATTGAGTCTATCCAAAAGAATGTCGCGGATTACTACAAGATCAAGGTCGCAGAAATGTACTCACAAAAACGTTCTCGCAACCTAGCTCGCCCCAGACAGATCGCCATGGCTCTGGCTAGGGACCTCACTAACAGTAGTTTTCCCGAGATCGGAGATGCTTTCGGCGGACGCGATCACACCACGGTGATGCATGCATGTAAAAAGATAGATAGTCTGAAGATCAATGATGCAACTCTAACCAAGGAATATAATCTGCTGATGCAGGTTTTGCGTGGTGATTGAACAAGCTGTGAATGTGCACTGAATGAATTGTGGATAAGGTGAGGGTTAAGCAAAAAGCTAAATTTCATCCCTTATTCATCCACAGGTTGTTAACTGGAAATAGGCAGCTTAAGGCAATACAAAACATTATGATTTATAATAGAAAAGTAACTTAACTAACAACAAGGCACTCCCCTTATTATCTATTATTAAGGTACTTATATATGAAGATTAACATTAGTCGAGACACCTTACTTAAACCCTTATCTGCTGTGAACGGCATTGTGGAGCGTAGACATACACTGCCCATACTGTCTAACCTGTTGCTTGAAAGTAAGCAGGGGATTGTCTCGCTGACTGCAACGGATCTGGAAATGCAGATATCCATGTCTGCCGAGAGTGAAGCGACTGAAGCATTTGCAACGACTGTATCAGCAAAAAAATTGCTGGATATATGCCGCTCATTACCTGAAGGTAGCCAGCTTTCGCTGATAGAAAAAGATGCAAGGTTGCAGGTAAGTACAGGACGAAGCAAATTCAATCTGCAGACACTACCGGCATCCGATTATCCGACGATTAGTAAAGTCACCAATAGTGACCTGACTATACGGTTACAGCAAAAAACCTTGCGTAGTTTGTTACGCCAGGTTGAGTTCTCCATGGCACAACAAGACATTCGCTATTACCTCAACGGATTGCTGCTTGAGGTGAATGGCCAACAATTGCATGTAGTGGGTACAGATGGTCATAGACTGAGTTATGTCAGCACAGAACTATCAGCCAGCTATGAAAAACAGGAAATTATTCTGCCGCGCAAGACCGTCACTGAATTGGTAAAATTGCTGGAGGATGTTGAAGATGAGGTGGTGATAGACCTCTCTCCCAATCAGGCAAACTTTACTTTTTCCAACATTCACCTGATTTCTAAAATAATTGACGGCAAGTTCCCGGACTACAACCGCGTAATACCTGTAGGCCATCAGAACAAGTTCAGTATCAACCGTATTAGCGTATTGCAGGCTATGCAGCGCGCATCCATACTATCCAACGAGAAATATCGTGGTATTCGCATGGTGTTGGGCAGCAATACACTGAGGCTGATCAGCAGTAATAGCGAACAGGAAGAAGCAGAAGAGGAATTAGAAGTGAACTACACAGGCGATCCGCTGGATGTGGGTTTCAACGTTACTTACCTGATTGATGTTCTGAATAATGTACAAACGGAAATGGTTGAATTTTCATTAGCCGACGCGAATAGTAGTTGCCTGGTGACACTGCCAGACAATGAAAATTACAAATATGTTGTTATGCCGATGAGAATTTGATTCGGTATCTCAACCAGCTTTTTATCAACCTAGGCCTTTTATTAACCTAAAGACTGCATCCCCAGGATGTGGTTTCACGTGAAACATTCAACATGAGCCAGCAAGACACAAAAGAAGATTACGACTCTACAAGCATACAAATCCTGAAAGGCCTGGATGCAGTCCGTAAGCGCCCGGGTATGTACATTGGCGATACTTCTGACGGCACCGGTTTGCACCACATGGTATTCGAAGTCGTCGATAACGCAATTGATGAAGCCTTGGCAGGACACTGTGACGATATCAAGGTGATTATCCATCCGGATAACTCCATCAGTGTTGCGGATAATGGGCGCGGTATTCCGATTGATATCAAGGAAGGGGATGAGTTCAAGCGTTCTGCTGCCGAGATTGTGATGACAGAGCTGCATGCCGGGGGCAAATTCAACCAGAATTCCTATAAGGTTTCCGGTGGATTGCACGGCGTAGGTGTCTCTGTGGTTAACGCGCTTTCTGACTGGCTCAGACTGCGCATCTTCCGTGACGGCAATGTCTATCAGATGGAATTTCGCCGCGGCGAAGCCGTGGCGCCTTTGGCGATCACAGGTACGACGGAAAGGCGCGGAACGGAAGTCCATTTTTTTGCTTCTGTTGAAACCTTTGCCCATATTGAATTCCACTACGAGATTCTCGCCAAACGTTTGCGCGAGCTTTCATTTCTCAACAATGGTGTGAAGATCGAACTGGTGGATCAGCGCAACGGCAAAAGCGAGAACTTTGCATATTCGGGTGGGGTTAAAGGTTTCGTCGAATATATGAACCGTAGCAAAACGGTACTGCACCCCAAGGTTTTCTATGCCATGGGTGAAAAGGATGGCATGACCATAGAGGTTGCGATGCAGTGGAACGATTCATATGCAGAAACCGTGCAATGTTTTACCAATAACATCCCGCAACGTGATGGTGGCAGCCATTTGACAGGCCTGCGCACCGCCATGACACGCACCTTGAACAATTACATCGAGCAGACCGACCTGGCGAAAAAAGCCAAGGTTGATACCAGCGGCGATGACATGCGAGAAGGGCTGACCTGCGTTTTATCGGTCAAGGTTCCGGAACCCAAGTTTTCATCACAAACCAAAGACAAGCTGGTTTCGTCAGAAGTGCAACCCGTAGTGCAGGAAGTAGTCGCACAAAAGCTGGCCGAGTTCATGCTTGAGAATCCATTGGATGCCAAGATCATCTGTTCCAAGATCGTTGATGCCGCACGCGCACGGGAAGCAGCACGTAAAGCACGTGAATTGACCAGACGCAAAGGCGTGATGGATGGTCTTGGTCTTCCCGGAAAACTGGCGGATTGCCAGGAGCGCGACCCGACTTTGTGCGAACTGTATCTGGTCGAGGGCGATTCTGCAGGAGGCTCCGCCAAACAAGGGCGGGACAGAAAGAATCAGGCCATTTTGCCGCTTAAAGGCAAAATTTTGAATGTGGAAAAAGCGCGTTTCGATAAACTGATTTCATCGCAGGAAATCGCCACGCTGATCACCGCTTTGGGTACCAGCATAGGGAAGGACGACTTCGATGTTGAGAAGCTGCGTTATCACCGCATCATCATCATGACCGATGCTGACGTTGACGGTGCACACATCCGTACTTTGCTTCTTACCTTCTTCTATCGTCAGATGCCAGAGCTGGTTGAGCGCGGTCATATCTATATCGCGCAACCTCCTTTGTACAAGGTCAAGCAGGGCAAAGAAGAGAAGTATCTGAAAGATGACCATGAGTTGAATGAATATCTGTTGCAATCCGGCCTGAAAGGCGCGCAGTTGATTACACAGGAAGGTGGCGAAGTACTTGAAGACAAGACACTCCGTCAATTGGCACGAGAGATGTTTGTGACTGAAGCCGTGATCAAGCGTCTGACATCGCTTTATGAAGAAGCTGTGCTAAGAGCATTGCTGGAAATGCCGGCGATAGACCTGAGCGACAAGGAAAATACCAAGGCGGCAGCCACGCTGCTCAGAGGTCTGCTGCCTTACCAATGCGAAATCAATGTTGTGTTCGATAAGGAAGCAGCTGTACATCGTTTGGAGGTGAACAAATTCTTCCATGGAAACCTGCAGACCATGTCCATAGATTCCGAGTTCGTGAATACCGGAGACTATAAACAGATCCGCAAGACGGCAGAATTGTTGCAGGGCTTGGTCGGTAAGGGAGCATC
>CAILHX010000022.1 GCA_903834185.1 uncultured Methylophilaceae bacterium
CATGCCCATCATCCGACTCGGTAAGCACATCAGACTCACAGGCAAAGAAGCCTATGAGTTTCTGGATGCGACGGGACGAACCCACCTGCCTAAAACCGTAAAAGAATATAACGCCGCCATAGAAGCGCTTGCCGCTTCATGGCGGAGCCTTGAGACACCAGAGGCCAATTTACTGGCTCACCTGATTGAATGTGACCAGATCATTGAAACACCAGAGGGTGAATTAGTCAGACGAGTCGACGCTGCGCTTGCTGATCTGAAAAAAGGCGCAATAGCTAAAACCAAAGAAGTTGATCCATAGAAAGGAACACCGAATGACTGAACATGTTAGATCGATCTTCTGGGATACATTCCGCAGTGTGCTGCGATATGGTTACTTCGCTCCCCTGATAGCAGCACGGCTCTGTTTCAGCCGCCCAGGCGGCTATTTCAAGCATCTGCTTGCCCTTCACCGATTGAGCTTCTGGAAAGTCAGTAGCTATGCAAAGAAAGCAAGCAATGGGCGTGTTGACAGGACTTTATTCAGGACTGCTAGTCATTGTTCTCGGTGCCGGCGGGTTAACTCTGTTCGCATTGAGAATTGCCGGCAAGGCAAAACCAGCCACCACAGCGGATGAGGTCAAATCCCCACAAGTAAATGCCGGCAGCCCAACGGCATGCCGGCAGGATATTAGTGAGATTGCCGGCATTGTGGGAAATATCCAGTCAGAAATAGAACTGATCAAAACAATGCTTTGGGTCGCTTTGGCGGGGATCTTTCTGTTGATTTTGAAAGCGCAATTTTAAGCACACTCTGCTCTCGGACGACAATCAAAAAGATTCCAAGGAAAAGGCATTCTTGCCGATACGCAAAAGAAAAAAATAAACGGAGGAAATTGTGCCTATCATTAAATATGGAGAGCAAATCAGACTGACAGGAAAGGACGCTGAGAACTTCCTGAGGAATACAGGCCGCAATTCTTTACCAACGACATTAAAGGAATATCAATCCGCCATCGAGATCGCTACTGCGCAATGGAAGGAACTGGATTCCCCTGGAGGTCAACTGATGGCATTCTTGACGAGCTCGGATCAATTGATCGAGGAAGACTGTAAGCTGGTGAAGGCCTTTGATATCAGCAAGACCGAGGAATTTAAACTCCCGTCACTGTATCTCAAGGACGAAGTGACCGGTCAGATTGCCTTCACCGAGTTTGGGTTGGAGCATTACGAAGACCAATTCAAGGAAGCTGGAATCGATATCCACAGCATCAACACAGAGTCTGGATTTGATCACGCCATACTTTGGAGCATCAAATACAGCGCGAGGGAAGTGTTGTTCAAGGTGTTTGCCGACGAAGAACTTAAAGCTGCGTTTCAGCCATTCATAGATGCTTTAGCCAACAGACTTAAAGCATATCCGACTGAGAACAAATCATTTTGGGAGATGTAGAATCTATAGACGTCATGATTCAGACTTCTTCTTATTAACTTGCAAAAACAAAGAATAAACATACAGATTTTGCCTACTACTGACACGTTGGCAGAGAATTGTCATATAAATCTTGTGAAAACGTAAATATTACTTGCCGGTGCGGGCAGATGCTTTTTGTAGCACCTGAGCCAATTTATCCGGCGATACCGTTTCTTTTTGACCGGCTTTGAGCACAAACAAAATAATCTCGCTTTACTTTTACGACTATTGACGATTACATCAGGTGATATTGTCGACACAGAACCAAAAGACATTTTCTGATTTCTCGATCAGCAGCCGATTTACCTGCGGCAATCATCCCTGCAAACATACTCAGGCTTATAGGCCCAGGATGAAGCTCGACATGGAGGTTTATCAATGCGTTTCTCATTTCGATTTCTTTTTTAATCTTTTGCCGATATCTCGCCTGGATATCATGGTTGGTCATTGGAGCGGATTCCTGCTGACGCTTCGACACTAAGGGTTTCTTGATGACCTGAGCTCGAAAGCACAGCAGATAAAGATAATCTTCAATGCAGGGGCTATCCTTACCACCAGTCGCCAATACCTTTAGCAATCCTTCCCCAAGCGACCGAAAATCAGTCGCCTTTTGAAACCCTAAAATCTTTATATAAGCTGCGTTCGCCCTTCTGAATAACTCATTATCGCTTGGGTGGGATCGCCTGTATCTTGTCTGCCTTTCTGCATTGGTCAGCACTTTAACTTTGGGAGGCCTGCCGACTTTCTTCTTTGCGGGTGCATCCATAATTTATGTTACGCGATATTAAGCCCGTAACTATTATATAACCATATGATTATATTTTACTTAATTTTCGTTACGCTATGACACGTTGGCAGTAAAGTCTCCCCTGTCCATCAGGACCAGAATCTGGTGTTAGATTGAAAATTTGGGAAGAACTGAAGACGTACTAAGTTGGATGTTATCCAGTTCAGCTACTGCATTTATAAGCAATACTCGGATAATTAAGTGAAACGCTAAAAAACTCACTTATAAGCACATTACATCAGAAAATAAAATCTTGCAACACAGAAAGTTGAACATCAAGGGTGCTTATCGCTCTATTGCAAATCCACACGCCGCCAGGCAAAGCCCAGTTGCCATCTAAATCAAGCGAAACGCGTTTAACCGAATATCTCTCCTCGCCTTCCAGTCTCTTGCAATTTATAGATTTTAGGTAAATTAACACCAGCATCCATTACACATATCTGCTGCGAATGAAATCTGAACAAAATTGCAGCGTTTTCGAGGTGCAGTGACACGTTGGCAGCCATTCCGCTGAACTTATCAGGCGCACCAATGAATCGCCGACCTAGATTGCAGCAATTCAAAATCTTACTTATTTCTAGCCACATTCGGTTATTGCCAAAGAGAGATCGTAGGCAACAATCATCCATATCTCTTTTTTAACCTATCCCAATGAACACGCTCACTTTGCAAGAAGCGGCTAGGCTGCTAAAGATTCACCCCGTCACCCTTGCAGGCAAAGCTCGTGCAGGAGAAATCCCCGGTACTAAGATCGGACGTTGCTGGGTCTTTATCGATATTGACTTGGCAGAGTATATCCGCTCAAAATACAGTCGGCGTGTGTCAGAGGGTGAACATGAAGGAATATCACCATGTCACTTTACAGACGCAAAGATTCGTCCGCCTGGTGGATCAAAGTATCCATCAATGGACGAACAGTATCAAAAAGTACTGGGACTGCCGACAAGGTAGATGCTCAGGAATTCCATGACAGGCTAAAAGTCTCGATGTGGGAACAAGACAGGCTTGGTCATAAACCTAGCAGATCCTGGCAGGAAGCTGTAGTCAGATGGTTGGTGGAAACATCGCACAAGGCAACACACTGTGATGACATTGCAAAATTCAAGCGACTACATGAGCATCTGGGTCACTTGAAATTGAATGAAATCACGCGTGACGTACTAGATTCTACCGCGCAGGATTTGTTGAAGCCGCACGTGAAAAAACTGGGCAACAATGCCAAGCGATTGGTATCACCTAAGCCATCCACAATTAATCGTTATCTGGCACTGATACGTTCTATTCTGATTCGGGCAAGGGATGAATGGGAATGGATCGATAAGGTGCCGAAAGTAAGGCTGTTTAGAGAACCAGAAGGGCGTGAACGCGCAATTACGCCTGAGCAAGCAAGGAAGTTACTGCATGAACTCCCAGAGCACCAACGGGATACCGTGTTGTTTGCTTTGCTCACCGGATTGCGACAAGCAAACGTGCTAGGGCTGGAATGGTCTTGTGTGAATTTGGAACAGCGACATGCTTATGTAAGAGCTACGCATTCCAAAAACCGCAAGGCAATCTCTGTTCCATTAACGGATGATGCTCTGGTGATATTGCAGCGGCAAATTGGTAAACACCCTATTCGGGTTTTTACCTATGCTGGAAAGCCGCTGGCACGTGCAAACACTGCGTCATGGGTAGCTGCATTAAAACGTGCGGGCATTGAAGATTTCCGCTGGCATGATTTAAGGCACACTTGGGCAACATGGCATCGCATGGCTGGAACACCTACTCATGAGCTGCAACGCTTGGGTGGATGGAAAACAGGAGCAATGGTAGAAAGATACGCCCACCTAGCACCTAATGCCCTGCAAGATGCTGCTGCACGTCTTGGTTCTGCTGTCAGTAGCTACGATTTAGCTACGTTCAGCGAGAAATAAAAAACGGCTCACATTGCTGCAAGCCGCTTATAATCTGGTAGGGGAACGGGGGATCGAACCCCGGACAAACGGATTAAGAGTCCGCTGCTCTACCAGCTGAGCTATTCCCCCTCTGTATTGAACATACAGTCGTGCACTTCAAGTGCACATCAAGGGGCGAGATTATATCTTTTTTGTAGTCGCTTATGTCAACCGCATGTGAACAATATTACCGTTTTTGTAGAGGTCACCATGAGTATTCTGAAAGTCGCCACCAAACCCTTTAACGACCAGAAACCCGGCACGTCCGGCCTGCGTAAGAAAGTGCCGGTGTTTCAGCAAGCACATTACCTGGCGAATTTCGTACAGTCTATTTTCGATAGCATAGAAGAGCGCAAGTCGCAGACTTTGGTGTTGGGCGGGGACGGGCGTTATTTCAATCTTGAAGCGATCCAGATCATTTTAAAAATGGCTGCGGCCAATGGCTTCAAACGCGTCCTGGTAGGGAAAAGCGGCATTCTTTCCACGCCGGCTGCGTCGTGCGTGATACGCAAATACCAGACCGATGGCGGCATTATTCTTTCTGCAAGCCACAACCCGGCGGGCAAGGATGGCGACTTCGGCATCAAGTACAACATCGGCGCAGGCGGCCCCGCGCCGGAGAAGATCACTGAGGCAATTTTCGCCAAAAGCAAAGTCATCACCGAATACCGCACTATAGAAGCCACCGATGTGACGATAGACCAGATAGGCGAATACCAGCTGGGTGATATGGTGGTGCAGGTGATAGACCCGGTGGTGGATTACGCCGACCTGATGGAGACGCTATTCGACTTCGCCGCGATTCGCACTTTATTGGCACGCGGCTTTCGCATGCAGTTTGACGCCATGCACGCGGTCACCGGGCCGTATGCGCAGGAGATATTCACCAATCGGCTGCAAGCACCTGCGGGCAGCTTGATCAACTGCATCCCCCTGCCCGACTTTGGCGGCGGCCACCCCGACCCCAACCTGACTTACGCGCACGATCTGGTGGAAAGCTTGTATGGCGAGGACGGACCGGACTTCGGCGCAGCATCCGACGGCGATGGCGACCGCAACATGATCCTGGGCAAGCGTTTTTTTGTTACGCCATCGGACAGCCTGGCGGTGCTCGCCGCCAATGCCACGCTGGTGCCGGGGTACCAGCACGGCATCGCCGGTATCGCCCGTTCCATGCCCACCAGCGCGGCGGCTGACCGTGTTGCCGCCAAGCTGGGCATCCCCTGCTTCGAGACGCCCACCGGCTGGAAGTTCTTCGGTAACCTGATGGACGCAGGCATGGTGACATTGTGCGGCGAGGAAAGCTTCGGCACCGGTTCCAACCATGTGCGCGAAAAAGACGGGCTGTGGGCAGTGTTGTTCTGGCTCAACGTCATCGCTGTACGCAAGCAATCGGTGGAAGATATCGTGCACAGCCACTGGCAGCAATTCGGACGCAACATCTACTCGCGTCACGATTACGAGGCGGTTCCCGCCGATGCCGCCAACGGCGTGATGCAGCATTTGCATGAGAGTTTTACCAACCTGACCGGCAAGAAGTTCGGTAGTTATACCGTGAATATCTGTGACGATTTCAGCTATACCGACCCCATAGATGGCAGCGTCAGTAGCGGGCAGGGAATACGCATCATATTCACCGACGGTTCGCGCATCGTGTTCCGGCTATCGGGTACCGGCACCGAGGGGGCGACCCTGCGCCTGTATCTGGAGGCCTACGAACCGGATGTATCGAGGCAGAATGTGGATGCACAGGTAGCGCTGGCGGAGTTGATTACTATCGCACAACAGATGTCGGAACTGCATGCCCGCACTGGACGGGTTGCACCCACAGTGATAACATAATCGCGCTTAAAAAAACACATCAATGCATCACCAGCAAGCCCAGAACAAAACTACCCTTGGAGAAAGCAAAACATGAGTACTTTACTATCACAATTAAAAGACATGACCACCATCGTTGCCGATACCGGCGACGTGGAAGCTATCAAGAGCGTCAAGCCTGTTGATGCCACTACCAACCCTTCTTTGCTGCTGAAGGCCAGCCTGTTGCCGCAATATGCACCGCTGATCGCCGATGCTATCGCCTACGCCAAGAAACAAGGCGGCGACAAGGCTGCGCAGATCGAGAACGCTGCCGACAAGCTGGCAGTTTCCATCGGCCTCGAGATTCAGAAAAACATCCCCGGCCGTATCTCCACCGAAGTGGATGCACGTCTGTCGTTCAATGTGGATGCCATGGTAGCCAAGGGCCGCAAGATCATCGCCCTGTACAAGGATGCAGGCGTGGACAAGAGCCGCGTGCTGATCAAGCTGGCTTCTACCTGGGAAGGCATCCGCGCTGGTGAGATTCTGGAAAAAGAAGGCATCAACTGTAACCTGACCCTGCTGTTCGGTTTCGGCCAGGCGCGCGCTTGTGCAGAAGCCGGTGTATTCCTCATCTCCCCATTCGTCGGTCGCATCCTTGACTGGTACAAGGCCAAGAACCCAGGCACCGAGTACACCGCTGAGACCGACCCAGGCGTGCAATCGGTGCACAAGATCTATGCCTATTACAAAGAGTACGGTTACAAGACCGTGGTCATGGGCGCATCTTTCCGTAACATCGGCGAAATCATTCAATTAGCTGGTTGCGACCGCCTGACCATCGCCCCTAACCTGCTGCAAGAACTGGAAGCCACCCAAGGCAACCTGCCACGCATCCTGAAAGACGGCGGCGCGACCAAGAAAGCTCCTGCCAAGTTGACCGAAGCCGAATTCCGTTTCGAACTGAACCAGGATGCCATGGCAACCGAAAAGCTGGCTGAAGGCATACGCGGTTTCGTAGCCGACCAGATCAAGCTGGAAGTGGCACTGGCTGAAAAGCTGTAAGAAAATAGCAAATTTCGCCTGGAAAAAAGGCAGAAAAAAAGGCCAGAGTTTTACTCTGGCCTTTTTTTTCGCCATGTTTTAACGATCAGGCAAAAACGTCTACGTTATTACCGGGGGCGATGGTCAGCGCTCTGGTGACCGGGCTATTGGCGACGGCATTAACGCTGGCATTGGCATTTGTGGTGGCGCTGGTCGCGCTGGTTTTGGGCGGCGCCTGGTCACTGATCTGTTGTATCTGTGCCTTGGCGGTGCTGATCTTGCTCGAGATCTCCTGAATCTGGTTCTTGCCTTCTATGGTGTCGGCTGAAGAACAATTCACGCAATCGGACAATTGCCGCTGGTAAATGGCGATCTGCGCCTGGATTCCGGCAGCAGTAAGATTTGAACCACTGGCGCTGGACCCAGTGTATCCGGTGTACCCGGCAGAAGCGACGGCGGCTGTCATACATTCCCCTTCATCATCGAATTAAACATGGCTCTCCTTGCTTAGTCGATGGCCTGCCGCATGCCTTACAAAAAAATTATCAAGGATTTCACTGTTTTTGTCATAATCCAATTGTGCCTATACAAAAAACTCCTGCAAAGCTTTCATACACCACAGGACTCAGCAAAACTGAGCGCCTGCAGCTTGCACTGGAGGCTTTCTCCGCGCTACCGCAAGCGGTCAGCTACAGGCAGGCGATCATTGATATGCAACACATATTGCGCCAGGTCGAAAGCGAACACACCACTCTGCCCTATCTTGAAGAACATGGGCATTCCGGTCTGCAACTGCATCTATTCGCTTATCATCCCAACGGCTCGTTCTGGAAGAGTCTGGACAACGGCAATCAGGTTTGCCAGCTGACTTCTCACTACGCGGAATTCTGGCTGGATGGCGGTGTTGCGGTGTACACACGTAGCGGAAATTTCAGCGAGAAACTGGTGTATTGCAAGCCGGAAAATCTATTGAATCTGCCTGTTGGCAGTGACCTCAAAAAACAGATGTGGAAACAATAACTGCCCAGGAACAACATATTCCGTAGGCAATAAGTGTTGCTACCGGAGTGACTCTTTCTGCCGAAATGCCAGGCAGTAGGCTTGCGAGACTTCGATCACATCCAGCTGCGGCAAGCGCTTGCTTTTGAAATTCATGCCCCGGCAACCATAAGGAAAACTGGCATCGTGCGTGATGTAGTAATGCGCGCAATCAAGACAATTAGGCATTTCCTGCAGCGGTTCGATCAAATCATTCATCCAATCAGTTTTTGTTTTTTGCTGCACTGGCAACGTTGTTCTTCTGTTCCAGCGTTTGAATCAAACCGTTCACGCCGACTTGCTTGATGAGTGACGAAAACTGGGAATGGTAGTTCTTCGCCATGCTCACCCCTTCGTATGTCAGATCATAGATCTTCCAGCCGTCATCTGTCTTTTCCATGCTGTAATCCACCGTATCGTAATCGTTAGGTGCCATCTGCACCCGCACCGTGACTTCGGCAACCGTATCATCCGGTTTCATATGCAACGGCAGGTAAGTAAGCGCCTGACCGTCATAATGGGATAACGCCGACGACAGCGTATGCGTGAACAGTTTTTGCAACCCGGCCTCTACATTTATACGCTGATCGGGCGTAGCAGTTTCCCAGTCACTTCCCATCGCGATCCGCGTCATGTGCTCAAGATCGAAATGCGGCATAGCCGCTTGTTCGATCACCTCGGCGATCTTGTCCACCTGCACCTTGGGAAAATCCTGGTCGCTCTTGAGCGCATCCAGTACCTGGTTGGTCGCATCCTTCACCACTACATCCGGCGTTACAGGATCCGCCCAGCTCAAATGGGTTATTACTAACAATGCTAGACCCAACAATGACAAGTTCGGCAATAAATTTAACCCGCGCTTCATATCAACCTCCAGTTCACCGTGATGTTCTGATTTATTGGTATGCAGAATGATGCTTGTTTATTATTATTGCCGAAAAATCAATGCTTGTGGTGACTTAGCAGCTCAACCGGTATAACCCTCGACTGTCTTCACATCGCGCATACTGGCTGTCGACGGATCAGCAGCAAATTCAAGTTTGGCACGCCGCTGGCGCAACAGATCCCAGCATTGATCGAGCTGTTCGGCAATATGTTTCAGCCTGTCCTTGTTTTGTTCTATGGTTGCTTCATTGCTGTATATACGTTGTTCTTCTTCAACCAGTTCGGTGATGTGATCGAGTATTTTGCTTTCTTTCATCATTGCTCTCCAGAGTCTTTTGCCGGAATGGCACGCAACATATCCAAACAAGATGTTGTTTTAGCATATTAAGGGCAAACACGGATAGCTTCTGTGCGCTAACTGACACAGCGTGATGAGAATGCAGGTGCGAAGCGATAAGTTGATGCGCGCTGCCAAAATTTATTTTTCTATCAGTGCAATATTTACGTTTTTGAGCCGTCTATATGCATATGGATATACGCTCTGCCTCCCCGATCTCTCATTATTTGCAAGCAAACTAAATGTCACAAACTCATGTCGTCCCGGAAAACCCGGTGGCAGCCGAATTGCCGAGACGCATACGCGGCTTCGCGCTGAGAGTGCTGCCTATCCTGGCGGTGCTTCATTTATATATCGGTTGGCGCTTGTTGCCCGTGCTGGCTTACGGAACAGGCGGGATCATCATCGGCGTGACCCTGCTGTGCTTGTCTACCCTGTTGCTGCCGATGGGGATACTTTCGCGCTTTGTGGTCACGCGTCAGCCGCTGGCAGACCGCATCAGCTGGGTAAGCGCCTTGACCATGGGGCTGTTTTCTTCCGTGTTGGTACTGACGCTAGTGCGCGACGTGTTGCTGCTGGTGGTAGGGTCGCCATCGCTCACTGTTGTCACAGCCCAGCTGGTAGTTCCCATCGCCTTACTTGTGACCCTGATCGGTTTCATCAATGCGCGCCGGCTCGCACGCGTGGTGACCGTAGACATCCCATTGCTGGGGCTACCGGCTGCGCTGGTCGGCTTCAGCATCGTGCAGATCAGCGATATCCACGTCGGCCCGACCATCAAAGGCAACTATCTGCGTGCCATCGTCAACCGCGTCAACAGCCTCAACCCCGACCTGATCGCCATCACCGGCGATGTGGTGGATGGCAGCGTGCAGCAGCTTGGTGCCGATACTGCCCATCTGGCGGACCTCAAGGCACGGCATGGCACTTATATCATCACCGGCAACCACGAATATTATTCGGGTGCAACGGAATGGATGGCTGAATTCCGCCGTCTGGGACTGTATGGCCTGTTGAATGAACATGCCGTGATCGAGCACGACGGCGCACGGCTGGTGATGGCGGGAGTGACCGATTACAGCGCGCACCTGTTCGACCCGGCGCAACGCAGCGACCCCGCAGCCGCCTTGGTCGGCAGCCCGACAGGCGTTCCACGGATATTGCTTGCCCATCAGCGGCGCTCGGCTGAAGCAGCGTCAGCAGCCGGTTTCGACCTGCAATTATCCGGGCATACCCACGGCGGGCAATTCTGGCCATGGAATCTGTTCGTGAGATTGCAGCAACCATTCACCGCAGGCTTGCATAAGCTGGATGGTTTGTGGGTCTACACCAGCCGCGGCACGGGTTACTGCGGCCCGCCAAAGAGCTTCGGGGCACATTCCGAGATCACGCTGCTGCGGCTTGGTCAGGCTTAAGCTGTAAAGCTAAATCAGACCTTTTGCTGCAAGCACCGGATGCGCCAATGCATTGATCGCGGGTATCTGGCGCCTGAGCACCAGCCCGAAAATGAGGGCGATGCTGCCGGCGATGATGAAGACCACCTGGATACCGAAGTGACGCACGATAAAGCCGAAACTTAAACTCGCTAGTGGCATCATGCCTATCGCCGACATGGTATAGAACGCCATCACCCTGCCGCGCAGATGCTCTTCCACCAGCGACTGCAACATCATGTTGCAGGAAGTGACGCTGAGAATGAAAGCAGCGCCGGAGACAAAAACGATAGGCAAGGCCAAGGTCAGCAGATGGTTATGCGAAAACAGCAGGCCGGCAAAGCCGGTACAGAAAATGGCGAGTATCAAACGGTTACCCACGTTCTTTACCGATCTGCTATTCGCCAGATAGAACGCCGCGCATAGTGCGCCGCAACCCGTGGTTCCCATCAGCGTACCCAGCATATCCGGGCCGCCGTGGAATACGTCTTTGGCGAACACCGGCATAAAGGTCATGAACGGCGCAGTGGTGAAACTGGCGACGGCTACATTCAGCAACAACCAGCGTGCAGGCAGAAAATTGCGGATGTAATCCAGCGCGCCGCGCATGCTGCCTTCGATCTTTTTGCGCATCACTTTTTTCGGATGTATGGCAAGCAGCGTGAAAATGCTGAACAGGTAAGACAACGCATTGATGCCGAAACAGGCGGAATCGCTGGTCAGCGACAGCACAATGCCGGCAAGCGCTGGCCCGGTGAGGCGAGCGGAATTGAACGCCAGTGAATTAAGGGCGATGGCGTTGGTCATCATGCGCTTGTCGGGCACGATCTCGGCGATCAAAGCCTGCCGCGACGGCATCTCCATGGCGCCGGACAGCCCTAAAGTAAGCGCGCCTATCACCAGCACCTCGATATTGATGGCGTGTTTGTAAGCCAGATAAGCCAGCACGGTAGCCACCGTCATATCCACCAGATTGGCGCATACCATGATGCTGCGTTTGGGAAATTTATCTGCCAGCTTGCCGCCCAGCGGCATCGCCAGAAACATCGGCACCTGGCTGGAGAACGCCACCAATGCAAGCAGGAAAGCCGAGCCGGTGACGCGATAGGTGATCCAGGACAGCGCCACTTCCTGCGTCCAGGTTCCCATCAGCGATACCACCTGACCGAAGAAGAACAATCGGAAATCGCGGCCTGCGAGAGAGCGGAAGGTGCCTTTCATACTGCCGCTATTTTAACGCATGGTAAAATCGCATCCTCTAATGATACAAAATAAACCACGCTATAACGCCACGCAACTTCAGGCCCGCCTGCAAAACCTGCCGCAGCTGCAATTCAGCGACGATCTGCCGGTTAACCAGCGCCGCGAGGATATCGCCGCCGCGATAGCCAAGCATCAGGTAGTGATCGTCTGCGGTGAGACCGGCTCGGGTAAAACCACGCAGATTCCCAAGATATGTCTGGAGCTGAAACGCGGCGTGGCGGGCATGATAGGCCACACCCAGCCGCGACGTATTGCAGCGCGTTCGGTGGCATCACGTATCGCGCAGGAGTTGAAAAGCCAACTCGGTGAAGCGGTCGGCTACAAAGTCAGGTTCAACGACAAGATATCCGCCAACAGCTACATCAAGCTGATGACCGACGGGATACTGCTGGCCGAGACCCAGGGCGATAAATTCCTCAACGCCTACGACACCATCATCATAGACGAGGCGCACGAACGCAGCCTCAACATCGACTTCCTGCTGGGCTATATCAAGCAATTATTGCCCAAGCGCCCCGACCTCAAAGTCATCGTCACTTCCGCCACCATAGATGCCGATCGCTTCTCCAAACATTTCAACGATGCGCCGATGATCGAAGTCTCCGGCCGCATGTTCCCGGTGGAAATACGCTACCGTCCGCTGCAGGAAACCGAAGAGGATGAAGTCGAGGAGAAGATGGAAGAAGCCATCCTCGATGCAGTGGATGACCTCTCAAGATTAGGCGGCGGCGATATCCTGGTGTTCCTGCCGGGCGAACGCGAGATACGCGACACTGCCGAGCACTTGCGCAAACACCACCCCAAAGGCGCAGAGATATTGCCGCTATTCGCGCGGCTTTCCATCGAAGACCAGCAAAAGATATTCCGCGGCAGCAATGGACGGCGCATCGTGCTGGCAACCAATGTCGCCGAGACCTCACTCACCGTGCCCGGCATCAAATACGTGATCGATACCGGCCTGGCAAGGGTGAACCGCTATAGTGCGCGAGCCAAGGTCGAGCAGTTGCAGATAGAGAAGATATCGCAAGCCGCGGCCAGGCAACGCGCAGGCCGTTGCGGGCGGGTATCCAACGGTATTTGCGTCCGACTGTATGCAGAAGACGATTTCAACGCCCGACCGGAATTCACCGACCCGGAGATACTGCGTTCGTCGCTCGCTTCCGTCATCCTGCGCATGGCGGCACTGCGTCTGGGTAATGTCGCCGATTTCCCCTTCATCGAAGCGCCCTCCTCGCGCCTGATCAGCGACGGCTACCAGTTACTGCAGGAACTGGGTGCAGTGGATGCAGATCGCCGCATCACCGACCTCGGCCAGCAAATCTCCAGACTGCCGCTAGACCCGCGCATAGGCCGCATGGTGCTTGCTGCCAAACGCGAGAATTGTTTAAAAGATATCCTTATCATCAGTGCGGCTCTGGCGATACGCGACCCGCGCGAACGCCCCATGGACAAGCGCGAAGCGGCAGACCAGGCACATGCCAAATTCGCCGACGAACGCTCGGATTTCATGAGTTTTCTCAAACTATGGGCGTTCTATGACGAGGCGCTTAAACACAAGAAATCCAACCGCGACCTGCTCAATCAATGCCACAGGAATTTCCTGTCGTTCCTGCGGCTGAAGGAGTGGAGAGAATTGCATGGACAGTTGGCAAGCATCGTCGGCGAGATGGATTTCAAGATCAATGAGCAGGATGCCGAATACGACCAGATTCATCGCGCTTTACTGGCAGGGCTGCTCGGCAATATCGGTTTCAAGGATGGCGATGCGGAATCCTACCTCGGTGCGCGCGGCATACGCTTCCATATCGCCCCCGGCTCCGGCCTGAAGAAACAACGGCCGAAATGGGTGATGACGGCGGAACTGATGGAGACCACCAAGCTGTATGCGCGCTGTGTTGCCAGAATAGATCCGGACTGGATAGAACCGCTGTCACGCACGCTGACGCAAAGCCATTATAGCGACCCGCGCTGGGACAGGCGGCTGGCGCAGGTGGTGGCGTGGGAACGGGTAAGCTTGTACGGTCTGACCATCGTACCCAAACGCCGCGTGCATTACGGCACTATCTACGTCGCAGAATCACGCGAGATATTCATACGTGAAGCACTGGCGAATATGGAATTCGATACCAGAGCACCCTTCTTCGCCGCCAACCGCAAACTGATCGCAGAAGTGGAAGAACTGGAACACAAGGCCAGAAGGCAGGATGTGCTGGTGGACGAGCACCAGTTATTCGCTTTCTATGACGCGAAGATCCCGGCAGATATTGTGAACGGTATAGGCTTCGAAAAATGGCGGCAGGAAGCGGAGAAAACTGATCCCAGGTTGCTGTATCTGACCCGCGACGATTTAATGCGCCATGCAGCAACTAGTGTCACGGAAGCGCAGTTCCCGGAGACCTTCACCTTCACTCCCTCTCCCCTGGTGGGAGAGGGGCGGGGTGAGGGGCAAGCCATCGTACTACCCTTGAAATACCGCTTTGAACCGAATCATCCCCTAGATGGTGTCACCGCGACCATACCGCTGGCACTGCTCAACCAGCTCGACCCCACCCGGACGGAATGGCTGGTGCCGGGGATGATACGAGAAAAGATCACGCACCTCGTCAAGTCGCTGCCCAAGACCATACGCCGCGTGTGCGTACCGATGCCGGAATTCGTTACCGGCTTTCTGCAGCAACTCCCCCCCTCACCCCAGCCCTCTCCCACGAGGGGAGAGGGAGTAAAACAGACGCTCGCCGATTTCATCTCGCAGCGTACCGGCCTGAAACTATCGGCGGCAGATTGGACCGAGCAACTGCCAGACCACCTGCTGATGAATTTCAGCGTGGTGGATGAAGCCGGGCGTGAGTTGGCGACAGGCCGTGACTGGCAGGCGCTGACCAAACAATTGGGTCAGGCAGCGCAACTCACTTTCCGTAACGCGCAACCTGATATTGAAAAGATCGGCCTCAAGCAATGGGATTTCGGCGATCTGCCGCAACAACTGGATTTCACCCGTAACAACCTGAAGATGACCGGCTATCCGGCTTTGGAAGATCACGAGGACAGCGTCGCCGTGAAGCTGTTCGACACTGCAGCGGCGGCGATGGAATCGCAGCGCAAAGGCGTGCGCCGGCTGATGCGCTTCGAGCTTAACCTGCAAATGAAACAACTGGAAAAAGGTCTGCCGGGCTTCACCCAGTATGCGCTACTACTGCGCAACATCATGACCCCGGACGAGTTGCGCGAAGACATGCTCACCGCCATCTCCGACCGTGCATTTATCGGCGACGACGAATTGCCGCGTAGCAATGAACAGTTCATGCAACTCAAAGCCAGAGCCAGGACACGATTGCCTGCGGTAGTGGATGCGGCATCCCGTCTGGCACAGCAGATCGCTGCAGAATACCAGCCGCTGACGCAGAAACTGGCCAGCTTGCCCGCGCCCTACGTACGCCTGAAAAAAGAAGTTGAAGAGCAATTGAGCCGGTTGCTGCCCAAGCGCTTTTTTACCCAGACCCCGTGGGAGCGCCTGCAACATCTGCCGCGCTACATCAAGGCGCTGAGATTAAGGCTGGAAAAATATCCCGGTGCCATGGAACGCGACACACACCATGCACTCACAGTGCAGCAATTATGGCAACGCTGGGAAGAACGCGTAAACGCGCAACGCAAGCTGGGCACTGCCAGCACCGAGCTGGAAGAGTTCCGCTGGCTGATCGAAGAGTTGCGGGTATCACTGTTCGCCCAGGAGCTGAAAACACCGTTCCCGGTATCGGCGAAACGGCTGGACAAGATCTGGAGCAGCACGCCGAGGTAAAGGTTCTACCATTAGCGTTGATCGTTATCCGGGACGATTCGAACCAGTGTACGAGATTGAATCAGTGCTTCTGCTTGACGTCGTGATGCTTGGATACCACACGATGTTTGGCCGAATAGCCTACAGTCCATGAATTAAACATATGGTCGTAGTGATCTTCCTTCACACACAGTCCGTCACTGGTGCCGCGATTCTCGGACTCCCACCATAGATATTCACCACAGCCCGTCACACTGCTGGGCGCACCCATCAGGGCGATCACGGCACTTTCAGGAATATCCATGGAAATTCTGTGGAATGCATAGTCCTCGCGTTTATCGAACAACCAGTTGACGGCGAGCACGAATAAAACAAAAAGGACGATCGCGGCTGGCACCAGGATCAACTTGTTTTTCAGTTGCAGTATATTTTTCATGGGTTTATTTTAATGACGTTATTTTAATATTTTTCATATGGTTACGATCAATCCAATCATTGCGCGACCGGTCAGGCATCGTATTTTATATATTTGAACCTTGCATCTTCATTGGGTGTGCCTTCCAACCCGCCACCCTCTTTTCCCGGTTGCCAGCCAATGACTTCCTCTATCTTCCTGGCCAGCGCAAAATCCTTGTCGGTAATCCCTTTGGCGCTGTGCGTCACCAGTTTGACGATGACAAAAGCATAGGACACCGTCAGATCCGGGTGATGCCATGCCGCTTCCGCCAGATGGCCCACGGTATTCACCACCATCAGCGTTGCCTTCCAGCCGCTGGTCTTGTATTTACGGCGTATCCAGCCATCTTCCAACGTCCAGTGCGGCAATTCGGCGGCCAGTTTGGCATTGACTTCATCTACGCCATATACGTGTTCATTCGTGGTTTCCATGCGCTGCCCCAGTAGATTGCACGGCTGATTCCATGACTTGTTGCTGCTGCTTTATTCTACTCTTTCCATATCCGGTTTCAGTATGGCAGAGAATCTTTCGATCTCGTTTTTGCCAAGCACCGTCACCGGGCAGGGCAAAGCAGCCGTAAAATCACCGAAAGCAGGGTCCACCAGACCGCCCGGCAGTTCGTCCTGCGGTAGTCCATGTTCAGCAGCTTTCACCAATACCAGGTGCATGGCCTTGATACGCTTCGCCAGCCATGCGGCCAGACTATCGGAAGTAACTTCCCAATTCCTGGCGATGTTCTCATCCGCCAGCACCATCACGCTCGGCAACCAGACGATGGCTCTATGCTGCCAGCTGCGCTCCGCGATCTCCAGTTCGGTACTGGCAGCGACCAGTGCCGGGTTCAGCGCCAGCAGTACTCTGGCATATTGATCCATAGCCAGCACTGCCAGCTGGTGTGCGGTAGCATCGTCAAAACCGGCAATCTGCTGTGCCTCACGCACGGCATCTGCAAACACGCCGCCGCCTGGCACGATCACGATGCGCCCATCGCTGCTTTGTGCAATCGCGTTCAGCCACAGCGTTAATTGCTCCGACCCCAGCAAACTGCCGCCCAGCTTAACGACGATCATAATTATTCCTTGATACTGTCACAGCCATAAAAATACTGCACCAGCTCCAGCATGTTAGCTGCTTTATCCATGGTCTCGGCATATTCCTTATCCGCTTGCGAATCTGCCACGATGCCACCCCCCGCATAAAAACGCATGCTACCGTGAGAAACCACTGCGGTACGGATGGCGATATTGGTATCCATATTTCCGTCGAAACCGATATAGCCTATCGCGCCGCAATACACACCGCGCCGGTGCGGTTCCAGTTCCTCGATGATCTGCATGGCACGCAACTTGGGCGCGCCGGTGATGGAACCGCCGGGGAACGCGCCTCGCAGCAGATGCAACGCAGTATGCCCCGGTGCCAGACGACCGGTGACGGTGCTGACCAGATGATGGACATTGGCAAAGCTTTCGAGTTCAAACATGCGGTCGGCATGCACACTGCCGGGCGCGCAATGCTTGCCGATGTCGTTGCGCAGCAGATCCACAATCATCAGGTTCTCCGCCCTGTCCTTGCTGCTGGTGAGCAGTTGCTGTGCGTTGGCGTGGTCTTGCACCGGGTCGCTACTGCGCGGGCGCGTGCCCTTGATCGGCCGTGTTTCCACCATACCGCGGCGCAACTGCAGAAAACGTTCGGGCGAAGCGGATGCGATCTGCATACCGGGCAGGTTGAGAAATGCGGAAAATGGTGCCGGGCTTTGTTTTCGCAATACCTGATAGGCTTGCCAGGCATCGCCCTCGGCGCGGACAGAGAAGCGTTGCGCCAGATTCACCTGATAACAGTCGCCATCCAGTATGTAGCGCTGTATGCGTTGAAAAGCGCGGGTATAGGCCACTTCATCCATATTCGCCATGACCGGCGAGGTCACCTTGAAGTTACTGCTTGCAGGTTGTTCCGGCGCGGTGAGCAATGCCACCAGATCGCCCCAATGCTGGCGCGTGAGCGGAGCGCGTCCGTAACTCGCCACAAAACTGCGCTGCTGATGATGATCCACCACCACAGCCCAGTCGTAGATGCCTACCTGCATCTCCGGCAGTGGCGCATCGTCATGCGCGGTATTGGCAAAATGCTCCAGACGCCGCGCAAGGTCATAGCCAAAATAGCCCACGGCACCGCCCATGAACGGCAAGTCGCCTTGCGGTTCCGGCTGCCGCCCCAGAAAGTCGCGCACCAGCCCGAACGGGTCTTCACGCGAAATCTGGCTGCCGGTAGGTTCGATGATCTCGGTCAGGTCGCCACGGGTGGTCAGCGTGATCACCGGGTCGGCCACCATGATGTCGTAGCGTCCGGCTTGCGCACCGGCTTGTCCGCTCCCCGGACCGCTATCCAAAAACACGGCCCACGGCTTGTGCGCGATCCTGTTGAACAGTATGGCGCTATCGGGGTGGTAGCTGAGTTCAGTGATTAGAGGTGTCATATGATTTAGTGGTTACTCGCCCTGCTCGCAAGCCACGCCACTGCATAGGCAGGGGCGTACATGGCGGCGCTATCGGCAGCTTCACCTGCCACCAGATCGGCAAAATCCACATAAGGACGTCCGCTTTTTTGCGCGATCTGCTTCACGATTGTGCGCCCAACTCCGGCACCGACCACAGGGGCATCGTCTGGCAGCGCAGCAGCCACGGTTTTCACGGCTGCGGTCAAGTCCTGCAACTGCGCGCTGGCGATAAAATGTGCCAGCGCCTGCCATGCCAGCAGCGGCGCATCCTCGACATCATGCCCTACCATGCGCGCCAGCCTGCGCGCACTCTCCAGCGGCGATTTCCCCTTGCCGTCGGCGCTGTCGCTTATGTCATGCGCTGCATCCAGTTTGCCGGTGAGCCGGTACACATCCGCCATGGTGGCAAAATGTTCGGCGGCGATGCGCTGCATCTGCCCGTTGAACGGCACGCGCTGCACCACCGCCATCACCGGCGTGCGTATCAGCCCGCTGTAGACCAATTCTCCCGTGCCTAATCTTGCGGCGTCAGTCATGCCTTGCGCTTGCGGCTTGCCGTTCTGCACGGCAACGATATCGGTGGTGGTGCTGCCCATATCCACCAGCAAGCCCTGCGGTAATGCCCGGGCGATGAAGTGGCTGCTGGCCAGCCAGTTGGCGGAAGCGATGCAGGAGGTATGTTGCGCGACTTGTGCTGCTTTGATCAAACCCGACTCCCCGGCATAGTACTGGAGACGAACACCGGGCAGATACTGCTGCATGGCAGTACTGATTGCAAGTACGCCGTCATGCCTTGAAGCGAAGATATCTGCCAGCTCGCCGGTCATGGTGATGGCATGATGTGAGGCATTACCGAGTGTGCTTACTGCCGTTTCAACCGCCCTGCTCAGCCGCTCCATGCCATGCCATAACGGGCAGGGGAATTGTTCCAGCGCCAGTGCGTTGCCTGCGGCATCCACACGGGCGACTTTAAGATGTGCGCCACCGACATCCCAGCCCAGAATGTCAGAGCTTGGTCGTGATGACATTGCGTTGCAGGTGTGCGGTATTCATAGGCCGATTATAGAACAAGTCCAGTACCAGCCTGGCCACGTTCAATCCTGTGGCCTCGGCCAGACCTGCGTAGGAAGTCGTGAGGCGCGGGTTGATCTCAAGCACGGTGATGTCGCGCTTATTCACCATCACATCCACGCCCACATAACCCGATAATCCGGGTAGTGCGGTCGCGATACCCTGCGCGATATCGTCAAACGCGTTCCAGTGCTGCGCCATGCCGTTGACCACACTGCCGCCGTATACAAATTGATTGTGATGCACTTCCACCACCTGCCGGTTGCAACTCAACAGCCAGGCTTTGCCGTTGTTGCACAACATCGAAATACTGGCCGCAGTACCCGGTTCAAAAGGCTGTATGACATGCGAAGCAGCGCGGCCTTCCCGTAACCATTCCTGCATCTGCGCAAAGTTATCGAAGCAACGCGTATCCTGGCAGCCTGCGCCAATGTCCGGTTTCGCCACATAGCGCGGCAAGTCGGCAGGCGCCTGTTGCGGTTGCCAGGTGCTCACCACCGGGATGCGAAGTGCCGCCAGTGTTTGCGCCGTGGCGTATTTGCTGGCGGCGACGCGTACTGCTTGGGCCGTGCAGCCTATTAGTCTGGCGGGCGGTACCAGAGCCGTCATCCTCTCCAGCACGCCATCGGTTTCAGGCGCGATCAGCCACACCAGATCGGCATTCCTGATGCAGCGTTGCCATATACCCCACGGCTCATTACTTACTTCCATCACCGATACCGGCAATTCCAGCGGCGGTAAACGAGCATCGCGGGTGGTGCTGATTTGTACTTCGTGCGTGGCAAGCAGATCCGTCAGCAATGACTCCAGCATCAACCCGCCCTCGCGCGCGAGTGATGGCGGAAGCTCTGCATTGTATAATCCGCCGCCAGTGATGAATTCGCAGACAAAAATTTCGGGTTTCTTAGCCATTCCGGTCATAGATCTGATGGGTGGTGAAGTGGTACACGGCATGGGCGGAAAACGCGACAGCTACCGCCCTATCCGCTCCAGCCTGTGCCAAACATCCAAGCCGCTGGATGTGGTGCGCGCCTTGAGCGAATTATACCCAAAGTCACCTTCAAAGTCGGGCGGCCCCACGCTCTACATCGCCGACCTGGACGCGATACGCGGTAGCGGCAGCCATCTGCAAACCGTCACCCTGCTACGCGAACATTTCCCTGACCTGGAGATATGGCTGGATGCAGGCATCTCCAGCCTGGAGCAATGGCAACCCTGGCAGCAACTGGGGGTTCATTGCGTGGTGGGGAGCGAAAGCCAGCATGAGTTGCAGGCCACACTGGCATTGCTGGACGGGGTTGAACAGCCGCTATTGTCGTTGGATTTTGTGCCAGGCGAAGCATGTGACCAACTGCATGACCCGGCAGGGTTGCTGGCGCACCCCGAATCGTGGCCACAGCGCATCATTACCATGACGCTGGGCAAAGTGGGCAGCAACGCCGGACCGGATCTGGGTGCATTAAACTCCGTGCAGCAACAAGCGCCGCTTCACCATCTGTATGCCGCAGGCGGCGTACGCGATATTGCCGACCTTACGGCTTTGAGGGATGCGGGAGCGGCAGGAGCACTGCTGGCAAGCGCGCTGCATAACGGCAATATCACCGCGGCTGATCTGGATACATTTATCCATGGCTGACCAGCCTGCGCTTGAAATTATCGGTTATTTTGTTTTATGATTTAAGCCCGATTCAACTTCATTATTTGCAACATATATTTCCGAGAAATTCACCTCGTATAACGGAGATCGATAATGCAAAACAATAGCACTTTGGTCAATTGCCCATACTGCAGCGCTCTCAATCCATACTTTGTCATAGATTCCTACGGCTGGCTTAAATTGAGTTGTTCGACCTACCCTTGTTACAAACGATTCGAAGCCGACATTCAGGCAGGGAAAGTGATCGCCACAAGAAAGCTGGACGAACCCGGTTAGCCCAAAGGGCGCAACCGCTTGCAGTACGCCCTGCGGGCTGATTAAAATGATCCATGAAATTTATCAAAGCCAACCTTTGCGACATCCCCGAGCTGGTTGAATTATTGGAGACTCTTTTTGAGCAGGAGGCAGAGTTTGAACCCAATTCAGAAGCCCAAAGCAAAGCTCTTGGCAAAATCATTCCTGATCCGAAGATTGGCATAGTTTTGGTTGCCAGGGCTGATAAAAAAATATTGGCAATGGTTAATCTGCTATTTACGGAATCAACCGCCCTAGGCTCTAAAGTAGCCATTCTTGAGGATATGGTAGTTCTGGCCGAATCCAGGGGTAAGGGCATCGGCTCGCAGTTGGTTGATTTTGCGATTTGCGAAGCAAAAAAAGCGGGCTGTAAAAGAATTACCTTACTAACGGATATTGAAAATACCAAAGCCCAGTCTTTTTATCAAAAGAAAGGCTTTGTGAAATCCAGGATGACTCCCTATAGGCTTTTACTGGATTAGACAGGACGGAAAGCCGGATTTCAGGCTGCCAGGGATAGTACCAGCTTCAACAGCCCGGGAAAACGCTGCTCAATATCTTCTGTACGTACCACATTCCGGTTTTCCACGCCTTTTTTCGTGGTACGGATCAACCCCGCCTCACGCAAGGTGCGAAAGTGATGCGACAGGGTCGATTTGGCCATGTCCGGACATGGCGCAGCTTCGGAACAGGACATGCAACTCTGCTCCTGCATCAGGCTGCGCATGATGCGCAGACGCATAGGGTCGGCCAACGCCTGAAGCACGCCTTCCAGGGTTAAGTCTTCCATCGCCGGGTGTACGAATTGAACCATGAATGAATATTAACATTCATGCTGACATGGTACAATTGTACAATAATAATGTACTAACGAACTATATCGGTTCACGACTTTTTGGATTACAGATTTTTTTTCAACTTCACAACTTATTCATATTGGAGAACAGCATGACAAAGAAACTGGAAGGCAAGGTAGCAGTAGTGACAGGCGCATCCAAAGGCATAGGTGCGGCGATTGCCAAAGCACTGGCAAGCGAAGGCGCATCGGTGGTGGTGAATTATGCATCCAGCAAAAACGGAGCGGATGCAACGGTGACGGAAATCACCGGCAAAGGCGGTAAAGCAGTTGCGGTGCAGGGCGATGTTTCCAAACAGGCGGACATCACCAGGCTATTCGCGGAAACCAAAAAGGCCTATGGTCATGTGGATATTCTGGTGAACAACGCCGGTATTTATGATTTTGCGCCACTGGAACAGATCACTGAAGAACATTTCCATAAGCAATTCAATCTGAACGTGCTGGGCCTGCTGCTGTCCACGAAAGAAGCTCTCACGCTGTTTCCGGCAACAGGCGGCAGCGTCATTAACATCAGCTCTGCAGTGACCACATTGCTGCCGCCCAACTCTGCCGTTTACACGGCAACCAAAGGGGCGGTGGATGCCTTGACAGGAGTATTGGCCAAAGAACTGGGTGCGCGCAGGATAAGAGTGAATGCCATCAACCCCGGTCTGATTGCCACTGAAGGCACGAATTCCGCCGGGTTTGCTGAAGGCGATATGAAGACATGGTTTGAAACGACTGCGCCATTGGGCCGTATCGGCCAGGTGGATGACATCGCCCCTACAGCGGTGTATCTGGCTTCGGAAGATTCAAAATACATCACCGGCGAGACCATCGAGATTGCCGGCGGAATGCGCTAGGCATTCATGATTCCGTCATTCAGCCTGTTGCCGCTGAATGACGGATACCTGCATCACAGGCTTAGCGCATCGTTACCACGCGAACAGTATCTTGATGCCTAAAAGTGCATTTCATATTCAAAGTGCACCCTTGCGGCGTTGCTGGCTGCAGCATCACTGATGCCGTGGTAAAAGGCAACCTGGTAATTCAGATGACCGAACAGTTTGCCGTAGATAGCCGGACCGATATAGTGCTCCTGCTGGTCGAAGTGCCCCAGCTGCCGTCTCTGCCCCAAATCACTTTGCAATTCCACGCCGGGCTGGAAATATTCGTTATACCGGTAACGCGTATTCCACAACAGACTGAAATCCGGACCGCCGCTGGCAGAGTACTTGCCTACGTCCTGGCTGAAACCGAGATTGACGGTATGGGTGAGCTTGCCGGAGTCCTTTTGCAGCAGTAATTTTACTTCCAGCGAATCCGGTGAACTATCCTGAGTAGCAAAGCCATAGGCCGCAAGAATACCGGCATCCATCCAGTACTCGCCGGTTTCCACTAACTGATAACGCGCTTCGACCTCGCGCGCATCCAGATGAAAGCCGCCGCCGGGATCCTGCGAATATTGACCGCTGACTTCTACCGTCAGCCTCGGCAGAATCCCTGCTTCCAGAATCAATTCGCCGGTCTGTGCGTTGTCCTTGGCCGGATCGGCATCGAACGAACGCGCCGCGTTGACTTCAAAAGCGAATTCCCGATAATCGGTATTCGGTGAATACACCTCATCCAGGCCGAACGCAGCGCACTGGCTCGCCACCGTGTTGAGTGCGATGAAAGATGCACCGCATAGCGTGCGCAGCAGCAATTTCTTGTTGTACATATTTTCCATGATGTTCAAGGTTGATTTTGGCATGATTTATTTTGCGACAATGGCCCCCTTGGATTCGGGTTTGAAGTCGTTGAAAAAACCATAGCTGCCTGCATCAAGCGGGCCGATAAAGATGAATATCTCGCTGTTGGCAGTGATCACCTTTTCGCGATTGAGGTCGCTACTCTCGAATTCCGCCGGGATGGCATCCTGGTTCTTCACGACAAGCCTGATTTTCTTGCCTGCAGGTACGGATAGTTGAGCGGGCGAGAACTGGCTGTTCTTGATGGTGATGACGTAATCATCGGCCTGGGCAGTAGCAGCGAACATCAGGCCGAGCGACAGTATCAACAGATTGGAGCAACTTCTTTTCATGATTGATGACCTTTCACAGAGATCGCAATTGAGACTTATTCTCAATTTTATGTAAATGATAATGGTTCTCATTATGAAAGTCAACACCATTGATTGAGTAATTTGCGAATATGCCAAAAAGCGGCGGACATAAAAAAAGCGGCTTACGCCGCTTTTTTTATTGCCATTTATTTAATCGCAGGAATACAGATGATTAATTATCTTCTGCACGTCTGCTGATTGCCGGGCCTTTAGCCTGGAATGGGTGAGCGTAAGCAGGGTCGGTATACTTCTTCAGTACTTCGCCCACTTTAGGTTCACGTGCGATGGCGCTCTTCAGCGCTTGCTTCACCGCTTGATAGTTCCATTCCTGCACGCGGTCATCCATATCGGCACGATGGTCGATGAACACACCTACGCAGATGAATACGTCTTCTGCTTCATTTTGCGGAATGGTACCGTCAGCAACGCAATCCATCACTGCCATTGCCACAGCGCGCTGGGCGGGGCCGAACATCTGGATTGCCTGTTTGCCGTTCTTGATGGTCACCTTGTTGTACATCACGGTGGCAGGCTTGCACATCAGGTTGGGCGCAACCACGGCCAACAGGCCGTTAACGCCCCACTTCTGGTCGGTCAGGGTACGACAGAATGCATCTTCGGCTGCACTGCCGCGTGGCCCGATAATGAGTTCAATGTGTGCCACATTCTTCAAGTCCAAACCGCCTTCAGGACGGTCCGCGATAACTAATGCTTCTCCTACTAGAACGCGATCAATGACAGCCATGTTGCTCTCCTCGAATTTGTTATCAAACAGCTAGCTTTAACAGCTAGATTAAGATGGAAATCGTGCCGTTGTAAAATCTGGCCTGAATGACATTCTTACACATCAACCAGTACATTAGTCAACTGGACACGAAAAAAAAATGGTTTGGGTTCAACTTTTTTACTCATTGCTTTAATTCTATGGCCAGCAGGGTGGCAACTGTCAGATCGGCACTGGTTCCGGGGTTGATTTTCCGTTGTTTCAGCTCGGTGTCGAACCTGAGCAAATCCCCCAGGTAGGTCTTGGGATTGGTGCAGGCCATCAACGCAACCAGATGCATCTCCGCTTGTTCCTGAACGTTTTTGGCAACAGCATCGCCATATTTTCTGGCAATGTGCGAATCCGGCAATTCCGAGAGTAAGGTCAGATAAGTCGCGGTGATCGCCCAGGTGGTATTGTTCCATTGTGCCAGCGCACCTTGATAGGCAGGCACGCCTATCCTGTATACATCGGCATAATCATATGCATACTGAAAGGCCACCCTGTCGCGCCCTGCTGCCACCTGCATTGCCCGGTACAAAGTACATAGCGGCTTGCCGGTTTTATTGGTGACATCATACAGATCAACCTTGCCCAGACCCGCCGGATTGGCACGCTGGATGGCGCGGTAGGCAAGTGAGGCATCCTCTACCGTGAGCGCACGCAGCACTTGGGGCAGCGGCAGACCGGTCTGCGCAGAGTGTATCAGTGGCGCAGCCAGCAGCACGATGCCGAGATTGGTATTGCAGCGCGTCAGATCCCAACTGGCGGCAACCGCCTGATCGATGCGCTGACCTACCGTCAGCCCTGACCTTGCGATCTCGCCCGCAGCACCACGTGCAGCTTTGGCAAAATCTCCCACCGTCATGCCGTGGCCGTCAGCGAACACGTGCACATTGCCGGGTTTGATTGCCTCCAACTCGGCCAGACAAGCGTTCTCGAAAATTCTTTCGTACTCGTTCATCTCATTTAGCGTTCATGATGCTTTCGCCAGAAAATCATCCACCAGCAATTGCGCGATATCATAGCCTACCACGCTCTGTAATCCTTTCCATGCCGGAATGCTGTTGACCTCCAGCACGTACATGTTGCCATCAGCATCACCCGCCCTCTTTTCACAGATGATATCCACGCCGCAATAATCGATATCCATGGCATCTGCGGCCTGCACTGCCAGCGCAGCGATCTCGCTGTCCACCGCATACACTTCGCAACGCCCGCCCAACGCCACATTGTTCACCCAGCCCGTGCCATGACGTTTCATTGCCGCCACCGCTTTGCCGCGGATGATGAACACGCGGTAATCATGCCATGCCCCTTCCCCGCTGTTGATATATTGCTGCAGATAGTACACGCCCTCTACGTGCTGTTCCAACGGCACCGGCAAAGCCTCCTCCGGTTCCAGCCGCCTGATGCCCATGCCTTGCGAACCGAACAACGGCTTCATCACCAACGGCCCCTGCTGCATCCTGATTTTTTCCACCATGTGGCGGGATTCGCATACCCAGGTGGCGGGGGTGGAAATACCGCGCCTGTGCAATAAAAAACTGGTCATGGCCTTGTCCACGGTGCGCTCTATGGCGCGACCGTCGTTGTAAACGGCCACTCCCGACATGGTGAGCGCATGCAGGATATCCAGCCGCGCGATGACTTGCTGTACCGTGCCGCCGGGCACGCCGCGCACGAATACACCGCGCGGCAGGCTGTCAAAACCGGGGATAGTGATTCCGGGATGTTGAGCACGACTAAAGTCGAAACCGCAATCCTTGAGCGAGATGAATACCGCTTCCAGCCCTCTCGCGGCAAAAGCATCCTGCAAACGCTTGCCGTGCCAGCCGGGATCGTCGGTGAAAACCGGGGTGCGGTTGTTCAAAATATTCTGCTTTTATCTGTGTTTATCCGCATCCATCTGTGGCTAAAAATGCCTTCAACCACCAAACGATAAATCCAGCAGCTTCTCGTCTATGTTGCCCGCACGGAAAGAGTTGCCGCTATCCATATTGGTGACGATGACTTGTGCCGGTGCGAACAGCATGGGATCTATTTTGTAGAAATCGTATTTCACGCCTTTGAATATCTCGCCGAACGGCTTGCCGTAGTCGGGTGATGTCCCCGATGGGAGCTTCTCCGTAAGCTGGCGGGCTGCGTCGTCGTCACCCTTGACGAACAGATGCACCTGCCCGCCGTAGAGGATGGCATCGTTGGTGCGTCCCATTCCGGTGACAAAATCCTTGGCGGGCGGGGCGAACGGTGCCGCGGCCATGCCATCTACCACCAGACTTAGATCGTATCCCAACGCATGTACTTTATGCAGTGCCACTTCCAGCACGCGCGCCACGACCTGGAACGAACCCGCCAGTGAGCGCGTCGGGGTGAGGATGAAGGTCAGCTTTTCCGCTTGCAGGCCGGTATCGCGCGCCACTTTTTCCACCACTTCCGGCGGCGGCAGTTTATCCACTTCCAGCACCAGTACTGCGACACTGTGCTTATCCTTGTATCCAAGTTCCTTGTACAGTTCTTCTTTCACTGCCATGGCACGCCCGGGACCTGAGCCCAGCGCAAAAAAGTCGCCGTGATTCAGACTCCAGCCTGCATATTGGCTGCCCAGACAAGCCAGTACCGGGTTGGTGCTGTGCACACAAATCTCGAACGGCCAGCGGCGCGAAGGCGTGTGCTGGATGGACACAGTACCCAGCCCGCCCATGCATATCTCGCCCACCAGCCGCCCTGCTTCCAGACCGCCCGCGAACTTGATACCGGCATCGATCACAGTAGCGCCGCTGTCAAGCTGTTGCACCCCGACCCTCAATTTGTCGGCGTTATCTTTCATGTATTGCACCAGCGGTGCTGCCAGCGCATTAACGCCGGGCCAACGGCTGGTGTCTAATGTGGCGTGTGTATCGGTATCACTCATGATGTGGCGCTCCTCCATCTCTTACTAGAATTAAGGCTGCTTTTATTATGGCCCTCTACGGGCATAGTGCGCACAATTGTGCCTCAAGTTCCAGCCTTCTGGCAAAGCACTGCGTTTTGGCATCTTCTGCCAGTGCCGCCTGACCGGATACAGTGCATACCGGCGCGTGTTGCGGAATGAATCCAGCATGCGGGATATCTGATGTCCAGGAAGGCCATGCAAAATTTTCAGGGATATGCAAATGCTGTGGAGCGTAGACGATGCCATGGGCTTTTGCTGATGGCGGGCTTCCCGGATGAAACTCAGTCAGCCTGCCACGGCACGCCTGCACATGAAGCTCGAACAGATCAGGTATCCGGTACAGATCCATGGTGGCACTCAGGCGCGGATTGATCTCCAGCAACAGCAAACCATGCGCGGCAAGCATGAAATCCGCGCTGTTCAGCCCCCGCAAACCCACTGCAGCCGTAATGTTGCGTGCTGACGTCTCCATCTCGTCACGCACTACCTCAGGCAAGACGATGCCGCTGACGGCTCCGCCATAGCGATAAGGCATATGCGCAGCCGGAGCGCACCATTGCTCGTTGACACCTACGGCCCGGATATCGTGCCCGTCCGCCAGAAACAATAACGAGATGGAGCGGCCTGTCACCTGACGCTGAAAGTAATCATCCGGTTTGATATCCTGCCAGGACTGCCGGATATGCGTGCCGCCGGAACCGCCTGCCGACTTGATCAGCCAGCCGTCCTGCGGCGACGGCGCATGCAGGCTGATCTCGGGATGCCTGATATGTAGCCGGTCAAGCAAGGGGAAGAAGTATCCGGGATTTTTGACTTGCTCGACTGCCTGCGGCGCATTACCCAATATAGGCATTTTTAGTAAGGGCAATTTTTGCGCAATGGCTGCCAGCAATTGCGGTTGTCCTTCAAAACCGCTGCCGTAGGCCACGCCTTGCACCCGGCTCACATCCAGCGCGCCCAGCTGTTGCAGCAGATCAGCTGCATCGAACCCGCCATGGGCGAAATTTACACGAGAGCTATAGACACAAAAACGCCGCGTATCGGCATCATCAAATATGTCGAACGCGGCGATGTTGTAGCCGGCTTGCGCGGCGGCAATGACATATGGCCGGGCGCAGGCGGCGATGACTATTAAATCAGGTTGGATCTTTGCGTGCCATCTCAAAGGCCGACATGAAGTCCAGATAGACGTGCGTCTGTCCTTCCAGCATTTTCTTGAACAGCAGGTTCTGGATCTGATATTTCATGCTGCCGATAGCCAGTGCGCCAAAACCGATGGCATTGGTTCCATCCAGCGGATCGCCATTGGACATGGCATCCAGACCCTCGATACCGCTCGGCGGAACAGCATTGACATCAGTCAGCACCTTGAGCGTTTTGGAACCGACATACATGGACTTGTCGATGACGCGAGTACCGGTAGAAGCGGTACACAGCACAACTTCGGTGTCATGCAGGATCTCGGTCTTCTTGGCTTCATTATTGCCGTCCGCCACCTTGATACGGGTGCCGTGCTGTTTGTTATAGTTGTCGGCCTTAATCTGCACGTCTTCCAGCGATTTATGCGATACAAGTTGCACGTCGGCACCGCATTTGGAAGCGATAATGGCACAACAGCCTCCCACCGGGCCTGCGCCGAATATGCTGATCTTGCGGCCCGAAAGGTCGCTGCCGTGATGGCGCTTGAACACACCCTCTACCATGGCCATCAGTGCTCCGGCAGTAGTGAATGCGCCGGATGGATCGGCGAATACAGACACCTGAAACGGCCCGACCATGGATTTCTTGGCGATCGCCAGCATTTCCATGGCGATCTCGATATCGCGACCACCGATAAAAATTCCGGTACGCCATACACCACGAGCGCCTCGTGAAAAAATAGCGTCCTGCACCAACCCCATCACCTCGTCGGTCGATACCGAGGTGTATGGCACTACCGCTTCATATCCTGCATCGTATGCCATGTTGGCATCGAACGGACTTGCATTCTTTTCGGTTGTAATAAAGTGCAACACATATGGTTTTTCCATGATTTCAGTCCTCACTTGGCCCCCTATAAACTCATCTAATCTTTACAAAAATCAACAACGCATCCTGCATTGCTCGCTCCACAGACAGCATATCCCAACTCAGGATATTTTTGCTGGATTTGGTGCAAAAATTGTTGAGCTTCTGTTTCAGACGCAAACATGGCAAAAGCGGTAGGGCCCCACGAACTCTGTCCCAAGCAAGATATTCCGCGTTGTTCCAGCCAATGCATGGCGGCAGCAACAGCCGGGCTGGCGTAGCGTCCGCCGCCCTGTGCTGGTGCAAAATAGTCGCCTATGATGCACTGGATCTCACTCACTGCCGCACCAAATACGGGCAGATCATGTTCCGCCAGCGCAGGCAATAACTGCATCAGCGTCAGGTGCGCGATGCGCGCAGCCTGTTGCGCGGGAAACTCCGGCAGCATGTTGAACGCAGCCACTTCCTCTGCGCCGTGCACCCCTGCCAGACTGTCGTCCATCACCAGCAGTACCCGCCATTCTGCAGGGAAATCCATGCGCGCCAGTATCGGCGGTACTACCGTATCCACTCCGCGCCCCCCATCCACCAGCAAACCGCCGTGCTCGAATGCGCCGATACCGATACCGGAACGCGCGCCGCGTTCGGTAATGGCGGCGATCTGCTGTACCGTCAAACCCAGGCCGTAGAGTGCGGAAAGCAAGGAACCAACCGCCAGACCCATCTGCGTGCCGGAACCCAGACCCGCGTGGCGGGGAATCAGCCCATGGACAGAAAAATGTGCGCCGCCAGCTATGCCTGCCTTTTGCGCAAAGTCCCGGGCATATTGCAACACTCTCGGTGCCCATACACCATCAGCCTGAAAGTCGGCATCCTGCGTGGCGACGATTGTGGCGCAGGGACTGTCCAGTGCCAGCCCTATACTGCCGAAACGCCGCCCCAGGCCGCCGTGCATATCGATGAATCCAAGATGTAAACGTGCCGATACGGTCACACTGGCAGCAGGCTTAGCCTCCTCTCCCGTAACGGGAGAGGGTAGTGTTGAGGGGTAATGTGTATTCATGCCCGAATGCTGACGGATTTTGCCTTGCTAGGCAATCTCGTTAGGCAATACCTTGCTAGAAAATCTTAGGATAAGCTAATATCAAGTTTCCACCATCAAAGTTTCAACACCGAGTATTGCGATAGAGCCATGGTGATAGAAAATGTAACCTGCCCGGCCTGCGGTCTGCTATGTGACGACCTCACCATAGAGACCGCTACAGATTCCGCCAAGGATAAGCTGTCGGTGGTCAAAAACGGCTGTCACAAGAGCGTGGTTTTCTTTAGCCGCAGCGCATCTCCCACCAGCCCCAGAGTAGATGGCAAACCCGCCACCATGGCTCAGGCCATCACCCGTAGCGGCGAGATCCTGCGGCAGGCGCAGATGCCGTTGCTGGGCGCGCTGGCAACCGAAGTACAGGGCATGCGCGCAGTGATGAGCCTGGCAGACAAGGCCGGGGCGACAGTGGATCACATGAATTCCAACAACTTCATGCGCAACGTGCAGGTGGTGCAGAACAGCGGATGGCAAACCACCACCCTGACTGAAGTACGCAACCGCGTCGACCTGCTGCTGGTCATCGGCACCGATATCGTCAGCACCTTCCCACGCTTCTTCGAACGCCAGATATGGAACGGGGAAACCATGTTCGGGCAGGACACCTCCAAGCGTGAGATCGTGTATCTGGGTGGCGACCCGGATACCACGGCAGGCGTCGCACCCGACGGCAGAAAACCGGACGTGCTGCCGTGCGCAATAGTGCAACTGCCGGAAGTAATCGCCGTATTGCGTGCACTGGTGCTGGGCAAGCGTGTCGTGGCGCACGAGGTCGCCGGCATCGCCGTGGCTGATCTGGAAAAGCTGGCGGCAAGGCTCAAGGCAGCCAGATACAGTGTGGTGACCTGGGCGGCTGCGACGCTGGACTTTGAGCATGCCGAACTTACCGTGCAGAATATCGTGGAGCTGGTCAAAACCCTGAACAGCACCACACGCAGCTCCGGCCTGCCGCTGGGGGGCATGGATGGCGAGATGAATGCCAACCAGGTCGCCACATGGACCTCCGGTTACCCGATGCGCAGCTCTTATGCCAGAAGCTGGCCCGAACATGATGCCTATCATCTTTCCACAGACGTTCTATTGCAAAGCGGCGAAACGGATGCCTTGCTGTGGGTATCCACCTTCAACCCGGACGCCCCGCCGCCGGTGACGCAGACCCCGACCATCGCCATAGGTCACCCGCAGATGAAACTGCAACGCGAACCGGAAGTATTCATCCCGGTGAGCGTGCCCGGCATTGATCACCAGGGCATCGCTTTCCGTATGGATAACGTGGTATCGCTACCGCTTTATCAATTGCGCGAAAGCACGCTGCCCAGGCTGGGTGAAGTGCTGGGCGAGATTGAAAAAACGCTGAAGACTAATTAGCCACGGATAAACACGGATGAACACAGATATCTTCAAAGGACGCACACAACAAAACATTGATTTATCAGTATTTCTGATTTTATCTGTGTTCATCTGTGGTTAAAAATGAATCCAAACTTATGTTAATCAAACTCACAGGCGGCAGGGTTTACGATCCGGCACACGGCATAGACGGCAAGGTGATGGATATCTATGCGCGCGACGGGCGCATCGTCGCCAAACCCAAGGATACGGAGCGCATAGACCAGGAATACCAGTTGGCGGGCAAGGTGGTGATGGCGGGTGCCATCGACATGCACACCCATATCGGCGGCGGCAAAGTGAATATCGCACGCATGATGCTGCCGGAAGACCACAGGGGCGACCCGGTCGGCCATAGCGAGCTGTGCCGCGCCGGTTGCGGCCATGCCGCGCCTTCCACCCTGACCACCGGCTACCGTTACGCCGAAATGGGCTATACCGCAGGGTTCGAACCCGCGGTGCTGCCGATGAACGCGCGTCAGGCGCATCTGGAAATGGGCGATGTGCCCATCATAGACAAAGGCGGCTACGCCATGCTGGGCAGCGATGACATGCTGCTGAGAATGCTCGCGGCAAAAAAAGACCAGAACGCGATCAACGATTATGTCGCCTGGACCCTGCACGCCAGTCAGGCGATGGGCATCAAGGTAGTGAATCCGGGCGGCATCAGCGCCTTCAAATTCAATCAGCGCATGCTGGATCTGGATGAGAACAACAGCTACTACCAGGTCACTCCGCGCGAAGTGCTGAAAACGCTGGCGCGCGCCGTGTATGAGCTGGGTGTACCGCATCCCCTGCACATCCACGGCAACAACCTCGGCGTGCCGGGCAATGTGGAGACTACGCTCAACACCATGCTGGGCGCGGAAGGCTACCCCATACACCTCACCCATATCCAGTTTCACAGCTACGGCACCGAGGGCGACCGCAAATTCTCCTCCGGCGCGGCGCGCATCGCCGAAGCCATCAACCAGCGCAAGAACGTTTCCGCCGATGTCGGCCAGATCCTGTTCGGACAGACGGTGACCGCTTCCGGCGACAACATGGCGCAGTTCCGCAACCATGCCGCCGGCAGCCCGAAGAAGTGGGTGGTGATGGACATCGAATGCGACGCGGGTTGCGGTGTCGTACCGTTCAAATACAAGGACAAGAACTTCGTCAACGCGCTGCAATGGGCGATAGGGCTGGAGATCTTCCTGCTGGTGGAAGACCCGTGGCGTATCTTCCTCACCACAGACCACCCCAACGGCGCGCCGTTCACCAGCTATCCGCATCTGATCCGGCTGCTGATGGACAAGACTTTTAGAAAAGAAGCCTTCTCGCGCATCAGCCCCGACGCACAAGCCATGAGTACGCTGGGCAGCATAGAGCGCGAATATACGCTGTACGAGATCGCCATCATGACCCGCGCCGGAGCGGCGAAACTGGTCGGCCTGCATGACAGGGGCCACCTAGGCGCAGGCGCGGCAGCCGACATCACCGTTTACACCGACGATGCCGACCGCGAAAAGATGTTCACCAAGCCGGATCACGTATTCAAGGACGGCCAACTGGTAGTCAAAGACGGCAGCGTAGTCAAAGTGACCTGGGGCGCCACGCATGTGGTCAAGCCGGAATTCGACCGCGGCATCGAAAAAGACATCGCCAAGTATTTCGACGCTTACCACACGGTAAGAATGGAACACGTCAAGGTCACCGACCAGCACATCGCCGATGACGGCAGAGGCCACGTGCAGGTGCATGAATGCAAAGGGCGGAGAGAAAAAACAACATGATCATCAACGGGGTACATATTGATGACACTTTCGCCGAAGCATTCAACATGCGCGGTACGCGCGTCATCATCACGGCGCAGAACCACAAGTGGGCGCATATCGCCGCCGCAACCATGACCGGTTTTGCCACTTCGGTGATCGCCTGCGGCGTGGAAGCCGGCATCGAGCGCGAGATGGACGCATCCGAAACCCCGGACGGGCGCCCTGGCGTATCCATACTGATGTTCGCCATGGGCAGCGCAGTGCTGATGAAGCAACTGGAAACGCGCATGGGGCAATGCATACTCACCTGCCCCACCACCGCGGCATTCTCCGGCATAGACGGCGACCCGGAAACCGTCACCCGCATCAATCTGGGTAAAAACTTAAGATTCTTCGGCGACGGCTTCCAGACTTCCAAACTGTTCAACGGCAAACGTTACTGGCGCGTGCCGGTGATGGACGGCGAATTTCTGACGGAAGAAACCACCGGCATGGTGCGCGCAGTAGGCGGAGGCAATTTCCTGATACTGGCGACATCGCAAACGCAGGCGCTGGCTGCCTGCGAAGCAGCGGTAGAAGCCATGCGGCAAATACCTAACGTGATCATGCCGTTCCCCGGCGGCGTGGTGCGCTCCGGCTCCAAGGTCGGCTCCAAATACAAAACGCTGATCGCCTCCACCAATGACGCGTTCTGCCCTACGCTCAAAGGCATCACCCGCACCGACTTGTCGCCGGAGATCGAATCGGTGATGGAGATCGTGATCGACGGCCTGAGCGATGCCGATATCCGCAAAGCCACCCGCTCCGGTATCGCCGCAGCCTGCGAGCTGGGGGCATCGGGCGGCATCAAACGTATTTCCGCCGGTAATTACGGCGGCAAGCTGGGGCAGTTCCAGTTTCATTTACGGGAAATAATGTCATGAGTGCCTTGGCCTTCACGCTCAAGATCAAGCCCGTGCAGCGCGTGGATTGCTCACCGCTGACCCCCGACCTGCTGGCCGGAAAATCGGCCAAAGACATCGCCGCCACGCTATTGCAAAGCGGCAGGCAGCAACTCCAAGCCGATCAGGTATTCGATATTTCCGGCAACGACAGCAGCAACATCGAATTCAGCAACAGCAACGGCAAGCTGGATTTCATCGGCGCGCACATGAGCTGTGGCAGTGTCACCGTGCACGGCGATGTCGGCTCCTACCTCGGCCTGCAGATGAAGAAAGGCAGCCTGACCGTGCACGGCAATGCCGACGCTTATGCCGCTTGCGGCATGGCGGGCGGGTTGTTGCATATCCTCGGCAATGCAGGAGATTTCATCGGCGGCGCACTCCCCGGCGACAGAAAAGGCATGCGCGGCGGCACTGTCATCGTCACCGGCAACGCCGGAGACCGCGCGGGCGACCAGATGCGCAGAGGGGTACTGCTGATCGAAGGCGATGCAGGCGAATACTGCGCCTCGCGCATGATCGCAGGCACCATAGGTGTGATGGGTAAGGTAGGCAAATACGTAGGCTTCGGCATGCGCCACGGCACCATATTGCTGTTCAAACCCACCGACTTCCACACCACCATCCAGGACTGCGGCCACCACACCCTGCCCTACCTCAACCTCATGTTCAAATCGTTCACCCCCCTCCCCAGCAAATTCGCCCACCTCAGCCAGAACCGCGTGCAGAAGTTTGGCGGTGATCTGGCTAGTGACGGCAAGGGTGAGATTTTGATATTTGCGTAGGGTGAGCAACTTGTTGCCCAGCCGAAATAGCCGGATTTAGTTCTCTAGGTCGGGGATGTTGTTTTATAGCCTACATACGGCGCACTGCAAGCGAGTGCGCCCTACGCTCTAGCTCCCTCTCCCCTTGTGGGAGAGGGCTGGGGTGAGGGGGTCTTTTGCGTTGGTTACTTTCCTTTGGACAAGCAAAGGAAAGTGACTTGCTGTCGGGCAACCCCCGACGGTTTTATTTAATTGATTTCAAACCCTGGATTCCAGCTTTTGCTGGAATGACGACAAAAGGTCTTAGAGCTTTAGCTCTCAACCAATATCCGTAACATCCTCCTTAACGGTTCCGCCGCCCCCCAAAGCAACTGGTCGCCAACCGTAAACGCCGAAAGATACTCTCCCCCCATACTCATCTTGCGCAACCGCCCCACCGGCACCGTCAGCTTTCCGGTCACCGCCGCAGGCGTCAGCTCGCGCATGCTGGCCTCGCGCTCATTGGGGATCACCTGTACCCAGTCGTTGGCACCGGCGATGATGGCTTCGATCTCGGCCAGCGGCAGGTCTTTTTTCAGCTTGATGGTCAATGCCTGCGAGTGGCAGCGCATGGCGCCGATACGTACGCATAGGCCGTCTATCGGCACCGGGCTTTGCTCCAGCCCCAGTATCTTGTTGGTCTCGACCGGGCCCTTCCATTCTTCTTTGCTCTGGCCGTTGCCCAGGTCCTTGTCTATCCACGGGATCAAACTGCCTGCCAGCGGTACGCCGAAATGCGCGGTGGGGAAGCTGTCGTCGCGCAGCGTACCAGCGACTTCGCGGTCTATATCCAGTATCGCGGCGGCGGGGTCGTTCAGGTATTCCTGCGCGACGCGGTGCGCCTCGCCCATCTGTTGCAGCAGTTCGCGCATGTTCTGCGCGCCGGCGCCTGATGCTGCCTGATAGGTCATGGCAGTCACCCACTCCACCAGGCCTTCGCGGAACAGGCCGCCTAAGCCCATCAACATGAGCGACACGGTGCAATTGCCGCCTATCCAGTTGCTCCCGCCCATGCTCAGTGCATGTTGTATGACGTGGTTGTTCACCGGGTCGAGTATGATGACGGCGTCTTGTTCCATGCGCAGGGTAGAAGCCGCATCTATCCAGTGACCGTTCCAGCCTGCGTTTCTCAGCTTGGGGAATATCTCGCTGGTGTAGTCGCCGCCCTGGCAGGAGACGATGACATCCAGTGCCTTGAGGCTGGTGATATCCATTGCATCCTTGAGCGCAGGCACATCCTTGTCTACATCAGGGGCGCTGCCGCCGATGTTGGAGGTGGTGAAGAATTCCGGTGCGATCAGGTCGAAATCGCGTTCGTCACGCATGCGTTGCATGAGCACCGAGCCCACCATACCGCGCCAGCCTATAAAACCTACTTTTAACATTTTGCGTTTCTCTTAATCTCTGAAATTACCGTATTTCAACGGGAAATCCGTAATGGATTTTCGCACCAGTGCGATCGCGTCCTGCAAGATATCGCGTTTGGCACCGTTGACGCGCACCGCTTCACCCTGGATGCTGGCCTGAACCTTGAGCCCGGAATCCTTGATCAGGCGGGTGATCTTCTTGGCCAGTTCGCTGTCTATGCCATCCTTGATCTTCATCACCTGTTTGACCTTGTTGCCGGAGATTTTCTGCACATCGAGCTGCTCCATGCGCTTGCTGCTATCGGCTTCTTTCTTTTCCAGCGCCGGGAACAGTATGTCTTTGATTTGATCCAGCTGAAAATCGGAGTCGCCGAACAGGGTGATCAGTTTGTCTTTCTCGTTCAACTCCACTTTGGCACTGGTGCCTTTGAAGTCGTATCTATTATTAATCTGGCGGTCAGCCACATCGATCGCGTTCTTCAACGCTACCATGTCTGCTTCGGAAGTAATGTCAAAAGATGGCATATCGGCCTCGCTTATCAGTGCTTATCAGTGTTTGGCAATGCAGTCATAAATACCAGGTCGGTCGGGCCCGGGTCGATGCCGAACTGCATCAACAAGGTGGTGGCCTGCCCGCGGTGGTGCGTCTGGTGATTGAAAAAATGCGTCACCGCCAGCCACCCCGGTTCCGTGAGGGTACGCTGGTACAAGCCGCTGAGCCACGTCAGGGGCTGGCTCAACCACGATGCGTCTAGCGTGCCAGCCCAATTACTGATCGCCGCATCCTGCTCTAGCCTGTGCCGCGTCAAGGACGCGAAACTCATCTGCTTTAGATTTTCTATCTTCGGCGCAACGTAATCGGGAGTTGCCAGAAAACGGCTCATCCATAAGCCATCAGCCCAGACGATATGTGCCAGCGTGCCTTGCAGGGACTTGAAAAACGCGCCCCGGTCTTCCTGCAATTGTGCGTCGCTCAACTGCGAGCAACTTGCATAAATTTTTTCGTTCATCCACTGATTATATTCAGCCATCAGCTGGACATAAGCCGGGGTCATCATTTCATTCGAAGTGGCAAACGTAGTCCAGCATTTCGATTGTCTCGATTTCGAATGACGAATTGCCGGGTATCGCGAATTTGTCGCCCGCCTTGTAGGTGTTCCAGTGCGTTTCATCCTTCAGGCGTACCTTGCATTCGCCCAGGTTGATCTCCATCAATTCCGGGGAAGCGGTGTTGAATGTGAGCAGGCTGGGGAATATCACACCCACGGTAGAGCGTGTGCCATTGGGCAGGAGTATGGTGTGGCTAACGCATTTGCCGTCGAAATAGACGTTGGCCTTCTTTTTGACGCTGACATTGTCGAACTGAGCCATGATGGACCCCAAACGGATGAAGGGGTGAAATTGTCGCAGAAAAGCGGCTTAAGAGCCAGTCCTGACTTGCATTTCAGGCTTGTATCTCTGCCGTCGCCAGTTCGCTAGTGCATTTTCAGCAGTACTTCGAACTCATGCGCGGGCACCGGTTTGGAGTACAGGTAGCCCTGACCGTAGTCGCATCCGGCATTGGTCAGCAGATCGCGTTGCTGTTGGGTCTCTATGCCTTCGGCCACGACTTTCATCCCCAGTTTGTGTGCCATCACGATGATGGCTTCGCACAGGGCCATGTTACTGGAACCGGGCGCAAGATTTTGCACGAAGGACTGGTCTATCTTGAGGTAGTCGATGTTGAATTTGTTGAGATATGACAGTGAAGAATATCCGGTACCGAAGTCATCCAGCGATACTTTTATGCCGCCGTCCTGAAATTCCTGCAGGCGATCGGTGACATGCACACCTGTATCCAGCAGCAAGCCCTCGGTGATCTCGACCACGATGGACTGCCCCGGAAGTTCAAGACTATCCAGATGCATCGTCCATGAGGGATGGCTGCCATCCTGGTTATGGAACTGCACCGGCGACTTGTTCACGCTGATCTGGAAGTCGGGATGGTGCATGTTGCGCCAGCGTTTTACCTGATGCGCCGCCTGGCGGAATACCCATGCGCCGATGTCCACGATCATCCCGGTCTCTTCGGCGATGGCGATAAATTCTGCAGGACCGATCAGGCCACGCTTGGGGTGTGCCCAGCGGATCAACGCCTCCGCCTTGAGGGTCGTGCCTGACTTTAATTCCACGATGGGCTGGTAATACACCAGAAACTGATGATTCGCCAACGCATCACGCAAGTCATTCCCCAGACGCATTCGGGTTTGTGCGGATCTCTGCATGGATTGGGTGAAGTAATGATAGCGGTTGCGCCCCTGGTTCTTGGCTGCATACATGGCCTGATCGGCGTTCTTCAGCAAGGCTTCTGCATCCGGCGCATCGGTCGGATATACCGTCACCCCTATGCTGGCTGAAATATAAGAGACTTCCTTACCCAGATCGAAAGGCATGGCGAGGTTGCGCAATACATTCTCGGCGATACGCTCCACGTTCTTCATGTCGTCCACTTCGCCCAGGATGATTGTGAATTCATCGCCGCCCAGACGTGCCACCGTGTCGGTCTCACGCACGCAGCTACGCAAGCGGCGCGAGGCCTCCTGCAACAGGATATCGCCGGTTGCATGCCCCAGGGTGTCGTTCACCTCCTTGAAGCGGTCCAGGTCTATGAACAGTAGTGCGACGGCATGGCAGGAACGGTGTGCTTTCTTGATTTCCAGATTGAGGCGGTCATGCATCATCCTGCGGTTGGGCAAATCGGTAAGCGGGTCGAAATTGGCCTGTTGCCAGATGATCTGTTCGGCTTGTTTGCGTTCCGTGATATCTCTGGAAAACCCTGCCGTTCCGAACAGTTGACCCTCGGCATTGATGACAGGAGTCTTGTAGGTTTCGAACCATCTGCGTGGCTTACCGATCTCTTCCACTTCTTCTTCCAGATTCTTGTTATTCAGGCTGGTCATCACTTGCATATCATCGGCACGGTAGGCTTGTGCCAGATCATAAGGCCACACATCGAGATCGGTTTTTCCTAACAGGTTCTTGGGCGAATCGAAACCGCATGCACGGGCAAACGCATTGTTGACCGCCAGAAAGCGTCCTTGCTGATCCTTGAGCCAGACCATGAAAGGAAAGTTATCCAGAATCGTGCGCAGTTCCGTCGCTGCCAGCCGGCGTTCATAAATGGACAGCATCAGGCTGATACTGATCACCGTCAGCACCAGCATATAAAACCAGAAGTTGCTGAGGTTGTTACTCTCGGCATCGGTCGCAAACAAGCCGACGCCTTTGGATGCGCCTAACAGTCCTTGTATCGCGGTGATGAGAATGATGACCAATACCGGATGGCGTCCGAAACGGACAGCCGCCCAGATGACGAACAGGAACATCCAATAGCCCTGCGCAATGGTACCGAACGAATGATGGAACCAGCCCATGAAGATGATCTGACCGGTAAGCACCGCCAAACCAAGACAGATGAAGGTTTCCAGCTTGCGTTCCTGCCTGGTCCATTCATGTGGCGCGTAGCGGTATAGCAGAATGATGGGCACCATCAGCAGGATGCCCAGCAAATCGCCCTGCCACCAGTGCAGCAGGTTCTGCAGCGCGGCATCCTGCGGCACGATGCCCGCAAGCAATAATGCAGACACGCCCGTTGCGGCGCTGACGCAGGCACTTAGCGCCGCAGTTATGCTCAACCATAGATAGTCATGCGGATGGATCAAGGAATTGCTGAAACGCGAATTGCTTTTCAGCAGCCACACGCCCAGTAAGGCTTCCAGCGTCTTGCCTGCCGCAATGAGGAAAAAAATGGCGGGCGACAAGCCTTGTATATAACCTTCGACAAGCGCGCCGACAAACACGCCGGGCCAGTATCTTTTACCACCGATAAGAAGTGCAGCGAAAGCTAAACCACTGGGAGGCCAGACGATGGAAACGAAACCGTTGGCGGAGAAAAAACTGACTGCAATCCGCGCCAGCAACACGAAGGTGATTGCCAGCCCTCCCAGCTTCGGGAGATCAGACCACTTATAAATCTGCAAACTCCTCCACATGTATTCGGCCTCGCAAGCGTTAGTGCCGGGTCTATAAAGTCCG